>NZ_JBGGKT010000023.1:0-47942 GCF_041287115.1 Mycobacterium sp. pV006 | reverse complement strand
GCATCTCCGTCATCGACACCACAACCAACCAACAGATCGACGCCAATCCCAGCATCTTCTCCAAAACCATCCGAGTCGGCTCACGGCCATCGGGCTTGGCCATCAGCCCCGATGGCGGAGCCATCTACGTCACGAATCAGTACAGCAACAGCCTGTCAATAATCAATGCCTCAACGCTTTCTGCCGTTGCGTCGATTTCTGTGGGCATGCGTCCCTCGAGCATCGCCATCAGCTCCGACGGAATGACCCTTTACATCGCGAACGCCAATGACCGCATTACCGTGGTCGACACTGTGACCAGGCGAGTGGAAACTGTAGCAGCGAGTTCTTTGACTGGGTCGAGGGTACCCACACTCGCTTTGAGCCCTGATGGCAACGTTCTCTACCTTGGCGACGAGGTCCGAGATGCGGTGCACCGCATCGCTGTTGTTCGCGGCAACACCGCTCCGACGATCGAAGAGGGACCAAGCCTCGGAGAACCTGACAATGCGACCGGTGCTATCACCGGTTCTTTGCACGTGACTGATCACGACGGCGATGCGCTAAGTTACGTTGTTGTCGGCCAACCCAAGCACGGTGCTGTCACGATAGACACGACCGGGACATTCACATACACACCGAAGCCCGACGCTCGTCAGAGTTCACCATCAACAGTCGACGTCAATAGCACCGCCGATTCGTTCACCATCAGAATCAGCGACGCTCATACCAGTACTACGGTCACGGTGACGGTGCCCGTCATCACCGCTGGACAAGTCCTGTCCACTCCTTACCTGCCGTTCGACATGGTGGTGACCGCCACTCCGCAAAAGGTGTTCGCTCACTACGTGCCTTGGATGCCGATTTCCATTGACAACCTGCCATCCGAAACCGACTATTACACAGTCCATCTGATGAATCCTGACGGAGAGAACGGGATTCATGCCCGCTACGGTGGTTACATGCGGAACAGACCAATGCCGCGCGACCCCATCAGCGGTACGGATTGGCGCTACCAGGATGCGCTTACCGACGTCAATCAGGCCAGAAGCGTTGGTATTGATGGATTCACCGTCGATATTACCAACACAACCCTGCAGGACCAGGCCGTCCGAAATTTGTTGCGCGCAGCAGAGGCAACGCCGGGCTTCAGCATACAACCGCAAGCCGACCTGGCCTCCGACACCATCGCAGGTATGACACCCACGCAGTTCGCGGCAGCGTTCGCGCCGTACTTAGCCGCGGACGGCGCATTTCGTCTGTCTGATGGCCGCGTTGTGTTGAGCGCGTTCTACGCCGAACGCAAGTCCACTGCCTGGTGGGACGATGCACTGGGCGCGCTTCGGAAAACTTATGAGCTCGACGTTGCATTCGTGCCCACCTTCCTGCATGCGCATCTCTATATGACCGCGTTCGCTCCGATCAGCTATGGGTTCGGAAACTGGGGCGGCCGGAACCCATCGACTGTGGACCCTGACAACCCGGGTTTCGGTGCGCAGGTCGGTCTGGTGCGAGATGCCCACGCGCTCGGCAAGATCTTCATGCAGCCCGTTGCCTTTCAGGACAACAGACCCCGATCAGGCTTGTTCGAAGAGCCGTTCAACTCGCAAACTAACGCCAACGGATGGGAAATCGCTGTCAATGAGGGCGCGGAGTGGGTGCAGTTGGTGACGTGGAACGACTACGCCGAGGGCACAGCAATGGCACCCTCGGTTCAGCATGGCTGGAAGATGTTGGACATGCAGGCATTCAACATTGCGCAGTTCAAATACGGCAGCGATCCGACGCTGGTCCGCGATGCGCTCTACGTCTCGCACCGATCACAATTGGCCGACTCAGTACCGTCGTACGACACCAGTTTTCCCATGCAAACCGTTCCTGGCAGCCCGGCGGCGGTAGACAATGTCGAGGTGGTGGTGTTTACGACCGCACCAGCGACGGTGCGGGCAACCATAGGTGGCATCACCTCCACATGCGCCGTGGGCGCGGGCCGGAGCGTCTGCAACTTCGACCTACGTCCCGGCGAGGTGATCGTGAGCCTTGAACGCGCCGGTAACGTTCAGGCCCTTGTGCACTCACCTTTCCGTGTTACCGACTCGCCGTACATTCAGAACATGGACTACCACATGGCGGGCGGCCTTCGCTGAAACCGAATTCGTATTGCTGACCTGGCCGCCTACCACGGGTCGCCAAACTGTCGTGTCCGATTACTTGAGCAGGGCTCGGCTCATCACTACGCGCTGAATCTGGTTGGTGCCTTCGTAGATCTGGGTGATCTTGGCGTCGCGCATCATCCGCTCGACCGGGAAGTCGACCGTGTAGCCGGCCCCGCCGAACAGCTGCACCGCATCGGTGGTGACCTCCATGGCCACGTCCGAGGCCAGACACTTCGACGCCGCGGAGATGAAACCGAGGTTGCCCTCACCCCGCTCAGCGCGTGCGGCGGCGCTGTAGACCATCAGCCGGGCGGACTCGACCTTCATCGCCATGTCGGCAAGCATGAACTGCACGGCCTGGTTATCGGCGACCGGCCGGCCGAACTGCTTGCGGTCCTTGGTGTACTCGATAGCCGCGTCCAGCGCCCCCTGGGCGATGCCGACGGCTTGGGCGCCGATGGTCGGGCGGGTGTGGTCCAACGTCGCCAGCGCGGTCTTGAAGCCGGTGCCCGGGTCGCCGATGATCCGGTCGCCGGGGATGCGGCAGTTCTCGAAATACAGCTCGGTGGTCGGTGAGCCCTTGATGCCGAGCTTGCGCTCCTTGGGCCCGATCGCGAAGCCCTCGTCGTCGACGTGCACCATGAACGCCGAGATGCCGTTGGCGCCCTTGTCCGGGTCGCTGACCGCCATCACCGTGTACCACGAAGACTTGCCGCCGTTGGTGATCCAGCACTTGGCACCGTTAAGGATCCAGTCGTCGCCGTCGGCCTTGGCGCGGGTGCGCATGGCCGCGGCGTCGCTGCCGGCCTCCCGCTCGGAGAGCGCGTAGGACGCCATCGCCGCACCGGACGCGATGTCGGGCAACACCTTCTGCTTCAGCTCGTCGGAGCCGCGCAAGATCAGCCCCATAGTGCCCAGCTTGTTGACCGCCGGGATCAGCGAAGCCGACGCGTCGACCCGGGCGACCTCTTCGATCACGATGCACGCCGCGACCGAGTCCGCGCCCTGACCGCCGTACTCCTCGGGTACGTGGACGGCGTTGAAGCCCGACGACACCAGCGCGTCGAGCGCCTCCTGGGGGAAGCGCGAATTCTCATCTACATCGGCGGCGTGCGGCGCGATCTCCTTCTCACACAGCGCGCGGATCGCCTCACGCAGCTCCTGATGCTCCTCAGGCAGCTGGAACAGATCGAACGACGGATTTCCAGCCCAACTAGCCATCTTCTTCTCCTTGCTACTCGCCAGTAACTTTAGCGTGTTCGGGGCCGAGGTTAAATCTCGGGTTCCCAGCCAGGCTCGTCTCCGATCCGGCGGGCTGTCAATGTCACAGCGCCCTCGGGGCGCCTCTACCGAATAAGGGCTCCGATTTCCGGCCTGACCAGGATCGAAGCCAGTGCTATCGTGCCAATGAGTGGCCTACGACAGGCCTGATCTCCACCCACGGGCAGCTGGGTTGTCCCGGAGCGAGAGGTGTAACGGTTGATCGCGGAGACTTCGTTGAATCGTCCGAACGCGCTGCTGTCGCTCGTCGTGTGGTTGTTGCCGCATAGCCGGTTCAAAATCTGGGCTCTGCGGCGTCTGGGGAACGCCATCGGCGACAACGTTGTCATCGCTCCAAATGTGGTGCTCGGCTGCGGACCTTTCGAACTCGACGACGACGTCGTCATGTACAAGCTGAACATCTTTCGCAATCTGGCCGCCGTCAGACTGGGGCCCAAGGCGATGATCGGTTCGATGAACCAGATAACGGCCGCTCCAGGCTACCAACAGTTCAGCAGGTTTGTCGGAATGCTCATTCTCGAGGAACAAGGCGGCATTACGAATCGCCACTATCTGGACTGTTCCGGTCAAGTTGTGCTTCGCAAGTACGCGGCCATCGGCGGAGTCAAGAGCATCTTTCAGAGCCACGAGATAGACCTGTCGGACGATAAGACGACCGTTGGTCGGGTGATCTTGGGCGAGCGCTCCATCAGCACGACTTCAGTGATCATGCTCAAGGATTCGTACCTGCCTGCGCGTTCGGTACTTGCGGCCGGTTCGCTGATGGGCAAGCAACGCGAAGGTGCCGAACTACCCGAATCCATGCTTTACGCGGGTGTTCCGGCCAAACCGATCGCACCGGTGGATGACTTCGCGTGGTGGCATCGCGACTCCCATGTGACGCCGGTGACATCGTTCGACGACAGCGTGTTCCGTCGAACGTAAGTCGCCACGCCGCAGCGGTCAGACGTACACCGTCTCCGGCGTGCTGGTCTCCTTCGCTTGGTTGACAACGATCCCGAGCACCGGGGTGTCCAAGACATCCATGGAGGCCCTCAGCCGTGCCAACGCGTCCAGATGAGTGTGACCGGGGCGCACAACGAGGAGTGCGGCATCGGCTACCTCCGCAACCATCTGGGCCTCCGCGGTTTCGGCAAACGCCGGAGCGTCCAACACGACGAGATCGCACTCCCCCGCGAGGCTACCGATGAGATTGCGCAGAGCCCTCTCGGAAAACCCCGCTTCACCCTCGTGGATGCAGAAGTACTTCAGACCAGGAAGCTTTGATTCACCAGAGGTCAATGCAGCACGATGCAGTGGGGGCTCACCAGTCCGATCCGCATCGATCAACGCGACTCGGTGTCCGCGGTCAGCCAGCGCAGCAGCCAGTGCGGCGGCAACCACTGACCGTCCTTCAGAGCCCGAGACACTCGATACCGCGACGCTCGGGACTGTGCCGGTACCCGCCATCCGCCCGAGCACATGGTCGACATTGACGGATAATCGCCGCGCTGATTCTGCGAACGCAGTCACGTCCTGATAAGTCTCCAGCACCGAGCGAGACTCGAGGGCGCGGGCAGGAGGCAAAGTTCCCACGACGGGTGCTCCGGTAGCCTCCTCGATCTGCTTGCGGGACCGGACCCTCGTGTCGAAGCGCTCCAAGAACCACACGAATGCGCCCGACAGAACCAGCGCGAGAATTGTGGCCAGAGTGACAAGCAGCCACAGGGGCTGGCCTCCGCGAAGTGCGTTCTCGGCAGTCGCCGGCTTCACGACGACGACCAGCGGAGGCACGTCAGGATCGTTTTCGAGGTTCTCGACGCGCGCGATGTACTGCCCGAACACGTCGCCGTAGGCGTTGGCGATATTCGCTGCCCGTTGCGCGTCGCTGTCAGTCAACGAGATCGTTACCAAAACGGTGTCCTGCACGATCTCAGCATCGACGCGTTTGGAGAGCTCGGAAGGCTGCTCTGGCAACCCGAGCCGGTCGATCACCAGTGTCGCCACCTCTTCGCTCGTAATCATCGACACGTACGTCTGCGCGCGCTGGCGGGAGAACAAGTCACCCTGGTAGGCGCTCGCCGAGCTCTTGACATCGGGAGCTCTCAGGAAGATCTCTGCAGAAGCGGTGTACTCCTCGCGCTGTGTCGCGTTGATAAGGCTCACCGCGACGATGGCCGCCACGACCGTGATCATGAGTACCGGCCAACGACGCCGCACTACCAGCCATCCACGCTTCAACAGTTCCATGCCCGCCCCGTCCTCTTGAGATCCTTTGTCGAGTAATCAATTCCAGGCCTGCTCCGGTACGACTTGGGCCCAGTCATCTCTGTGATTCCAAAGTGCTGACCGCTTCCGGATTCAGGATCAGAATCTTGCCCAGGTAGTCCGCGTCCGCCAAACCCAGCAGATACTCACCCTCGTCGATGTCCTCGGCCGCTGTCGCAGGTGGACACAAAAGAGCGCAGGACCCAGCGCGGTTGGCCAGGTCGATCGCATCGGTCGATTCGAGAACCGCCGGGCCCTGCAACAACACGTAGTCAAACCTACGACCCAATTGCGTCACTACTTCGGTGATCGCATGACTGGTGAAAGCAGCTGTCACGTTTTTCGGCGGCTTTCCCGGCCCGACCAATGCGTGCCGATGAGGCCCCAAAGGGATGAGAGCGTCATCGATAGCGACCTCTTCGGAGAGCAATTCGCCCAAGCCAGGGCCGTCGATCCCGAAGGGGTGCATCGTGTAGTCGGCAGCCACCAGTACCGTGCTGGCACCCGACTCTGCCAGCGCCCGACTCAACTGCAGTGCTGCGGTGAACGCCAGCTCGGACGACCGCGGCGCTGTCAGTAACACCGCACCCGCGGGCTTCTCGTCGAGAGCAGCCAACAGCGCGATGCGGAGGAATCGCGTGTCGCCGCTGATGTCCCGAACCTCGCCATCATCGTTGATCTCGTTCATGGTGATCACACCGAGCAGGTTCTCACCAGTTGCGGGGGGCAGCACGTCACGGCGACGGGTACGGAAGGCTGCCAGGGTCATACCAATCACCAGTCCGACTGCCAGCCCCGCGCCGACATTCACCAAGACCCGTGGCGACGTCGGACCGCTTGGTGCAACAGCCGGCCTGACGATGATCGGCTGCACCGGAGAGGCGCTGTTGAACGTCGGCTTCTCGACTTCTTTGATGACCGTTATCAGCTGCTCGGCCACCGCATTGGCGATCGTCGCAGCGCCACCGGCAGACTCGTATCCGGCTTCGATGTTGATCATGACCGTGTCAGGGACGGGCCTGGTGGAGATGTGCTCGCCAAGCTGCGCCGGCGTCATCTCCAGTCCCAACCGTTCGACTACCGGCGCCAGCACTACTGGCGTCTCGACGAGGCGCTGATAGGTGGGGATCCGCATCTGGCTGTACTCGTCGCCGTACGACGTCGGCCTCGGCCCCGTAGCACTTGGCATCGCGGTCGAGTCGTTCCAATTCGGGGTAGCGATGAACACGGTCGCGATGGCCTTGTATGTCACCGGCGCCATCAGGTTGGCAGCCCCTGCCAGCACTCCACCGATCAAACAGCAAGTCGCCACCATCAGCCAGTTCACGCTCACGAGGTGGAAGAGGTCGCGCAGTTCACGCATCAGTTACCTCCAGGGGATTCGATGGAAGCAATACTTATCTTGTTGAGGGCCTCGGCGATCTTGTCGGCGTAGTAGGTCGTTCCTGCCCCGTTGAGGTGCACCTTGTCGGCGAACAGCAGCGGTTCCAGATCGATTCCTGTCCACCAGCCTTCGGTCACCGGGTCGATCGTCGCCGCACCAATCCTTGTCGCGATCTCGTCGATTGCATTGGCTAGCGGCGGATAGTTCGCGGGTACTGCAGCGGACGCGAATTGTGGTTTCACAACGACGATCTGGGCATCGGGCCAGGCCGCACGTACCTCGGTGAGATATCGGTCGATCTCGGGGACGACAGCCGCCGGGTCGAGTGCCAGATCGTTGCGACCCGCGTCGACCAGGACTATGTCCGGTGTGTAGCTGGCTTTGTCGGCAGGCAAGCGCTCGATCAGACTCGGCCTTTTCCGACCACTTTCGGTCACGTTCGAGACGTATCCCGAACCGCCGACAGCGTCGATGCGGACATTCCAGCCCATCTCGTCGGCAACCTGCTCTGGATAGACGACGACGGTGGGGTCGCCTGTTCCACCCACATATGAATCACCTACGACGAGAAGCGTGGGCCGATGATCGAACTGCTCGCTGGGCGGCGTTGGTGCGAGCAGGGTTTCGGCCAGCGCGGGACGTGCGGTCGCATCGTCGTTGTGGCCCGGAGCAACACGCGCCAGACCAAAGATCAGGAGAGCGACTACGGCCGAAACGAGCAACACCACGGTCAAGACTTGGCCAGATTTCTTCATTTCAGTCTCCCGGGGCATTCCATTCTCCAGGCTGTGTCAGACATGGCTCACCACCTCCTCCGCAGCAGCTCTGGACGCGGGCCTGCGTCCTGGCTGCAGCGGGAAGGGCTTCGGCACCGTGGTCTTCGAGTTGGTCCGGCGAGTCACGAACAAGGTGCACAGGATGGTGAAGAACAGATATGGTGCCGCCTGCAGCAACGAACCGCGCAGCAGGATCAGCATGTAGAAGGGGAGAATGCAGCCCAAAATTGTCGGCATACTGTAGAGCGCGAGTTCACGGTCCAGATTGGTGTCCCACCGGTGCAGCGCGACCCCAAGGGTGAACATTCCGAGCACCAAGACGAGCCAACCGCCGTTCATGAAGAATTCAATCCACAGCGGCGCGGACAAGTTCGTGAATCCATAGCCACGGCTGTTCGCGATGACAATCCCGGTGTCGTAGGCCTTACCAGGCCATATCGCACGCGGAATCCAGAACAGGACGACGCCCAAAGCCTGATTGCCGAAGTCAATGCCATCGCGCATCGCGACCAGATACCCATTGATGATCTGTGCGAACGAATCATAGTCGGGGGTTTGTAGCGATTCGATCGGGTCGGAAAGATCGACATTGGCTTGGGAGGAATACCGGAAGGCATCGGCTTGCGGAAATATGACCAGTAGCGCCAACAAAAAACCATATGCACTGAAGCGGAATCGGTTTCGCGTGGCGAACATACCAAGAGCTGCCGCAACAGCCAGGACTGCCGTTCCGGACAGATACCGTGCATTGGACACGGGGTTCAAGCTGTTGGCCAACAGCACGCCAACGACGACTACGAGTATCAGGTTGAGATTCAGCCGAGCACGCGATTCAGGTCGTCCGCGGTCCGCGGCGATTCGCGCCTCGCGCCGGTACCGGATCAATCCCACCCAAGCGACGATCAGGCTCATGAACACAGCAGACCGGAAAACCACGCCGATGTTGGGCGTCGGGAAGTTCGCGGCGAGCAGTTGGAACGACTCGTCGCGGCTCTTGACGAATTGGAAGGGGCCGACAAGTGACAGGTAATAGATGTTCAGCACGACAGTGCCGATGGTGAGCATCATGAGCCGCGAGTAGTGGACGGTTTGTTTGAATCCGTCGAAGTCCTTCCGGGTGGAGCGTGCGCGCCGGTTGTTGAGGATGTGGTCGACCCCCACCCCACACAGGAACGCAAGGATTCCGACCAGCACAATGGCTGACGCCCACGCGGTGATGGTGGTATCGGTGCGGGGAACTGTTACCGGCCAGGGGCCACGCAGCAACTGCGCGAGCGGTGCCAGTCCGAGAAACGCATACGTGAAAGACCAGAAGATCATCTCGAAAAGGCGCCGTTCGCCTGTTCCCATGATCCAGCTGAACCGTGCAACCGACACCACGATTATCAGCACCGGGCCCACCCACAAGTTATCTGTGGGAAGCGCCGTTACTTGAAAGATGTACACCGGTACCAGAATGGCCATCACGACGAATGTCCACGCCGCGATCACCCCCGGTGTTGCCGAGCGGACGACTGCTCGCCGCAACTTCGCCACCGAGGCAAGATGAGGCTTCTGGCCGGGCAGCGTCATACGAACCTGACTCAGGAGCCCCGCCCCTGTTGCCGGTTGCGGGGCACTCGAAGGCTGCAGCGAGTGGGCGGCGATCGCCCGTTGCGGTTCGAGGTTGCCCAACGCTCCGTCGACTTCGGCCAAGAGCGCAGGCTCGACGCCTTCGGCAAAAACCTTGGCATCGTCAGGCTCGTTTATCGTCGAACCCGCAGCGATATCGACCGATTCTGCTCGCGGCCGTGGTTGCCACGGCATGAACCAAGCGAACGCCACAGCCGTCACCAGGATCGACGACACGGCGAGCCCGATCGCCACGCCCACAGCGTTGCCGAACAGCACGGCCGCCGAGGTAGATCCGATGATCAGAGCTCCGGACAGGGCTGCTTTCAGCGCCAGGGTTTCAGAACTTCGATTAAACGTGCGCAGGAAGATCGCCAGTGATACCGCGAAACCGGCTGCGACATACTCGAGCACGATGAAAGGAAGGACCTGAGTGGCCAACACCCACGAATCGCCGAGAAGGTAGAACCCTATCGCGTCCGGCAACAGCTGCACGACGAATCCACCTGTCGCCGTGACAAAACCAGTTACTACGGCGAGCCTGAACAGCGAGTTCCACACCTGCCGCGGCTGTGACGACAACCTGGTGCTCTCGGAGATCACGACGACCTGAATTGCGTTGCCGAACATGCCGATGGGCGCCATGATCGCGGTAGCGCCGCGCAGAGCTGCGGCCACCGCCGGCGAGGTCAAGAGTCCAACCGCGGCAAGGACGACGAAGACCGAAACTTGCTCGAGACCGGCGTCCACGCCGTAGCGCAGCCGGTGTTGCCACCCAGCTTGAATCCAGGACACCCATCCCGACAGTCGTGGATGTACACGGACCGCGGCCAGTAGACCGACCATCGCGACCCCGGCCAGCGCCGCCCATCCCCCGAGAAGCAGCGTCACTGTCGCGAATTGCGAACCGATCCAGGACAAAACCAACAGCAAGATGGTTCCGACGCACCACAGGCCATCCCAGACTGCGGCGATGTGCGGCCGCCCCTCGGCGATCACGACATAACGCAGCACATCCTGGGCGAGTACGAATGGCACGGCGAGCGCCAGACAGACAGCACCGGGGCCGACCAGTGGAAGCCCGACACCGAGCAGGATGGCTGCCAGCAGTGGACCGACGATCAGCGTGGATGTCAACGCGAAGGAACCTTCGCGCCGGATCTGTTCCACGGTTTGGTTGGACTTCAACAACAACGGCGTCCCGAGTGCCCCGCGAGTACAACCGAGGGCCGCGACGAGAGCGGTCATCAGGATCGAGATCTGACCGAAAAGTTGCGGGGTGGACACCACCGCGACCGCGAAGACGATAAGCCCGTTGCTGGCGCTCGAGAAGACCTGATCGAGTCCGCCGGCCAAGGCCCGAAAGCGCGACATCCCCACTCCCGAGGCCATCAGCCCTGGCCCTGCGCATCTGCCCAGATCTCGGTAAATGCCCCGACCGAATTGTCAAGACCATTGTTCGAGTAGAGCTCGAATGTGGCGAAATTGCCCTGCCACTGCGAGATTCGAGCGTCTCTGACGACGTGACGCTTACCGTCCGGCAGAGCTATGGTCGCCGCGTCGCCGTTGATCGCTATGGATGTGCTGTAGATGGTGCGCCCGTCCTGGGCAAGTGGTTCGTCGAAGAATCCAGCCGCGATCGGCTGGAGTTCGTCGCCGTCCGCCTTCTTCAGGCTGAGATTCCAGTTGATCGCAGTGGCGACGAAATGAATGGGAATCGGCGCCCGGATTGGGGGGAACTCGACTTGAATGTCGCGGGAGACGACCAAGGCTATCGCTCCGTAACCTTCTCTTCCCGGCGTGAACACCCAACTGGCGCCGAGGGACTTCACCGGCGCACCAAGATCCTCACTGCTGAAGTACGCGGCCGCGGCGGACGTTGTCGTGGGCCGGTAGGTGAGTCGCCCGGCACGGATGAAGATATCTGAGTCGGCCAGTTCGGGCGAATGGGTAAGGTGCGCAGACTGACCGGTGTCGAACTGAGTGGGCGGAGTTCCGTCGGCCAAACGACCGAAGTTCAATTCAATGCGTGTTCCCTGCGCGACGAGGCGCGCATCGTCTCGCAAGAATCCCCACCACAACGCCAGTGCGAGCACGCCAGTAAGGGTTACCGCCAGGACGACCCCTGCGGTTCGCGATCCGTTTCGACGCATGTTCACGCTGCCGGTTCCCTCCGCCCCTCCAGCACGTCGTTGTAGATCGACTCCAGCCGTCTGCCCACTGCTGCAATACTGAGTTCATCCGCAACCGCGGAGCGTCCCCTTCCACCCATCTCGCGCGCCGCTTTCGGATCGTTGAGCAGGTCGGTGATGGCCGCGGCCAACGAGCTGACGGAACCATCGACGACGGTTCCGCACCTGTGCCTACTGACGAACGGCGCGAGACCGCCGTCCGCACACATCACCACCGGAAGTTCGAGCGTCAGTGCCTCGAGAATAGTCATGGCAAACGGCTCCCGGACCGCTGGGAGTACGTAGATCGACGCCTGGGACATGCGCTCGAGGGCCCGCTCCGGCGGTGTCGCCGGCTCCCGGACGAGCAGGTCTGGTCCGTATCCGAGGGCGCGCGCACGCTCGATCACCGCGTCCACGGCCCGCTCGCCCCCCTCTGGGGGTCCTACCACGCTGAACTTCGCTTTAACCCCGGAGATGAGCAGCTCGAGTGCCGCCTCGGCGAACACATCGGCCCGTTTGCGCTCGTGTAGGCGCGCGAAGAACAGGACCTCGGGAAATTGCCCCATCTCGTCGCGACTGTTGCCGCGCTCGTAATCCAGTGGCACTCCGTTCGGCAACTGACGCACCTTCAAGCCCGATCCCCCGACGGCCCGTAGATCACGAACCTCGCGCTCGGTCAACGCAAGCACGCAATCTGCATTCGCAAGCAAATCGGTGGTCCACACTCGGTCCACGACGCCGGCAAGCGGATGGCTCATGGGCGTCACCATGCCGTGCGGCTGCAACACCATCGGCATGCCGAGCCGGCGCAGCGTCCGAGCGGCCGGGATGGTGACCAGGTCTCGGGCGAAGTGGACGTGCGCGATGTCGAAATCCACGCCGTTGTCGATGATCCACCTCCGCATTCGCGGCGCGCAGGTGCCTGCGTATCCGAAACCGGGAATTCTGCTCGCCGGGAACGGCACCACGGGGACGTCACCGATCTCAACGGGCAATTCGCGGTAGCCCGAGGCGCCGGCGGCGACGACGACTTCATGTCCGAACGACCGAAGAATCTGCGCTTGGTTGAGGGCCACGCGCAGCGGACCCCCGTAGGCACCGTCTGGCGAAATCAACGTCACCACGTGAAGCACCCTCATCGTCGCCGCGCGATCAGCGATGTGCACCAGCGCTCGTAGGACCTGATGGCGAAGCCGGCGTCGAGTGTTTCCCTCGCGTACGTGCGCCCCGAAGCGCCGAGGCGTTGGGCGATTTCTTCATCCGAGCCGATGGTTTGCACCGTCGACAGCAGCGCTTCGGGATCGCCCGGCGGCACGAGGATTCCGCCACCCGACAACTGAATCTCGCACGCGGTGGCGCTGCCGGGGTCAGTTGCGGCAACCACCGGCCGTCCACTCACGAAGTAGGACGTCAGTTTGCTCGGCACCGCCATTTCGCCGACTCCGGGCTTCTCGTTGACGAGCAACACATCAGCCGCTGCGAGCACTCCGCGGAACTCATCCTCCGGCAACGGTTCGAGGATCTCCAAACCGGGGACCCCACGCGCGCGCTGTTCGAGCAATGCCCGCTGGTTGCCGTCCCCAATCAGGACGAACCTCACTCGACGACCGGGGTGCTCGCGGCGTGCCTGGAACACGGCTGCGTCGACGACGTTCTCGAGTCCCTGTTTGACGCCCATGTTGCCGGTGTGGATCGCCAGGATCTCGTCAGGCGTCCAGTTGTGCGCAGCGCGGACTTCTGCAACAGGGACTTCGTCGTTCGGGGGGGCGATGTGCGTCCAATTGCGGATGACGGTGACTTTGTCTTGGCGCACGCCAAGTTTGGCAATGCTGTCGACGAACTTGGCGTGGATTACCGCCACCCCGTCGGCGCCGTTGAGAACCGCGCCTTCGAACTGCGCCACCGCGCGCGCCGGCCAACCGCTCATCGCCCCGGTTTCGACCACCCCGCTGCTGTACAGATCTTGAACAATCACCCCGCATGGCAGCTTGGCCAGCCGCGCCCTGGCGACCACGGCACCGGCCGACATCAAGGTGGGACTTACCGCGACGACCAGGTCGGGACGGTGCCACGAAGCGCGGACCGCGGCCTGCGCGAAACTCGCCTCGAGGAGCACACGCCCGCGCGGACTGGGCCGGGCCGGCACGCGACACCTCACGCGTCGCACCTGCACTCCGTTGATGGACGAGGTGGTCCCGTAGGCGTTCTCATACCCGGGTGCGATTCGCCATTCCGGGTAGTGTGGCGGTGCGGTGACGACGTTGACCTCGTGACCGCTGTGAGCCATGCCCTCGGCGAACCCGGTCGTGTAGGGCGCGATTCCGGTCAATTCGGGCGCGTAGTTTATACCGACGACGGTGATTCTCATGAGCGATCCGATTCTGGTATCGCCAGGACCACACCGCCCGGAGCGACATCGCGGGTGATCAACGCCGAGGCGCCGATGGTGGCGCCGTCGCTGATCGTGACACCGCGCAACACGGTGGCCCGTGCAGCCACCCACACCGAGTCGCCGATGACGATCGGGCCGTTGTCGAATTCGAACGTCGGACTGCGACGGTGATGGCTGCCGGTGCACAGCATCGCCGATTGCGAGATGCAGGTGTTGCTGCCGATCGTGACGTTCTCGAGATTCAATATCCACGCGTCTTCACCGACCCAGCAGTTGTCCCCTATGACCAACTTCCAGGGCCAGTGAACTTTGACGTCAGATCGCATCCGTGTACCTACACCGATATTTGCCCCGAAGAGCCTGAGAATCACTATACGAAGTTTGCTGGGACACCACCACTTCATCACCACAAGTCGCGATGTCGCCAGCCAGAGAACCTGTATGGCGAGCGGCCTGCCCTTGTCGTACCCGCGACCGGTGAACTTGTCGAGACGGAATTGGTTACCCTTCGCAGCGCGGTCCGGACGGCCTGCGAATTCTGTCATCAGTTACGCCCTCCATCAGCTCGACGATGCACAGGACGATCCCGCAGGCTCGCCGGCGAAACGGTCCGCGATCCAAGACCACACATCTTCGTCCGGCTGCACATCACCGTGCCCGGCACCGGAAATCTCACGATGTTCAACGCTTCCCCCCAAATCACAGCTACGGGCCACCGCCCCCGCCACCCACTGCGGAAAAATTGCTTGGTCTTGCAGACCATTGACGACGAGCAACGGCACCGATAAGGGACGCTGCGGCAGAGCAATCCGACGTAGGGCGTCGGCGAGTGTGGCGGCGTCGGAAGGTGTGGTCGGCCCGACGTCACCCGCCGTGACCACGGTCGCCCGATCCACGGGTGCACTGGGTTGACAGCCGATGAGCACATCCAGCAGGTCTCGTACCGGTCCTCGCACATAGTTGTCCAGCACGACCGAGGAGTCATAGCGCGCGAGCCCAGCGATCACCATGGGGGCGATCATGAGCTGTTCGTCTGTCAGTTCGTGCCGCTCCGCGAGCTCGGAGAACCCGACGATGTTGGCGGCCGGCGCGAGAGCAACCGCCCCGACCAGGTCGAGTCCATTGCCGTACCAGTCGTCGAGTTCTGCGGCCGCCCAGGCTGTCTGGCCGCCTTGCGAGATTCCGTAAGCCAGCCATCGAGTCGACACCGTCGGCGCGAGATGGCGAAGGGCGCGCACGGAGTCGATGAGGTTGAACGCCGCGGTCCGGGGCTCCAAGAATGGATGGACACCATTGGGCCCGAGCCCTTCGTAATCGGTGATCGCCACCGCGAAGCCCTGGTCGACCATGCCAGCTACCAGGGGCGCATACCCGCGCAGCGCGGAGTCGGTCGAAAGCCCGCAGTTATTCAGGGCCCCGGTGGTGCCGTGTCCTAGCGCAATCACCGGCCAGCCACCGTCGGGCGGGACTCCGGCGGGGACGAAGAACACACCCGTCACATCGACTTCTCGGCCCGTGACCGCGGACACTGACCGATACGTCGCGCGGAATGCCTCGGCGCGGATGCCCGACAGTGCTGGGGCGACTACCGGGAAAGCCGACTGCGTCACGGTCTCCCCCCGCTGTTGCCATGTCGCCGGACCAATTGGTGCCGGGTCTACGGTGATCGGCGGGAGGTCGGCGGTCGCGCGGTATTGCGGCGCGTCTGGAGCGCAGCTAGTCAGCAGGACCACTGCTGCCATCAGCGGCACTGTCCAGACCGGTTGTCGGCGGCGCCTCCCCGGCGCCGCGGCGAAGCTAGACACGCAGAGTCGACCGGTGCGAACGGAACCAGTCGACGGTCTCACGGATGCCGTCGCGCAACGAGATCGAGGCTTGCCAACCGGTACTGCGCAGCAGGCTGACGTCGAGTAACTTGCGTGGTGTGCCATCGGGCTTGCTGGTGTCCCACTGGGTCTCACCGGTGTAACCGACGGCATCCGCGACCATCTCGGCGATCTCACGGATGGTGTGGTCTTCGCCGGTCCCGACGTTGACTTGCTGCGGTCCGTCGTAATGTTCGACCAGATGCAGGCAAGCAGAAGCCATGTCGTCGACGTGGAGGAATTCCCGCCTCGGCGCGCCGCTGCCCCAGTTGGTAACGACGGAAGAATGGTCGGCGACCGCTTCGTCGTAGCGGCGGATAAGTGCTGGGAGTACATGCGAGGCGGTCAACGAGAAGTTGTCTTCAGGACCGTACAGATTGGTGGGCATCGCCGAGATCCAGGCCAGACCGTATTGTCGGCGGACCGCTTGTACCTGAACAATGCCTGCGATCTTCGCGATTGCGTACGCATCGTTGGTGGGTTCCAGGGGACCGGTCAGGAGCGAGGCCTCGACGATGGGTTGGTCGGCAAACTTCGGATAGATGCACGATGACCCGAGGAACAGCAATCGAGGCACCTCGACCTCTAAAGCTGCGTCGAGCGTGTTCACCTGGATTCGCAGGTTCTGCGATAAAAAATCGACGGGCTCAGAGTTGTTCGCGCCGATTCCGCCGACTTTTGCAGCTGCCAAGAACACCACCTGCGGGCGAACTTGTCGAAAGAACGCGTGGGTGGCTGCCCGGTCGGTGAGGTCTAGTTCGCTCCGACTTCTCAGCACGAGGTTGGTAAACCGTTCGGTCTCCAGCTTGCGCCGAATTGCGGAGCCGACCATGCCACGGTGACCTGCGATGAACACAGGTACCGAACGGTCCACAGGCTCCGGATGATAGGCCACGGGCATCAGATGCTCACCGCCACGAGATCACAGCGGGCTGGTCGATCCACGGCCTGCCTTGGCATTCCAGTTGTGCGATGTCGGCCTCTACCATGATCCGCGCCAATTCGGGCGTGCGCACACTCGGCTTCCAGCCCAGGAGGCGCTCAGCCCTGGAGGCGTCGCCGACGAGAGCGTCGACCTCGGTGGGCCGCAGATAGCGTTCATCGAAGAGGACGTGCTTCTCCCAGTCGAGTCCGGCATGTTCGAAAGCAGCTTCCAAGAACTCGCGGACGGTGTAGCGGTCACCCGTAGCCAAGACGTAATCGGTGGGCTCGTCGGCTTGCAGCATCCGCCACATGCCCTCCACGTACTCGGGGGCGTAGCCCCAATCGCGAACGGCGTCAAGGTTGCCCAAATAGAGGTGTTGATCCAGACCCGCTTTGATCCGCGCAGCCGCACGGGTTATTTTTCGTGTCACGAAGGTTTCGCCGCGCCTGGGTGATTCATGGTTGAACAAGATGCCGTTCACCGCGAACATGCCGTAGGCCTCGCGGTAGTTGCGTGTCATCCAGTACGAGTACACCTTCGCCGCACCGTAAGGAGACCGCGGGTAGAAGGGAGTGTCCTCGTTCTGGGGCGGCGGTGTGGCACCGAACATCTCAGAACTCGAGGCTTGGTAGAAACGGCAGTTTACTCGTCCGATTCGCACCGCTTCGAGTAGTCGGACACTACCGATACCGGTAGTGTCGCCGGTGTGTTCGGGCTCGTCGAAACTGACCCGCACATGTGACTGAGCAGCCAAGTTGTAGACCTCGTCGGGATCGATCCGCGTCAGCAGCGTGACCAGTCGCGCTCCATCGCTGAGATCGCCGTAGTGGAGGAACAGCCGGGCGCGGGGTTCGTGTGGATCTACATACAGGTGATCAATACGCGACGTGTTGAACGTCGATGAGCGCCGGATGAGACCGTGGACCTCGTAGCCCTTGCTCAACAGCAATTCCGCGAGGTACGAACCGTCCTGGCCGGTGATACCAGTTACCAACGCCTTTTTCATTCGAAGTCTCCT
The DNA here is from genome assembly GCF_041287115.1 of Mycobacterium sp. pV006. Classification (NCBI taxonomy): domain Bacteria; kingdom Bacillati; phylum Actinomycetota; class Actinomycetes; order Mycobacteriales; family Mycobacteriaceae; genus Mycobacterium; species Mycobacterium sp. pV006. The sequence goes on along the minus strand of NZ_JBGGKT010000023.1, from coordinate 30,134 downwards.
CACGGGCCGACCGCCAGGCGACATCCGGGGTTCGGCGCCGGGTTGTACGCCAGCAAAGCCGATTCTAGATCCGGCTGGCCGAGATAGTGGTCAGAATTACGGGTCGCTCAGTAGGCACCTTCATGCCGCAGCACCGCACGTAACGTCTTACCGATGATGACGAGATCACCGGCCATCGACCAGTTCTCAATGTAAGAAAGGTCGAGGCGGACCGACTCGTCCCAGGAGAGGTCAGACCTCCCGTTGACCTGCCACAGTCCGGTGATGCCGGGTTTGACCAGCAGCCGACGACTGACCTTGCCATCGTAGGACTCGACCTCGCGGCGCAGTGGCGGCCGAGGACCGACCACGCTCATGTCCTGCTTGAGGACGTTGACGAACTGGGGCAGCTCGTCGATGCTCAGCCGGCGCAGCAACCGGCCGACTGGCGTCACCCGCGGATCGTCCCGCATCTTGAAGAGCACCCCACCGTCGAACTCATTGCGGGCGAGTAGGTCGACCACTTGACGATCGGCGCCATCCACCATCGTTCGAAACTTCAGCATGGTGAAGGGTTGCCCGTCCTTGCCGATGCGCTCGGCGCAATAGAAGACAGGGCCCCGGCTGGTGAATTTGATCGCCGCCGCCGCGACGAGCATGACCGGGGCAGCCGCGATCAGCGCGATCAACGCAAAGGTGAAGTCGAAAGCACGCTTGGCGAACCTGGCGGCACCGTGGTACTGAGGTTTTTCCACGTGGATCAGCGGGAAGTTGGCTACCGGTCTCATCACCAACCGGGCCTCGGTGACGTCCATGACCCCGGGCGAAACCACCAGATCCACGTCGAGCTCGTCCAGGGTCCATGTGAGATCGCGGATCCCCTGGACCCCGAAGTGTTCAGTGCCGGTGATTGCCAGCGTGTCGACGCCACCTCGAGCCACGGTCGCTACGGCGGCATGCTCGTTGCCGATGATCGGCACCTGACGCCCGTTGATCGCGACGGTTTCACCACACGGATCGCCATATCCGGGGATACCGATGCCGACAATCCGATAGCCGTGCACGGGGTTCCTGGTCAGTTCGGAGGCCAGGATCGAGACCTCGGCGCGATCACCGATCGCGACCACCGTCGTCTGGATATCGCCACGGGCACGGCCGCGCGCCAAAACCCCCCGCCAGAGATGACGAGACACCACCAAGCCGACTGCACCCACCGGCAGTGCCACCGCGAGATAGCCGCGTGCGACCTCGAGACGGAGGAGCAGGGTGACAATCGCGATGACGCCGAAAGTCCAGAACGACGCACTGAGCACGCGTCGGTACTCGTCGATTCCTGTGCCGATCACGCGAAGGGAACGGGTTCGGAATATCGACAGAGCGGACAGCCATACCACGACGAACGCCGCGGAGAACCCGGTCAATTGTTTGCTGGCCTCTACGTCCGACACCGCTGCGTGGCCGAACCTCAGGTACTGCGCAAGCAGCACAGAGAGCACCACCACAGCGGTGTCAGTGATCAGCAGGCGAGTCGCGTACGCACGCTCCCACCGGGGCGAACGACTCACCACCGGACCGGCGGACGTAGATATCAACGACATGCGGAAACCCCCGTTTGACCATGCCAACTGTAATTTGCTAGTTCGGCACTTTCCTGCACCGATCACGAACCAGAATCCCACATGTTCGATCTGATCGCCACCGGAACGAGCAAATATCGCAAATTTGACTTTTAGGCAAAAAGACAGCGATACCAGTGTTTATAGCAGGAGTACCAGGTCTCAGCAAGATACTTAGGTGGGAGGATGGGTTTCCTCTCGCATCGGTGGACACGCCAACCGATCCGCATTGTGTAAGGCTTCCCAATTAACCACGACGTCAAGAGGGTCGACGATTAGATGTCGGTCGGCGGCGAGCAGTCGCGTCCGAAGCCCGTAGCGAACGTCGATTCGCGCAGACTCCCAGCCAGTAGCGCTAGTGGGGAATTCTCAGCGAATGACGCGCAGTAGGGCTGGCGGCCCCGGGTGGGCGGTGCTACACGCTGCCGGCGAGGTAGACGGCACTTCCGGCAAGGAACCCAGCAAGCGCGAAAGCGCTGCCGATCAGCAGGTGAAACCCTGTCACTGTGGCTGCGTTCACCGCCGCCTGCGCCGCGGTGCTCGCGTCCTTCACGCTGGGCGGGTGAGTGATGACCCAGGCTAACGGGGACATTGCGCATACGAAGCCCAACAGGGCCGGCATCGCCGGGTGCAGCCAGGGGTAGGGCGCGCCAAACGCCCCGCCGAGCGCGGTACATGCCGCTGCCGTCGTGACCAGCAGCTGCGCGTTGGTGGGCTGTCGGTGCCAGATAAGGGCCATAACGCACGACCCGATCAGGGCGCCGACCGTCGCCGACAAGACGAATGAGGACGGCGCCGTCACCGGTGTCTCCGATTCGGGTGATAGCGGATCCCGCCGCCGAGTGCGGAACCAGCGAAGACGCCAGAGCCTGCGATCAACGGCAGCACGACCAGATAGAGGATCGTCCACGTGGGGGCGAGCTGCATGATGGATATCGACAGAATTCCGATGCTGCCCACGGCTGCGGCAAGCCCGGAGACCAACGCGCCTAAACCTCGGCCTACCCGCGCCGTCAGCGTTGCGCTGGTGATCGTCGCAACGACTGCCAGCACCAGCGCGTCCGCACCGAGCCGCAGCGGCGGGGGCCACGACAGAGAGCTCACGTACAGGGCCGATCGAGCGACCGCACCGGTCGTGGCGCCTGCGACGAACAATGCTGCCGCGACGGGCGCCCACCTTCTCACCGCAGCCCGCCCGCCACGGCGTACTGCAGGTCTTGGACACTCGGCCTTGTGGTGACCGCTAGCGTCGACTGGGCCCGCGCCACCAATCGATCGTCCCTGGTCATCTCCGCGACAATGTCCCCTGCCTGTAGAGGAACATTGCACACTCCGATGCCTGCGGGGACTTCACAGGTGTATGTCACCGTGCCGACAACCGCCCGCAGCGTCGCCGGTGCCGTTGCGAACGAAACGAATTCCACCTGGTCGCGAGCCGCGGGCGTGCCCGGCACCGGTCTCATCAGGCGCAACTGCAATTGCGTTGGCCGCGCCGCGAACGGCTGCGTCCGATAAGAGACGAACAAGGCGTCGCGCACGATAGCGGGTGGTGCGGCGTACTTGAACAGCGCGATTGAGTAAGCATTCATGTCAAGCGCGCGCCACCCGCTCTTCACCGACGGCGCAATGTGGGTGTTTTCGGAGTAGTCGTTCCACGTGATCAGCTGTGCCCACTCGGCGTTCTCCTGGATGGCGACCTGCCACGCCTGTCGCAGGGTCTGCCCATTGCCGGACTCCTCGAAACGGCCGGCATCAGGTCTGTTGTCCTGGAACGCGACGGGCTGCATCCAGACCTTGCCCAGCGCACGGCTGCGCCTCGCGAGGTCGACTGGGAATCCAGGGCCGGACGGCACGGTTGCGACCGCCACAGGATTTCGACCACCCCAATTGGAGAACCCGTAGCTCACCGGCGCGAAGGCGTCGAGATGACGCGGGGCGTCGAGAAATGTCGGGACGAAAGCGGCGTCGACACCATGGTCGTTACGCAGCACAGTAAGAAGCTGCTGCCAGAATGACACGGATCTGCTCTCAGCATAGAACGCGCCAAGCACGGGGCGGCCGTCGGCCAGCTTGAATGTCGCCGGCGAGCTCAGGTAGGGAGCCAGCTCAGCGGCCAGCCGGGAAGCGGTGAACAACCGAAAGGGCCCGGACATGTCCGCTGTGGGCAAGATCGCGAAACCATCCGCATTCTCGGCCGCGGCGAGCAGCCGGGTGGGGACGTCCGACCAATTGGTGGGCGTAGGTGACCTGGCCACGATGATATCGACGGCGAAGCCGTCGATGCCGACACTCTTGGCCTGCGCGATCTCGGTACGCAGGTCACGGTCTTTCCACGCCGCGTCTTCGATCGGATCGCGCGGCAATGGCCTGTCCCGCAGGTAGCCGCCGTAGGCCCAGTGTGCTCCGCGCTCGCCGGTCCGAGTCAGATACTGCGTGGCGTAGTAGTCAATGTCCGGTGGCTTGTTATCGATTGAAATCGGAAAGTTCGGCATGTAATGCGCGAACACCTTCTTCACCGAAGGCCCGGTCGGCAGGTCGAAGGGCAAATACGGAGTGGCTGTAAGCGACATGGTCTGGACGGCCCGCGGTCCGCCACCGATGCTGAGTGGCGCCAATGCAGGCCAAGCAAATACAAGCAGCGCTGTTCCCGCCGCTATGAGCCGAACGCCGAGGAAGCGATGTCGAGCGGGTCCGATCCGGCGCACCACGATGACTCCCTGACATCAGTACCCCCACAACAATTTTGACAACGTATGATACTTAATAATTAGCCGATCGACTGGTAGCCACTTCGCCGCGAGTCTCGCGCTGCGGTGTTAGCGTAATGGCATCTTCAGCCGATCCTGCGATGCAGGAGGTTCATGTGAACACCTCGACACCGAACCGCTCGCAGCCCCGGTGGATCTCGATGATGCAGTGCCCATTCTGGCTGCTTCCGCCGTCCAGGCTGAAAAATCGGCTTCTCCGTTTGTTCGGTCACCATATCGCGACAACCGCCCGTATCGGCCCGTCGATCGTCCTGCGTGTGAAGTCGGTGCACGTCGGTGAGTATGCACGCGTGGAGTTGTTCAACGTCCTGCGCGGGATGAGTTCGGTTCGCCTCGAGGATTTCGCGATCATCGAGTCGTGGAACTGGATCTCTGCTCACCCGGTTTATCAACGCCTCGACCCCGACGCCGGCACGCTCTATATGGGGTTTCGAGCCAAGCTCGGTAGCCGCAACTATCTCGACTGTTCCGGAACGATCGCGATCCGCCCGTACGGCACCGTCGGGGGCAACCGATGTCTCCTACAGACTCATCAACCAGACTTCCTCCACGACCGACAGGCAGTCGGCCGGGTGACTGTCGGTCGTCACGCATCCGTGGGCAGCTGCGCCGTCCTACTCAAGGGAGCATTCCTGCCCGACCGATCGATCCTCGCCGCCAACTCCACCCTGACGTCGGCGACAGGCAAGGCCTTACGTTCCGGGCTGTATGCCGGTTCCCCGGCAGTGTGGAAAAAGGAACTGGACGGTGCCTGGTTTCACCGCCATGCCTACGAGATGACCGAGCATGTCGTCGACGAACCGATGGGCGTGACGTCCGAGGACGCACTCGCTCTGGATGTGCCCGAACAACCGACCGCGGAGGAAGTTCGCAACCGTACCCAGTTCAAGTGACGTCGGAGCATGGCCCCTGGATCATTGCTTTGGCCATCGCCGCGAACTGATAGAGAAAAATCTGCTGCCAGACGGCGAAGGGCAGTTGTCGGCGGTCCGGCACGCCCACATAGGCGACTGAGCCGGGGAGACGCGAGAAGCATTGACCGAAGATCAACTCGGCGCGCCGGAGATGAAAGCGCCAACTCACGACGACGATTCGTCGCCAGCCGTGGCGCGTCGCCAGATCGCGTGCTGCGATCGCCTCGCCGCGTGTCGTAGGAGGATCCGGACGTACACAAAGCACCTCGGTCTCCACTACGGAGCCGGAACACAAACTTCGCATCAGGCTGTCGCTCGTTGGATAGGGGTCAGACAAAACAACGGTCGAAGCCTGAAGGCGTTGCGCCAGAAGGATGCCGAAGACTTCTCGGCCGTCGTGTTCACCACCGAGAACGACAACCGCATCTGCGGACGAGACATCGTCATCAGGCGTATTAGCGATCAGTAGCTGGCCGGCAATCGCGAGATTTGTGAACGCCGCGACCAAAACGCAGCCGACGATTATCACTGCGCGTTCGAGTTTGAACAGAGCACCCCGCGTACTGGGCAAGGAAGGCTCACCAACCCGACGACGACCACACACCGGTGACCGACGCCCAGACCAGGAAGGTGCGGTTCGCGCGATTACGTGTAGCGGCGGCGCATTCATCCCAAGTCCGGGCCAACGCATTGGGGATCAGCATGTGAAGTTGCGCAGCTCAGGGGCCGGCACACCATCGAGCACGGCCTGGGGCGCGCAGATGCTGCTGGGAAAGCTCGTGTAACGCGTCCACGTCCCGTCGACGAAGCGGATCAACGATCGCGCATCGCCAACTTCCCCGCTGCCGACGTAAGCCCAGCTGCCGTAGCAGCGTCGCACATGAACCAGCTCGCCGAGGTCCGCAGCGATCACGGTTGCGTCGCACGGCACCCACGTGGGTTCGGGGCTGACCCGCTCGGGTGTCACCAGGATCTCCCCGCCGATGCTGTCCCGGCATGCCGACATGTAGCCGTACGCCTCGGCGGCCGCGGCGGTGGGTGTGGTGCAGACCCAGCCGTCGAATTCGGCGGACCAGGTGTTGCCGGTGTGCACCAGCAGAGGGTCGTGCAGGTAGCGGTCCATGACGTCCATCGCCGCCGTACAGGACACGGGTCCCGACGTCACCTCCACGACCCCGCGCGCCCCGGTACCGGGGTAGGAGACCACCCCACAGCCGCCGGTGAATGTCGGCGGCGGTGATGTCGTGCTGCTCGGATCGGCGCGCACCGGTTCTGCGGCCCACCCCGCGCTAACGACGACGGCCACGGCGGCCACGATCGTGACGGCCAATGCTCGGAAAGCCATCGTCTCCCCCTCTGGATCCCCGCCCAGGTCCCATTGTGCGTCAACACCCGAAGACCGGACCGCAAAACACCCGGGTTGCGCGCGTCGCTGCAGTTCATGGTGTCAAACGTTCGAATGCTGCTGGTTGACGCCCGTCAGCCACGACGGGCTCGATTACCTGCAGTTCTCAAGCTGTCTGCCGTCTCACCGAAACGGTGCCGGAATGAGTCCTTCAGCCATCCGCGGCGCTCTCAAAGACCCGATACAGCCGCCAATCCGGTTGGCTGTCACCGTCATTTGGAATCTCCAACTCCAGCGTCGCGATATCGGCTCCCGTCTCATACAGCGTGGGGTAGCGCTGGTTCAGCGCGTCGGACACCCCACGGCCGGTCAGCGGAACAGCCAGCAGATAGCGGATGCCCCCGGCCGAGGGCTCGTTGAGCAGCGATGTGAAGTCCGGATCGGAGGGAATCACGAAAGTCTTGGGTTTGGCGGACGCGGCCAGCACCGCGAAGCCGTAGACGGTGTCGGTGATCACCGAGCTTTCCGGCAGATCGAGGTCATCCAAATACTTGGCGATCGCGCGCTCGGTGGAGAACGAGGCGGCGATACGCCGCTCGATCGCCTTCTGCTGCGAGACGTTGTCAGGCTCGGGGGCCAGGACAACGCCCAGCGCGTACTCCTGCGGCGCGTACCGCGGAGACCCCATCCCCCACGCGGTCACCGGAATCGACAGCGCCAGCAACAGCACGACCGGCACGTATGCCCATCGCGTGTGCGGGAGGGGTGCGAACGGAAGGGCGGGATTCGGCGCATAGCGACCCGGCCGCTTGGCCGCTTGCAGCCGACCGTCGGGCACCGCAAGCATGGCCAGGCAGGTGGCCAGCGGGATCGCGATGATGAAGAAGCGCAGGAACGGAAATGTCGACCCGGTCGCGTAACTGAAGGCCTGAAACGCCAGCGCCGCTCCATACACCGCCAGTGGCACCAGCACCACCGGCCAGCTGGGGGTGGCCCAGCGACGAATCACCGACCATGCGGCGAGTGGCACGAGCGCCGGAGCGAGCAGCGACACGCACACGGCGGCAAACAACAGACCGGAACCGAACGAGGGCGCTTGCGAGCCCGATTGCTCCAGAATCGCCGTATTCCCATACTGAGAGCTGAACTGTCCGAAGGCTTCTCCGGTAATCAGCCAGCTGACCGCCGCCCACCCGAAGAATGCCAGCGTGCCGGGCCCGGAGACCATCACGGTGTCGAGTAGGGCGCGCCGAAACCGTGGCTTGCCGCGGGCCCGCAGGTAGGTGGTGGCGCCCACCAGGATCCCGGCGGCGGCGATGCACGCCACCGCGTCGTAGCGGGTCAGGTACGCCAGACCCATCGCGATGCCGCCGGCGGTGATCAGATGATGGACGTCGTCGTCGAGCATCCACATCATGAGGCGGCGCACGGCCCAGGTCATGAAGAAGATGAACGGCGCCTCGCTCATCCCGTTGGCCCCGTAGAACACGATCATCGGGTTGAGAGCGAAGATGACCCCGACGGCCAGCACGAAGTAGCGCGGCAGGCCTCGGTCCAGTGCCATCGACAGAATTTGCACCACGGCCCCAGCCATGAACAGCGCCGACATCACGGTGCCTGACAGCGCCCGCTCGGCGATGTCCGGCCAGATCGGGTTGAGCAGGAGTACGGGAAGCTGCACCATCGCCGTCAGCGGGGTGAAGATGAACCCGATCGCCGCCAAGTGCGGGTCGCGGCTGAACAACACCGACTGCGCGGCGGCCACCCGGGACAGGGCGTCGCCCATGATGTAGCCGTTGCCGGCTTGCAGCCAGTAGCCGACGGCGAAATAGATAGCGAACGACGCGAAGTAGGCCAGGACCAACAGCTTGCGTCGGTCAGTCATCGCCGGCCTCGGTGGGCTTCTGCGCCAGACCGTGGAACGTCTTCTCCCAGTAGGACGGATTGCGGATCATCTGGTAGCAGCCCTTGGCCGCGGCGATACTCATCATCAGCCAGAACAACGGCACCGTCAGCGCCGCACCGAGCAGATCGGAGCGGTCGTCCTCCCGCAGCGCGATGAGGTTCATGTAGATGGTCGCGGTGTTCCCGAAGACCAGCGCGATCAAGGCCGGGAAGTAGATGTACGGCGGGAACACCGCTTCGACCACGGCGGGCTGCCCTAGGAACCACACCAAGGTGATGAGCCAGAACAGCAGGTTCAGCACCGCGACGACGGGCGTGCCGGCGAGCACCAGGTTGAACCGGATGAAGCTGCGCAGACCCAGCGTGCGGAACAACCGCACCGGCTGGCGGATGTGGACCAGCCAGGTCTGCAGATAGCCCTTGTACCAGCGGGAGCGCTGACGGATCCAGTTGATCGGATCGCTGTTGGCCTCTTCGAGGGTGCTGGAGTCAATGACCGCGGTGCGGTAGCCGCTGGCGGCGATCCGCAGTCCGAGGTCGGCGTCTTCGGTGACATTGAACGGGTCCCATGCACCGATCCTTTCGAGGACATCTCGGCGCAGGTGATTGGACGTGCCGCCCAACGGGATCGGCGACGAGGAGCCCATCATTCCGGGGAGCAGATAACCGAACCACATGGCGTACTCGGCGGTGAACCAGGCGGTCAGGATGTTCTGGTGACCGTTGTGGTAGACCAGTTTCGCTTGCACACAGGCGATCTCGTCAGGAAGCTCGCGAAATGCTGCTACCACCCGCCGCAGCTGCAACGGCTCGGGCAAGTCCTCGGCGTCGAAGATCGTGACGATTTCGCCGGTGGCAAAGTGCAGTCCGTAGTTGCACGCCTTGGGCTTGGTCCGCGGATCAGCCGGGGGGACCAGCACGATGGTGATGGCATCGGACTGCGCGCATTCCTCGGCGGCGGCGATGGTGACGTCGTCGTCGGCCTCGAGCAGCAGCAGCACCTGCAGTTTGTCGGCTGGGTATTCCAACGCGGCCATCGCTCCGATCAGGTCGCCGACCACTTCGGGTTCGTTGTAGGCCGGCACCAGGATCGTGTACGGCGGGAGGTCCTCCTCTTTGATGGCGCGGGCCGCCTCGTCGGCGACTCTGATCGCGCGCGATGACAGGCCCTCCCGGAAGATCAGCAGGCGGTCCAGCATGGTGCCCAGGTAGGCGGCGGTGCACAACCCGATCAGTGTGATCGCGGTGTACATCGGCTGCCACACGGCACACATAACCGTGACGGACAGAAGCACCCAGAGCAGCACCCGCTGCCAACGGGTCACCGCGACCGACGCCGAGCGCAGCGGGTCGTCCTCCCGCAGCCCGTTTATGGCTCGGTGCAGCGCATGCTGCTGGGTCACCGTCGTCGCGGCAGGTACTGCAGTCACTGCGAACTACCCAACTGCGCGGCGACAAGGAGACGTCCGAAGTAGGTCAACATCTCGGCGTCTTTGAACTGCGGTGTGCGTTCGTCGAGGACAGCGTTGCCTCGAAACAGCAGGGTCACCAGCGTCCGCAGCATCGGGAACAAGTTCTGGGTCGGCTGCGGGAACGGTGCGTCCTGTTCATGGTTGTCGACAGCGATCAGCATGATGCGCTGGGTGAGATCCCTGCTGCCCCAGTTGAATTGCATCATGGTGTAGGTCACGAGCAGGTCGTCGTCGACCACCGAGACCATATGGCCGGTCACCCCATTTCCCAGGTCGACGGGCCAGATCTCGCTGATCCGCGCCGATGTCAGCCCGTAGAGGACCCGAGACGGGAAGGTGCCGAACGCGTGGGGCTGTTCGCTGACGATGCTGTCGACCACCACCGTCCGGGGCCGGGCGTACTTGTCCCAGCGGGGATTACCGTTGTCGGCAGTCACGTACTGACGTACCAAGACCGCGCCCGAACCGTAGAGACGATTGACGGGGTAACGGATCACCTCTCCTGTAGTGCCCCACCCGGTCGGGGGGATCACCTCCTGACCGGTATTGAGCGGATAGGCGTCCAGGCGCGGGTAAATGGGGGTGTTCGGCGATACCGGCAACGGCATGATCGACAACGCCAGCGCGGAGGCGACCACCAACGGAACCGCCGACCAGACCTGCTTTGCCGCCAGTGGTTCGACCTTGCGGTCGAGCACCCGAAACGGTTGACCGCGCCGAGCGAGGAAAAACATCACCAGCCCAACGAGGCTCAAACTTGTGAGCACCGGCACCTCTTGGAACACCAGCACCGGCGCGTCCGGGAAGAACACCGCGATGATGGCCAGCACCGCGAACCCGACCACCCAGGAAGCCAGCGAGGCGACGACACCCCGCCGTATCGAGGTTCCCAACGCGATACCGCTGCCGAATCCGGCGATCAGCAGCGCCGCCGCGCCGGCGGCGGTCTTGCCGCCTCCCAACGTGATCACCACCAGGTAGTAGGGCAACGTCAGGCTCATCAACAGCGCCAGGGCCCACACCCAGGCGAAGCGGATCACCGGACGCAGCCCGAACAACACAACCGCCGAGCTGCTGGCGAACAGCCACATGGCGATCAGGTCCAGCCGCAGCAAGTCGAAGTACAGCGTGTAGCGCGGGAGCAGCACTGCCTGGATCAAGAGGGCCAACCCGAGGCCCATGATCCCGACGATGATGTCGGTTTGCCGGTCGTGGATCGGCAACTCGGTGCGCTTGCGCCGCGCGACCGCCACCGCGACGAGGATCGCCGCGGCCGGCACGGCCCATACGAAGCCTCCGAGGCTGCCGTTGCGGGCGACCTCGGCGAGGCTGATCCAGCTGTCGTGGAACGCGACGCCGGTCGCCGCCACAATCAGCGTCCAACGAATGGTCAGCCGGTACGCCGGATGCAGCTCGTAGTAGCGCTCCAGCGCCGACTTCGGCTGCGCGTGATCGGCGGTGGCGACGGCCGTCACGGGGAGCGCCCAGCCGTGCGGCGGCGACGTGTGATGAGCGCGCCGAGCAGGAGGACGAGGACGACCGCGCCGAGCGTGGCCGCGGCCCATACCCACGCGGGCCGGACAGCGGAGGCTGCGTCCGCGGCCTGCGGTTCGCCGGAGGTCCCGAACACCACCGGTTCCCGGTCGGGCACGGCTATCAGAGCGGTGCCGTCGAGAGCGGCCCAGCGCTGGGGGTTCTGGTTCAGCCAGCCCAACAGCGCGTCGAGTTGTTCCGGCGCGTTGTTCGACGTCGCGACGAGGACGGACCGCGAACCGTCGAAAACTGTTTGCAGCGAGGCGTGGGACAGAGCCGGTGTCACGGTCAGGGTCACTGATTCCTCGACTGCTGCGTCGGTGCTCGTCACTGTGAACTCGCCGGCCGCATCGGTCTGGACGGGCAGCGTGATGCGATCGTCGTCCCATCCGTCGGGGCTGATGATCACGGCAGGTCCGGCACCGTCGACCGCATCTGCGATGGGCATCACCACGGGCTCGATCGGGAGGGCGCTGAGTCGCTGCAGCGCCACCATCAGCGTGACCGCCCGCCGGAGGTCGTCGACGCCGTCGCCGATTCCCACCGCGGTGCGCGGCATCAGCGCCTGCGGCAGCGCCTGCAAACCGCCCGGCACCGGAGGCTGCGCGGGTGTACTCACCACGGGACTGTCACCGTCGATGGTCAACGTCAGCGGCTGGAATTCGCCGCACGGGCCGGTGTCGCCGGTGATATCGAGGCGGACCCCGAGATTCGTATAGCGAACCAGCATGCCGTCGGGAATGTCGACCCAGCGATCCACCGACCCTGACGGGTCGGCCGGCCACCGGTCGATCGTCTCGCCGGCGATGGAGGCCACCAGTTGCCCACCGATCGCATCGGGCAGCGGGGTGTAGGAGCCGCGCAGGTGGACGCGCACCCCGCGGGCCGAACGACCCAACCGCGTCTGGTCCAGGCCGATGTTGACCTGCGGTGACAGCGCGGTCGCGTTGACGCCCGGTTGCCCCAGCCGGCGCAGCGTGGTCTCATCGGGCGACAGCTGCGGGATCGAACTCAGTGGACCCACAACCGCTTTCGAGGACAGCGCCAACCGGCTCACGTCGCTGGCCAGCAACCGGCTCTGGTTGGCCAGCTGATCGGGCGGTCCCGCGATCAGCAGCGGCGGCACACCGGGTGTATCGAGCAGCGAGACGCCGGCGTCGGGACCCTCCCGAATCACGATGTGGCGCTGCAGCGGTGCCGACGGTTCAGCCGGTAACTGCTGCCCTTCCCCCAATGCGACGACGGCGATGTCCGGGTTCTGCGTGCCGTACCGCGCCGCGATCGCGGTGGCCACTCGTACCGCTGCATCGGCCTCCGCGCGGGACGGCGCAGCGTCGACGAAGATGCTGAGTTGGCGCAGTACCGGCGGCAGGAAGTCAGCCACCGTCGCCGGGGGCCGCTCCACGCCCGCGTAACTCACACTCACCTCAGAGAGCCGCAACGGGTTCGACGGGTCGAGGCAGTAGCCGTCGACGGGCAACAAATAGGTGCGCAGCATGACGCTGACGGCGTTGTCCTCAATCACCGCTCCAGTCAGAGGAATAACGATCGGCGCCCGCTCCCCCGGCGCGACGTCGACGCGGGCGATCATGCGATCGCCTTGCATGGCGGTGATCGTTGCGCTCCGCACATTCACCGGCAGTTGCGTGACCGCGTTAACTGTCGCCGGCGTCAGCCCCGGCGGCACCGGCACGGTGAGCGTCTCGGTGCCCTGCACGCCGTAAAAGGCCAGATCGGGGCGGCTACCCAACTGGTACAGCGGCAACGTTGGATCTGCAGAGACACCCGCCTGCTCGACGGGCTGACTTCTTGCCACGGGCAAAATCAGCAAACCAACTAGGCCAACTACGGTGAGCAATCCCCCCAGGATTGCAGCGTGACGCCTCATCGCAGGTCAGCGTACCTGCCTCTACAGTCGCGCAAACACGAATTCCACTGACGGCGTGGACGGAAGGCACACCTCGGCAACGAACTGGCATAGGACGACGCGCGACTTCCGGATCGTCGGCAAACTCACGCGAGTTCTCAGGCCACGCTCAGTCTCCGCGGAATTAAATCTCATGCGAGATGGGTACTTTTTCACCATGCAGACATACGTCGCCGGTAAGCCTCTCCGGCATATGGCGCTGTGCGACTGTGGGTGGGGCGGCAAGTCACGGTGGTGCCGATCATCAGCGGTTCTCGACGCCGGGACCCATGCGGCTGAGACCGGGCATTTTCTGACGTCGATCCCGGTTTACGAGACCGAAGAGTCGTTGAAGCCGGCCCTCGTCTAGGCCGATTGGCCACACGGTCGGAGAAGTCGCTGTATATCGGCGCCTTGACGGCCCCCGACCGCGTAATGTTCGGGCGGTGGGGGTTCAGTGCGATTGCGGCCATGACCTCGCTGCGCACGAGCACTATCGCAGAGGGTCGGACTGTTCGCTATGCGAGTGCCGGCGTTACCGAACCGGACTCGTCGGAATTCGCGATCGGGCGGCTGAGTTGATCCGGCGGGTAACGAAACGCCTCAGCTGACTCCGGCCACGATCCACGGGGTCAATCCCCCAGCAACTCCCGACGCAGCGCGGCGTCCTTCTCCAGCACCATCTGCTCCAGCGACTTCTGATACGCAGCCATCCGCGACTGCAACGCAGAATCCGAGGCTCCCAGAATCCGCACCGCCAGCAGCCCGGCGTTGCGCGCGCCGCCGATCGACACCGTGGCCACCGGCACCCCGGCCGGCATCTGCACGATCGACAGCAGCGAGTCCAGGCCGTCCAACCGCGCCAAAGGCACCGGCACCCCGATCACCGGCAGCGGGGTCGCCGAGGCCACCATGCCGGGCAGGTGCGCCGCGCCGCCGGCCCCGGCGATGATCACCTCGATACCGCGCCCGGCGGCCTCGCCGGCATAGGAGAGCATCCGCGCGGGCGTGCGGTGCGCCGAGACCACGCCGACCTCGAACGGCACATCGAATTCGGCCAGCGCGTTGGCGGCGTCGGACATCACCGGCCAGTCGCTGTCGCTGCCCATGATCAGGCCTACCCGAGGTGTCATGCGTGCGGATCCCATCCGTCGGTCCAGACTGCGTGCGCCAACCAGTGTGCCGCCCGCTCGGCGCGCTCCCGCAGCCCCTCCACATCGGAGCCGACCAGGTTGACGTGCCCGATCTTGCGGCCCGGCCGCTCAGCCTTGCCGTACAGGTGCACCCGCGCATCGGGCATCCGCGCGAACAGATGGTGCACCCGCTCGTCCATCGACATGTCCGGGGTCGACGGCGCCCCCAGCACGTTGCCCATCACCGTGTACGGCGCCAGCGCGGCGGTGTCACCCAGCGGATAGTCCAGCACCGCGCGCAGATGCTGCTCGAACTGCGAGGTGCGCGACCCGTCCATGGTCCAGTGCCCGGAGTTGTGCGGCCGCATCGCCAGCTCGTTGACCATCAGCCCGCCGGAGGTGGTCTCGAACAGCTCGACGGCCAGCACCCCGACCACCCCGAGCGACGACGCGATGCCCAGCGCCAGCTCCGAGGCCTCCGCCCCGACCGCGGGGTCCAGCCCGGGTGCGGGCGCGACGACGGTGACGCAGATGCCGTCGCGCTGCACCGTCTCCACGACCGGCCAGGCCGCACCCTGCCCGAACGGCGAACGCGCCACCAGCGCAGCCAGCTCGCGGCGCATCGCGATCCGTTCCTCGACCAGCACCTCGACGCCGTCGGACAGATACTGCTCGACCACCGACCGCGCTTCAGCAACCC
Organism: Mycobacterium sp. pV006; assembly: GCF_041287115.1. Taxonomy (NCBI): domain Bacteria; kingdom Bacillati; phylum Actinomycetota; class Actinomycetes; order Mycobacteriales; family Mycobacteriaceae; genus Mycobacterium; species Mycobacterium sp. pV006. Next base: position 14,863 of record NZ_JBGGKT010000023.1, on the reverse strand, counting down.
CAGACGTCAGCACCACGCCGCGGCCGTCGTAGCCGCCGCGCACGGTCTTGATGACGACGGCCTCGCCGACCGCGGCGCAGAACGCGTCGACGTCAGCCACCGACGAGACCGCCGCGAACCGCGGCACCGGGGCGCCCAGTGCCGCCAGTTTCTGCCGCATCACCAGCTTGTCCTGCGCGTGCACCAGCGCCGACGGCGGCGGATAGACGGCCACCCCGTCGGCCACCAGCGCCTCCAGCAACTCCCCCGGCACATGCTCGTGGTCGAACGTCAGCGCGGTGGCGCCGTCAGCGGCCCGGCGCAGCGCGTCGAGGTCGGTGTGCGACCCGATGACCACGTCCGGGGTCACCTGAGCTGCGGATTCGTCGGGGCGCAGCGCCAGCACGCGCAGCGTCTGGCCGAGCGGGATAGCAGCCTGGTGGGTCATGCGGGCGAGCTGTCCGCCGCCGATCATGGCGACGACAGGAGGCGACGCGGCAGTTCTGGGCACGGCCATATGGTGTCATGGCCGATACCGCACCGTTGACCTGCGGTAACTGCAGCGATGCGGCATTAGGGCCGCCGTTTCCGTAAACTGGCTCCTTGTGTCCTTTGCCGATGCGACGATCCGCCGCCTTCCGGGGCCGATCCGTCCCTACGCCGAGCGGCACCACGAGCTGATCAAATTCGCCATCGTCGGCGCGACCACGTTCGTCATCGACTCGGCGATCTTCTTCACGCTGAAGCTGACGATCCTGGAGCCCAAGCCGGTCACGGCGAAGATCATCGCCGGCATCGTCGCGGTCATCGCGTCCTACATCCTCAATCGGGAGTGGAGCTTCCGCGACCGGGGCGGGCGGGAACGCCATCACGAGGCGTTGTTGTTCTTCGGGGTCAGCGGCGTGGGGGTGCTGCTGAGCATGGCTCCGCTGTGGGTGTCGAGCTATGTGTTCATGCTGCGCGTGCCGATGGTGTCGCTGGCCACCGAGAACATCGCGGACTTCGTCTCGGCTTACATCATCGGCAACCTGCTGCAGATGGCGTTCCGGTTCTGGGCGTTCCGCCGCTTCGTGTTCCCCGACGAGTTCGCCCGCAACCCGGACAAGGCGCTGGAGTCCGCGCTGACCACCGGCGGGATCGCCGAGGCGCTCGAGGACGAGTACGAGCTGCGCCACCCGCACGGCTCCGACAACGTCACCCCGATGCGGCCGCCCCGGCGACGCCGGCGCACTCAGCTCGGCGATTCCTCGGAACCGAGGGTGTCGAAAACTTCGTGATACAGCAGTGAGTGCACCCGTTCGACCTGCGGGATATCGGTGAACTCCAGCGGGTCCTGAGACGCGGATTCGATGATCAAGGTGCCTTTCCGGAACATCCGGTCGATCAGGCCGTGGCGGAACTCAACACTATTGATGCGGGCCAGCGGGATGTCGATTCCCGACCGAGTGAGCAACCCGTGGCGGAACATCACCCGTCGGTCGGTGATCACGAAGTGGGTGGTCCACCAGCTCAGGAACGGCCAGATCGACAGCCAGCCGATGAGAATGAACCAGACCGCGGCAATGACCAGGAAGACGACGTTCTTGGCCGTCGGCTCCCACGCCAGGGTGTTGACGTAGCCGGCTAGCAGCGAGGCGGCGGCGGTGGCGATGATCAGAAGCAGTGCCGGGGGGACGAGTCGCCCCCAGTGCGGGTGACGGTGGAGGACGACATGTTCGTCTCTGGCCAGCACATTGTCCGGATATCCCACGGAGGCACTGTACTGGAGCGGTTATGCGTTGAGGTCCGAGTCCGTTTGCCGGTGAGTTCCTGAGGCTTCAGGGGACTCATGCACTCGCGTTCGCAACGTGACAAGGTCGGCTGGTCGCCAACGCTACGGCCGCCCAATCCCGATGTAGTGCCAACCCGCCTTCCGCCAGATCGCGGGATCCAAACAGTTCCGTCCGTCGATAACTACTCGTTGACGGACAGACCGTTCTAGGTCGCGTGGTTCGATGGATACGAATTGCTTCCACTCGGTCAGGATCAGAACCATGTCCGCACCGGTACAAGCGGCTGGGATATCGGGGGCATAATGCAGTGTGGGGAAGATCTGGCGGGCGTTCTGCATCGCCTCTGGGTCATAGACGCTTACCGCGGCACCCTGCAACTGTATTTGGCCGGCGATATTCAGTGCCGGTGAATCTCGCACGTCATCGGAGTCGGGCTTGAACGCCGCCCCCAAGACTGCCACCCGCGTACCTATGAACGAACCGCCGGCAGCCTGACGCGCCAACTCCACCATCTTGTTTCGCCTGCGCATGTTGATCGCGTCGACTTCGCGCAGCAGCGCAAATGCCTGTCCAGCCCCAAGTTCACCGGCCATCGCGATAAAGGCGCGTATGTCTTTAGGTAGACAGCCGCCACCAAAACCGATTCCGGCATTTAGAAACCGTCGGCCAATTCGGACATCGAGTCCAATGGCATCGGCCAGAACCGACACATCGGCGCCGGTGGCCTCGCACACCTCCGCGATAGCATTGATGAACGAGATCTTCGTGGCTAGAAAAGCATTCGCCGATATCTTCACCAGCTCGGCAGTCGCCAAGTCTGTGACCAAGAAGGGAATGGCCTCGTCAAGTAGCGACGCATAGACGTCGCGCGCCACAGCCTCGGCCTTTCCCGGTCGACCCTGGTCCACTCCAAGAACAATCCTGTCTGGGTGCAGGGTGTCTTGGACTGCGAAACCCTCTCGCAGAAACTCCGGGTTCCATGCTAGTTCGGCCAGGTCGCCGACGGGAGCAAGCTCACGCACGCGAGCACCAAGGCGTTCTGCGGTACCCGCAGGCACAGTGGACTTGCCCAGGATGACCGCAGGTCGCGTCAGCAGAGGAGCCAACGACTCAACGACAGAGTCGACGTAGCGCATGTCTGCGGCGAGCTCACCGTGTCGTTGCGGCGTACCGACCGCGAGAAAGTGGACGTCCGCGAACTCCGCTGCTTCTTCGTACGAGGTCGTGAACCGTAACCGTCCGGCGTCTATGTTGCTGCGCAGAACCTCCGGTAGCCCTGGTTCGAAAAAGGGAAGCTCGCCCGCAGCAAGCTTAGCCAACTTGCCTTCATCAACATCAACACCGACAACCTCATGACCCAATTCCGCCAAGCACGCCGCGTGGGTGGCACCCAGATAACCCGTGCCAAATACTGCTATTCGACGACTCACGCGTCCTCCCAACGACCGTTTCTGTCGATGCTAAATCCAGGTGTCCAGTTAGGGACTCTGCTAGTCATCGACCGCCCCAAGTCGGCACAATTCCAATACAGGTGGCAACAGAGTGGCAATCTGTTCACCGACCGCGAGGAACACATCTGCCTCTCGACCGATGGGGTCCGGCACATCGGCGAGGTCGTCTCCGTCGAGGTACGGACGCAACTCTGATAAATCTCCGAGAGACCCAGCGCCTAGTTCCGTCACGAGCCTCGACGCTTCAGTCAAAAGAAAAGTCCGCCGCATCATTTGAGGTGCAACCTCGAGGACGGCATCCCTATGACCCCTCGTCATCGTAAGGATAAGGTCAGCTGCCATGGCCATCTTCTGGGTGAGTTGGCGCGCATAGAAGTCTTCGGGATCACCACCGAGACTTCGCAGCACTAGCGCCGCCTGATCATGAATCCGATGACCGATCACCGCCTGGGTTCCTGCGCTCGAAAAATGGAGGTCAGGGATTGGGAGATTGGCGCTTCGCGCGACCGCAAGCCTCTCGGCAGTGGGTGAGCGGCAAATGTTACCCGTGCAGACAAACAGGACGCGCAGGACAGACCCCCCTCGACTCTTGCATCGACGGTCCTTCCGTCACAGCAATCAGCCAACCCACGCCAGATGGCATGTCGCGAGGCAGCTTAACTCAGGAGCAGACTCATGGCACCGCCTGGAACTCCCCGCCGAACCGATTTGACACAGCGTCGATATCGCAGCATGAGACATCTCCAGTAAGAAAAGTGCCGTGGATGGGCAGTTGCGTCCAGCTATGACACTCCAACTAACCAGGACGCCAGTTTACGCGTGCGTAGGCCCGCCATCCACCGGCCGGTTCTGCGGAAATCGGCAAAAAGACGACGATTCGTGTGGCCCTCGCGGCTAACACCGGTTACTATTTCAGCGTCGGGCCAACGGTCCCGACAGCCGAGGGGACCAAGCTGTGCGCGGCACACTTGAGCGACCAGAACGGCACGGGGATCGCGTTGCGAATCCGGCCCGCGGCGCCGAATTCGCGTCGCGCATGGTTGGGGACCGCGACTACTGGGGGGAGAGTTGCTCAGAATGCATGCGGGGGGGACTGAGCGGCGCTGGCCGTCATCAGACTTGTCGTCACTCGAGACGAGTTCGTGGATCGACCGCCGCAAGGCGCGGGTTGTCTCATGACCGAGGTGATCGATCCGGGCACTGTGACAGCAAGGAAGCCCGCCAATACCCATTTGGGGCATGCACCACCTATTCCTGCACTCAGAGCCGTCCATCCGGTGGCGAGTCCGGCACCGGATAAGCGCAATGCAGCCATGCGCTTTCTCGGAGGCATCCACGCATGGATGGTTGTGCCGGTTGTCGATTTTGCGTTGATCCTGACACCTCTGGCTTGGCGGCCGCCTCAACCCACATCCGTCCTAACCCTTGCCGCACTTGCGACACTGCTCCTCATCGGTAGCGGGGGGTACAAGGCCCGCTTGCACCTCTCGGTGTTAGATGAGCTACCTTTTCTAATCACCCGTCTTCTCACCGCGGTGGCAGCTGTGTCCGCCATAATCCTTTACCTGCATCAGAAGACGCAGGTTCTGACGTTTCTGGAGACGGCGTGTCAGGCGGTTGCGCTCGTCCTTGTCGGCCGAGTAGTGATTACCCGCCTAATCGCGTTCGGACGTCGGAGTGGGATCAGTAGGCACAGAACCGTGCTGATCGGCGGTGGGACAGTAGCGACCGAACTGGCAAGGATTATTCGCGACCACCCCGAGTATGGCCTGAAGATCGAGGGTTTCGTCGATGATCACGACTCACCGCGCGCCCTTGCGTATCTCCCCCACCTCGGCAGGCTGTCCGAATTGGACATGGCAGTGGCATCCACAGGCGCAGACACACTGTTGGTCGCCGACGGAGCCTTCGAAGAACGTCGCCTGATCGATGCCGTGCGCTCCTCGGCATGCCGGAACGCAGAACTGATGGTCGTGCCGAGGATGCATTACTTCCACACGCAAACCGGATTGGCGGATCACATTGGCTCGATTCCAATCATGCGTATCCGCAATCCAAACTTGCAGGGGCCGGCGCGAGTCATCAAACGCGCATTCGACATCGCCGTTGCCTCCACCGCACTGATCGTCTTATCTCCGGTGCTAGCCGCCGCAGCGCTCGCCACGCGAATCGAAGGCGGACCTGGTGTCATTTTCCGGCAAGTCAGGGTGGGCCGTGACGGTAAGCACTTCGAACTGCTGAAGTTTCGTTCGATGCGACCGGCGGATGAAAGCGAATCGCAAACTCAGTGGAGCGTCGCCAAAGACAGCCGGGTTGGCCCTGTGGGAAGATTCTTGCGCTGCACCTCTATTGACGAGCTACCGCAACTCTGGAACATTCTGCGGGGCGATATGACCGTAGTCGGACCCAGACCTGAGCGACCACATTTTGTTGAGCAGTTCTCTAGTCAATTCGACAGGTACGCGCACCGGCATAGAGTCCAAGTTGGTCTCACAGGATTTGCCCAAGTCAGCGGACTCAGAGGCGACACTTCGATCGCAGACCGTGCGAGGTACGACAATTTCTATATTGAAAATTGGTCGCTTTGGTTGGATCTCAAAATCATTATCCGGACGTTCCGCGAGGTTCTGTTTTACCGCGAGCGATAATCACGCCGCCGGTAGCGCAGCGGGCGAAGGACTCTCCGGCTCGCGCTGGGAAAGCCCGGAATCCGGTCTACCGCATCAAGTTCGATGCCGTGCGCCCGGGGGAGTCGGTAGTCGAGACTACGACTCCGACCGTATGTTAGGCCGATCATCTCGCGTACAACCGGGGGGGGAGACTGGCGGCAAGTGGGCGAGTAATCGGCGGCGAAAGAAGGATTTGTGGCGGGCGTTATTATCCATGAGTGGATGTCATCGCACGGCGGGTCGGAGAAGGTATTTCATGCGATGAGTCGCGCCTTTCCGGACGCCCAGCTTCGCGCGCTGTGGAGAGAACCCGGGGCCATCGAGACAGATCGTGAGGTAATAGAGTCATGGTTGGCGCGCACACCACTACGCCGCTCGAAAGTTCTCGCCTTGCCTCTCATGCCCCGTGTCTGGCGTTCGCTGCGGAGCAAGGAACGATTCGATTGGATGCTAGTTAGTTCGCACCTGTTCGCTCATCATGCTCGCTTCCGAGGGCACAATCGCGACATCCCGAAGCTAGTTTATGTGCACACCCCGGCTCGCTATATATGGTCACCGGACCTCGACTTCCGAGGCCGCAATCCCGCTGTCCGACTAGCGTCTACGTACTACAAGTCCATCGACCGGCGACGAGCTGCCGAGCCTCTGGCCATCGCCGCAAACAGCGCGTATGTCCGCGAGCGAATCCGGAAGTACTGGGATCGGGATGCAGCCGTAATTCATCCTCCCGTTTCTGTCCATGCCATCGCAGCGTCGGTCCACCGTCACTCCGAATTGACCGCCGAAGATCGACGCATAGTCGATCGTCTCCCAGATACGTTTATCCTTGGCGCATCCAGGTTCGTGCCGTACAAGCAGCTCGATAAAGTAATTGCGATCGGTGCTCTATTGGACGTTCCAGTTGTTATCGCCGGCGACGGCCCCGAAGAGCAGCGCCTGCGACAATTCGCGGCCGACCTATCCGCTTCCACAACCTTTGTCCAATCACCGTCAGACGCTTTACTTCACACGCTTTACGCGCGCTGCGCAGTGTTTATTTTCCCCCCTGTGGAAGATTTCGGCATCATGCCTGTTGAAGCCATCGCAGCGGGAGCGCCTGTAGTGGTCAATTCAGTAGGAGGAGCGAAGGAAAGTGTAGGCGAAACGATGGCGGGAGTTGTCGTCAACTTCGAGGACATCAGGGACGCGGCCGACCGTACTCGCGAACTGCTCGACAGGGGCGTTCGTCCCAGTGTTGCCGATGTTGCAGATTTCGATGAATCGCGATTTCTCAAACGTGTCAGGAATTGGGTATGTTCCGAAATGCAATCATTGCAGAGATGAAGTTGGAATGCTCAAGGCTCACCGCCGGAAAGGGCTGTTACGAGTTTCAGCACGCTCGCGCCGCGGCTTATTTCCGTACTTTTACACGATGAGATCGTATGTGCGGTCGAGGGCCGCATACCTGAGCCGGCCGCCCGGTACATGGTCTATGTACGTGCAGCCATAGCCGCGGGGCGCAGGTACGTGCACCAGATTCCTGTGCCGATCGCTTAGGAATCCGCACGACATCCCCCGAACTGCCTACTACAACGGCCCGGCCCGACTGCTCATGTGTGAAGAGAGTTCCGATTGAGTTGGGCTCCATGAGCTCCTGCTCATGCAGGCAGTCACGAGAAAGACTCGGCCAACCCAGAGAGGCCCATATGACAGCGGCATTTTGCTTACAGATCCCTTTGGCCGTAAGACTGAAACGAGCCACTGAGCGGTTACCCGGCCACCTAGGCTGGCCTGTCACCTGGTCGCCCCTGGCCTGAATATCGAAAGCAACCGCCCCTCTTGAGGTGTTCCTCACTGACGGCCGTGGAGCGCACCTCGGTAGCAAGGGGCGTACGAAGCCCTACCGTCAACCTCGGCAAAAGGACCTCCTGATGAACCGAACGGTCTATATCGATAACCGTTACACCGGCGACCACGGTATTGCACGTTATGCACGTGAGGTTGTGCGCGGGCTCAACCTCGCGTGGACACCCCTACCCGGCAAGTATCGCCCGGGATCGCTCATAGACGCCGTCGATCGACACCGAATGTTCCTACCGAGCGATGCCTTGCTCTACAACCCCGGCTACACCGCTGGCCCCAGTCGTGCGTGCCAACTGCTCACCCTTCATGATCTGACCCATCTCCGGACCTCAGGAACGCGAAGACTCGTCCAGCGTGTCTACTATGACCGCGTGGTCAAACCAGCCATAGAACGCTGTGGACACGTGGTTACGGTTTCGGAGACCTCCGCGACAGACCTTCGCAACTGGCTCGGCGAACAAGTCGAGGTTCACAACGCTGGTAACGGATGCTCCGATGTTTTCGCATTCGACCACGGTGGCGCAGTGTTCGAGCGCCCGTACTTCTTGTTCGTTGGCAACTTCAAGGCGCATAAGAATCCTGCGCCGCTCTTCAGGGCAATGCAAAGCTTTCCCGATCACCAGTTGATCGTCGTGAGCAGCGACCACACGTCAGCCATGCGCCTCGCTACCGCGTGCAAAATTGAGGACCGTATCCAGGTCCGGGCAGGTATCGACGACATCGCACTGGCGCGTCTCTACCGCGGCGCCGAGGCGCTCGTCTTCCCCTCTCTTTGGGAGGGTTTTGGACTCCCAGTCGTGGAGGCGCTGAAATCGGGTACCAAGGTCGTATACGCGGCAGGCGCGACTTCTGTCGCGGAAATCTGTGACGGGACGCAGTACCCCGTTGAGGACGCCACGTCTCCAGAGCACCTAGTTGCGGCGATGAAGACAGCGCTGCATGGAACATTTGAACCACCGACAAACTTGGCGGACTACTCGTGGACTTCTGTCAGCACTAAGGTCGAGGCCGTTGTCAACTTGCTGAGCAGCGCCCCTTCCCGAAGAAAAGTTTGATGCGCTCTCCTTCAGTCGGTGAGAACTCGGAGAGTGTTGGCTATGGTCGGCACGACTGGAATGTGTATTGCTACTCCTACCAGTACGAAGTTATGTCAGTCCCACCGCATTATGATCCGCAATATCGCGTATTCGAAAACGTTCCGCGCGGAGGTTATCAGGTTTCATACATCTCTGTACTGAGCTCCCGGCCAGCCAAATATCGAGGCGCACTTCTGAAAACCTTGATGAACTAGACAAGAGAGAGCACTCATATATTGAGCAACAAAATGCGTCTTGCTCTAGTAATGCCCGAGATCTTCTACGGCGGGGCCGAAACTCAGTTTCGCATACTACTGGATCGCATTAATACGCAGCGATTCGATGTAACAGTTTTTGTGGAGCAATCCCATAAGAACTCTGATAGGACTGCTGGTCAACAGTGGATGGCACGCCAAACAGAATTACAGTTCGTATTGTGCCGGGGGCTTAGCCGTGACCGGCGTCTGCTTTCAGCTTCGAGGCTTTCGAGGATCCTCATCCCCTACCTTCGTCGACGCCAGTTCGATGCGATCCTGGTCTACTCTGCTATAGGTCTTCGAGTGACGCCCATAACGAGGCTGTTCGGCGTTTTCACGTTGTATAGCGAGCGTAACGAGGCATCGTATTCAGCCCTCACGCGGATCCGCAAGCGAATATACTTTGCATCGGCCAATGTCATCGTCTGCAATTCATCTGTTGCGCAGCAAAACTACGAGAGTTACGGATATCGAGCCGCGTTAATCGAGAATGCTGTCCTGCCACCCGCGCGTCCACGCTCAGTACGCAGTCACCAAACTACAGGAATTACCGTCCTGGTCCCTGGCCGGATTGCTCCCGTCAAGAATCAAGAACTAGTAGTGCGCGCTCTCCCGGAACTCGGAAAGTCCGTAAAGCGCATCCTCTTCGCTGGAGTAATTGAGGACACCGACTACTTCCAGAAGCTCGAGGATTCGATAGCTCGTCTAAGTTGTGCTGCATCCGTTGAATTCTTAGGATTTGTTAAAGATATGGATGAACTTTACGAAAGTTCGGACTTAGTGGTGTTGCCCTCACGGTCGGAGGGGACGCCCAACGTCGTGCTGGAAGCACTTGTCCGAGAAATCCCATGTCTGGCAGGCGACATTCCTACCAACCGATCCGTGTTGCGCAATGAATTGCTTTTTTCAGTTGACGATCCAAACTCTTTTGCGGCAGCTGTGGAACGGTTGACTAGACTTTCGGCCATCGAAGTACACAATCTTGTGGCGTCTCTGCGGGAGTATGTGGCCGAGCGATTCTCTGAAAGGAACATGGTTGACTCCTATGAGCGCCTGTGCGCAACGCGAGGGAGCCTTTCTGCAGATCGGTACGCAACGCCAATTGAGCGCAGAACTGGTGCCAAGACATCTCAACCGGATGCCAATCGGACCGTGATTTCCCGTGTCTTCCGATCAAGACGTTGACGACGACTGAATGTCGGCAACACCCTGGACCTAGACAGAGGGGTGGGAACGCCGCGGACCTTACTCACTTCCACGATGGCAGGGGCCGGCGGACGGCTCACGTTGACGCGAATGAAGATGAGGGTCCAACCTGCGGCTACGAAGCCGTGCGGCCGCACGCCGTCCGCGGCAAGTACTCACAACTCCGGCGACTTCACGTTACAGCAGCCACGCACTTGGTGATCGCGCACCCGGCTCAAAGTAACCTTTGGCTCTCTGTTGAATTAGAGCACCGGCTCGGGAGGAACTAGTGTCGGGAGAATTAAGAAGCCGGATCCTGACGGTGTCCGCACTGGCGTTGGGAAGCGCGCCATCGTTCCTCGTACCTATAGTCGTGGTGCAGCGGCTCCCGATAACCGAAGCGTCAACCGTACTATTAGTTTACTCGGTCTCTGCAATTGCGGCTGGCGTTTTCAGCAGTGCCATCGAAACTACGGCGATGGCAAACTTGAGTTCAATTTACGCCGCCGGCCGGTCAGTATCCAAACTCCAACTCCGTGCTCTTGCAGCAAGAAGTCTACGATTAGTTGGATTGCCCGTCCTTGGCGTCTTCTTCGGGCTCTTACTTTTGTACTGGCGACTTGGGACTGATCTCTCATTCGTCGATCTCTGGGCCGCCAGTTTATTCATCAGCCCTATTCCGTTAGTCCTCGCGGGGTGCGCGGCATACGCGGGCGAGCTTTACGCTCGGCGGAAGTTGGCGACCGTCTACATTTCCAACTTGGGGCGGGGCGTGCCACCCCTGTTGGCGTGCTTCATTACTCCACATATAACTGCTGTTGCGGCCGCTTACCTGGTTGGTGAGTGTTTGAGAGCAATATTCTTATGGAGGAGCTGTATTGATGGTCTCGACGACCGCAGCGCCTCGGCAGACGTAGGGATTCAATTACGGCAACTCGTAGCACTGTTTACTTCGAACGGGATCGCGCAATTACTACCTACCCTCATGCAGGCGATTTTTGCGTGGTCGGGGCCAACCGCGATCAGTCAAGGCGCAATTGCGCTAAGGGTGCAAGCTGCGGCCACGCAGATCACGACAAGTGGACTGACTATGCAGAATGTCGCGCGGTTTGCAGCCGTAATTACGCGGGCGGGCGAGAGAGCGGACGCAGTCAGGCGGGCGCTAATCGGCGAAGCCATCAAGGTATTCTCCACTGCGGTTTTAGTCGCCCTCTTCGGATCAGCAACAATAATCGCCGCACGATTCTTCTTTCACGACTCGTTGTCAGCTATCGTTCTGGCCGGATTATCTTGGTCGTTAGTTTTGGTAGCGGCGATCCCTACGGTTGCGCTCACGTTCTGGGCAGGGCGCGGGCTCATCATCGCGGGGTTCCATCGGCCTTTGCCTATTGTGATTGCCATTTCCTCGTCTCTCAGTGCATTGGCGGCGTTAGCGCTGCTGCCTGTTATTCATGCGATTTCCGCTCTCGTAGCCTCAGGAATATGCTCCGTAATGACTGCACTTGGATATACCTATATCTTACTCCGAGCAGGACCTTCAAAGCTCGCTGAGCGCAATCGGGACCAGTCCGATTAGCAATTTGCGGATCAACTCTCCGCCAGCGCAGTTGAGTCCCGCATAGTGGTGTAGCGCGGTTGCTGGGTTCGTCATCGTGTCGGTGATGGACGCGACGCGGCCACCGCGTGATCCTTCGTGTCAACCTTCCACAGAATCCTCGAGGAGCATCACGATGACCACACCCCACATTGCGACCCTGCAGGCCTTCTTGGCGAGGCCCTCTCCGAAGCTTCGCCCGATCTAGTGCGCTCGCTGCTTTAGACGGTCATCAACGCTCTGCTGTCGGCGGATGCTGATGCCGTGGTGGGCGCCGAATGGGGCCAGCCCACACCGGGGCGCCGTGCCCAGCGCAACGGGTACCGCCACCGCGGCCTCGATACCCGGGTGGGCACCATCGATGTCGCAGTCCCGAATTTGCGCAAGGGAACCTCCTTTCCGGACTGGCTGCTGGAGCGTCGCAAGCGGGCCGAATCGGCGTTGATCACCGTGGTGGCCGACTGCTACCTAGCCGGCGTGTCCACGCGGCGGATGGACAAGTTGGTCAAGACCCTGGGCATCGACTCGCTGAGCAAATCGCAGGTCAGCCGCATGGCCACCGACCTCGACGAGCACGTCGAGCAGTTCCGCCACCGCCCTCTGGATGCGGCTGGTCCGTTCACCTTCGTCGCCGCGGATGCGTTGACGATGAAGGTCCGCGAAGGCGGCCGGGTGGTCAACGGGGTGGTGCTGTTGGCCACCGGCGTCAACACGCTCGTATTCGATCGAGGTCAACTGGCCGAGGCGACTTGCCGACGGTTGTCGGTGGTAGATGCGTTCGGTCCCCGTGACGATCGCGATGCGCATCGACGCTCTCGAGTGTGCCAGCAGCGGTCAAAGATGTTTTCTGAAGCAGGCTGAAAGAAGTCTCCACCGGGGCGTTGTCGCCGACGGCCCCCACGCGGCCCACCACCAAGCCGACCATTCCGATGATCGTGCAGAGCGTGCACGAATCGCCTTGACCCGAATTAAAAGCAGCGGTCGCTGTGGACTACGCAGCGTGCAAGTCGATGCTGTAGCCGACGACGCGGTTGAAGAAACGTCCTTGATTGCGCAGAAGTGAGCTTGCCCTCACCGGTCTGGCGCTCGGCGATGTCAATGAGCCACCGTGGATTTGGTGCATCTGTTGACGACGGTTGAGAAGCCGGCCAGTCGCGACGGCTGAAAAGTAGGCCACCCGATCAGATTGGATGGGTGATCCCCTTGGAAGACTGGGCCTTGATCCGGCATCTTCACCGCAGCGAGGGTTTGTCGCAGCGGGCTATCGCGAGGCAGCTGGGCATTGCGCGGGATACGGTGGCCAGCGCGCTGGCCAGCGACGGTCCACCGAAGTACCAGCGAGCCTCGATGCCGTCGCCGATCGACGAGGTGGAGCCGCGGATCCGGGCGTTGCTGACGGCCTACCCACGGATGCCAGCGACGGTGATCGCCGAGCGGGTCGGCTGGACCGGCTCGATCTCCTGGTTCCGTGAGCGAGTCCGGGCGGTCCGCCCGGAGTACCTTCCCGCCGATCCGGTCGATCGGCTCGAGCATCCGCCGGGTCGGGTGATCCAGTGCGATCTGTGGTTCCCTGCGCCCAAGATTGCGGTCGGTTTCGGCCAGAAGACGATGCTGCCGGTGCTGGTGATGGTCGCCGCGTTCTCCCGGTTCATCGCCGCAGTGATGCTGCCCTCCCGCCAGACCATGGATCTGGTGGCCGGCATGTGGCAGCTGCTGGCGCAGAACTTCACCGCGGTGCCCCGCGAACTGTGGTGGGACAACGAGGCCGGCATCGGACGCCCGGCCGGCTGACCGAGCCAGTCACCGCCCTGGTGGGCACGCTGGGCGCTCGGCTGGTGCAGCTTAAGCCCTATGACCCCGAATCCAAGGGGATGGTGGAGCGAGCCAACCGATATCTGGAGACTTCGTTCCCGCCCGGCCGCCGCTTTACCTCCCAGCACGACTTCAATGAACAACTCAGGCAGTGGCTGCCGACTGCCAACAGCCGTCGGGTGCGGGTTCTCGACCCGCCCAGACCGGGCACCGCATCGCGTTCGCCACCGCCGTGGACCGGGTCGCCCGCCTTAAGTCTGCTCACAACGCCGGGCGCCTTCCCGCCGAGCTGGCCAAGCTGCGCCGCATCAGTCTGCTCGTTGTCGACGAAGTCGGCTACATCCCCCTTCGAGCAGGACGCCGCCAACCTGTTCTTCCAACTGGTTTCCAGCCGCTATGAACACTCCTCACTGATCCTGACCTCGAACCTGCCCTTCGCCCGCTGGGGCGACGTGTTCGGAGATCAAGTGGTGGCCGCGGCGACGATCGACCGCATCGTGCACCACGCCGACGTCCTGACCCTCAAAGGCTCCAGCTACCGGCTCAAGGACACCGGAATCGACACCCTGCCCTCCACCAGAGCCGACAACACGGCACAATAGCCACCGACCACGTGGCCTACTTTTCACCGTCGCTACTGGCCTACTTTTCGACCGTCGTCAACACCCCAGTTCGTCGGTTGAAAGTTGAGCCTGGTGTCGTTCCTTGATCATCGGTTCCCAACATCTCGCGTCTCTCGGTGAGATAACGGTAGCCGTACCTGGGGGTCCTCGCGGTGGGCGTCAAACAGGGCATTGGCGCGGTACTCGTACGATCAGTACGGCATCGGTGATGGGGTCGGCTAGCCAGTCGGGCCGGCCCGTGACAAGTAGGCCGCGGCCCGGCGCAGAACTTGGTCCTCCTGCTCCAACAGTCGGTTTCGTCGGTGTAACTCACGCAATTCGGTCGATTCGCTCGTCCTCCTGCCGTGCTTGGCGACCTCGTCGCGAGGCTTACCCCGGAGATACCTGGCCCACGCCGGCAACGCGGCAGGAAACTGACTGACTGATCACTCGTGGCACGAAGTCGAGTGCAGCGGAACTGGATTCATCAACTCGTTCCCTCGCCCGACCATCGGACCTGTCTTGGAGTACTGTGAAGTACTTCGGGGTCAAGTCCAGGGACGTGGTGTACGACGTCGTCGTGTGATTCTTCGTGGTGATGGTTCAGGCGGTTAGCACTGCGGG
>NZ_JBGGKT010000022.1:0-48549 GCF_041287115.1 Mycobacterium sp. pV006 | reverse complement strand
CCGACAGCGGCACCGGCACTCCTGACGGCATAGCAACTCCCCAGATCAATGGATGTTGCACTCACCGTATGAATCCGCCCGCAGTTTGACGCGCGTGGAATGCAATTTCGGCGAGCGAGCCTGTAAGCCTCGCCACATCGTCTTGGAACAAAGTGCAGATTTTGTAACACTGTGTCCATGACGGAGTTGGCGGACAAGAACGAACACCTCGACAGCGTGCTTCCCGATGCGCTCCCGCTAGGCCCGCAGTCGCTGGTCTGGCGCTATTTCGGCGACAACCGGATGTACCTGATCGGCCCGCGCCCGGCCGTTCTGCAGAACATGCTCGCCGAGCTCGGCCAGGGCGTGTACGACCATTCGACCTTCTTCGCCGACACCGCCGAGCGGCTCAAGCGGACCATCCCGCCGATCTTCAACACCGTCTACGGCTCCGACGACAACCACGCGGGACTGCAGGTCCGCGACTTCCACGTCACGGTCAAGGGCGACATGCCCGCCCAGGACGGAAAGCCGGCCGGGCGGTACCACGCGCTGGATCCCGACACCTACTTCTGGGCGCACGCCACGTTCGTCGAGCAGATCTACTACTTCGCCGACACCTTCGTGAAGCGCCTCACCGACGCCGAGCGCGAGCAGATCTGGCAGGAATCCAAGACCTGGTACCGCCGCTACGGCGTCAGCGACCGCCCGATGCCGGCCACCTACGCCGAGTTCGAGCAGTACTGGGACCGGATGATGAACGAGGTCCTCGTCGCCCACCCGAGCGCCAAGTACGGCGTCGGCTACGTCACCAAGGGCTTCCCGAAACCCAAGGCGGTGCACCCGCTGGTGTGGCGTCTGCTCGCACCGGTCTTCAACCCGCTCGCGGCATTCCTGACCACCGGCGGACTGCCGCCGCGCGCCCGGGCACTGCTGAACTTGCCCTGGACCGACAAGCAGGAGCGGCGGTATCAGCGCTTCGCGGCATTCTGGCGGTCGCGCCCGGTGAACTGGCTGTGGGACCGGCTGCCGATGTCGGTGCGCTACAACGGATACGCCGTCCGGGCCTATGGGCGGGCCTGACCGGGCCGCGACCGAGATCCTCGACGCCGCGGTCGTCGAGTTCGAGCGACACGGCTTCCGGCGGGTCGCTCTCGAAGACGTTGCTCGGCGCGCCGGTGTCAGCCGGACCACCATCTATCGCCGCTTCGCGAACAAGGACGAACTCGTCGGGGCGGTGATCGAACGGGAGAACGTGCGACTGTTCGCCGACATCGCTGCCGAACTCAAACAGGCCGAACCGCAATCGAACGTGTACGTCGAGGCATTCACGTTGTCGATCCTGAAGTTCCGCCGGCACCGGATCCTCAACCAGATGTTCACCGACGAGCCCGGTCTGGTGCTGGAACTGGCGGGCCGCTATCACCGCGCCGCGATCGACCGCATGGCCGAGGCGCTGCGGGTGATCTTCCCACCGGGTTTCGCCGACCGGATCGGTGCCGAGGCGGTCGACGAACTCGCCGACTGCATCCTGCGCTATGCGGCGCTGGTGTTGTTGGTGCCCAGCGCGCAGCCGTTGGAGACCGCCGACGACATCCGCGCGTTCGCTCGCCAGCACTTCCTCCCGAGTCTGCCGGTGGCCCTGCGCACGGTGCCGGCCTGAAAGTTTCGTAGATCACAGTTTCGGTCATCCGTCACCCATGGATGACAACACTCCCCAGAGCCAGCAAACGAACGAGATGCCCAACGTCGAACTCGAGCACGTCACCGAGACACCCGATCCGGACGACGAATCGCGGCGCACCGAGAAGCCCGAGGTGACCGAGGAACACCGGGAGAAGGCCAGAGAGATGGCCAAGGCCTACTCGGATGATCTGCAGACCACCTCGCTGCCCGGCTCCAGCGGCACGGTCACCGGAACCTCGGTGACCGACTGGGTGGACGACGAGCACAAGGGCAAGATCGAGACAAGCGCCGAGGAAGGCAACGTCGAATACCGCAACACCGAGGAGTTCCGCAAGAAGCTCGACGAGTGACCCGCGCCGCCGGCCCGGGTGCGTGCGACTCGGCTCTCGGTGGTGTCACGGGGTTGCCTACGATCGGCACAAGATCAGCCGACGAACGGATGGGCTTCATGACCACGACCGAGGCGCGCGACGTCGCATCGTTGCCGCTGGCGCCGCGCAACCCGTTGCCGTGGTGGCGGCTGGCCAAGTTGGTCCGCAGGCTCGACACCGGCCAGGAGGTCATCCGTGACGCGGGCGGGCCGATCACCCGCATCCAGTTCGGCCCCAAGCAACTCATCCCGCCGATCGTGGCGGTCATGTCGCCGGCAGGTATGCGCGACGTCCTGGGCCGCAGCGACGCCGCATCGGAGCGCTGCGTCATCCACGACGAGGTCCGGCACGCGGCCGGGGACAGCCTGTTCGTCCTGCCGAACGAGCAGTGGCGGCCACGTAAGCGCGCGCTGCAGCCGGTGTTCACCAAACAGAACGTCCGTGACTTCGGCGGCCACATGTCGGCTGCCGCACAGGCTTTCGTGGACCGCTGGCCGACCGGCGGTGAGGTCGATCTCGACGAGGAGTGCCGCCGCGTCGCGATGCAGTCCCTCGGCCGCTCGGTGCTGGGCGTCGACCTCAACGAACGCGCGGACACCATCGCGCGGTGCATGCATGTCGCGTCGTCCTATACCGCCGACCGTGCACTGCGGCCGGTCCGGGCGCCACGCTGGCTGCCGACGCCGGCGCGCCGCCGCACCCGCGCCGCGGTGCGTGCGATGCGCGAGATCACCGACGAGATGGTGCACGCGTGCCGCGTCGACCCGACCCGGGACGCGCCGCTGGTACAGGCCCTGATCGCTGCCTCCGATCCCGAGACCGGCAGACCGCTGTCGGACGCAGACATCTCCAACGACCTGTTGATCTTCATGCTCGCCGGCCACGACACCACCGCGACCGCACTGACCTACTCGTTGTGGGTGCTCGGACACCATCCGGACGCCCAGGACCGGGTGGCTGCGGAGGTGGCGGCGATCGGTGAGCGCGAGCTGACCCCCGACGACGTGCCCCGCCTCGGCTACACGCAACAGGTCCTCCACGAGGCGCTGCGGCTGTGCCCGCCGGCGGCCGGGGTCGCGCGGCTGGCGACCCGCGACATCGTCGTCGACGGCTACCGCGTCGAGGCGGGAAGCCTCATCGCGATCGGACTGTATGCGTTGCACCATGATCCGCAGCTGTGGCCGAACCCGAGCGAGTTCGATCCGGAGCGGTTCAGCCCGGAGAACGTCAAGAACCGTGACCGGTGGCAGTTCCTGCCGTTCCTGGGCGGCGGGCGTCCGTGCATCGGTGAGCACTTCGCCCGGCTGGAGACGACGCTGGCCCTGGCCACCATCGTGCGCTCGACGGTCATCGAGTCCCTGGAGGACGTGTTCGACTGCGAAGTGCCGTTCACCACGGTGGCCAAGGGGCCGATCCGGGCGCGCCTGCGCCGTCGCTAATGCCGTTGCAGCGCAATGATTGTGATGTCATCCTCGCTGTCGTCGGTTCGGGTCGCGTCCCAGATCCAGTTCGCCGGAGTGTCGCCGTGCCGGCCGAGAAGCTCTGCGAGCCGGTCGATTCCGTCGTCGATGGCTTCTCCGCGCCGTTCGATCAGGCCATCGGAGAACATCACCAGGCCGTGCCCCCGTTCGATCGTGAAGGTGCTCGGATAGAACGTGGCGCCCCGGGCGCCGATCGGGGGAGACAGCCGGATCGGTGCCTGCCGGGCATGCCCGGAACGGGTCAGGTACGGCATCAGGTGACCTGCCGAGGCGGCCTCGACGTGACCGGTGGCCAGGTCGACGCGGGCTACGACCACCGTCGCGAAGACACCGGGGACCATGTGCAGGCAGAAGTCGTTGAGCTGATGTAACGCTTCCGCAGGCCCGGCCCCACCGTAGAGGTGGGCCCGCAACGCATTGCGCAACTGGGCCATCGTGCCGGCCACCGTGACACCGTGCCCGGCGACGTCGCCGAGGACCACCGCCAGCCGGCCGTCGCGCAACTCGAACGCGTCGTACCAGTCCCCGCCGACCCGACCCCCGGCGGCGGGCTCGTACCGCGCGGACAACTCCCAGTCGTCGATCTTCGGAATCGACTGGGGCATCAGGCTTTTGTGCATAACCTCGGCCACCCGCAGAGCGCCTCGGGCGCGCCGGTACAGCGACTCCACCAGGCTGCGCCGCAGCGCGGCGGCGGCCTCGACCTCGCCGGCCGCCCACGGCTCGCTGCGCAGGCGCACGATCTCGCGCCAGCGGTCGAACGACTTGCGCGGGCTCAGACGGACCTGATCGCCCTCGGCCACCGCGATCGCCTTGTTGTGCGGGTCGCCGCCCCAGTCCACCGAGCGCAGCACCTCGGGACGGAACCAGACTAGGGCCTGGTCGTCGGGAAGGTTGAGGGTCAACACACCGGCGGCGACGCGCGGGTCCAGTTCGACGTCACGGATTTCGTCGGACAACCGGTCGGTGCAGGCGGACTCGTCGTCTCGGCGCCGGGCCCAGTCGATGACTGCGGAAACCACCTCAGGCGCCGGGACCGTGCCGCTCGTGACGACCTCACCCTCGATGGCGACGACGACACCGCCGGCGGGAACGAGGTCGAGCAGGCCCGGGGTGCCCAGAAGTGCTGCCGGCAGCGGCTTCTCGTCGTCGAGGGTCGCCACGATCAGCTGTGCGAGCACCTCGCGGGTCACCAGGCGGCGCTGCATTTGGTCCTCGTCGTGCTGGTCGACCAGGCGCAACGACAGCGTCGATCCGAGGAACTCCGCGGCGGCCCGGGTGCCGAACGGCGGCAGGTGCGGTCCGGCGTAGTGGTGGCACGCGATCAGGCCCCACAGCCGACCGTGTCGCAGCAGCGAGATCGACATCGACGCCCGCACACCCATGTTCTGCAGATACTCGATGTGGATCGGAGAGACGCTGCGCAGCGTGGCGAAGGTGAGGTCCAGCGGCTCGCCCGACGCAGGGTCGACCGGTGGCACCACAGGTGCCGGTGTGTAGTCCACGTCCGAGATCAGCCGGATCCAGTTCTTCTCGTACAGCGCGCGTGCCTGCGCCGGGATGTCGGTGGACGGATAGTGCAGTCCCAGGAACGAGTTGAGGTCTTCGCGTTTGGCCTCGGCGACGACCTCGCCGTTGTACTCCTCGTCGTAGCGGTACACCATCACCCGGTCGAAGCCGGTGAGTTCACGCACCGCGCGCGCGGTCACGTCGTAGAGCTCGGCCAGCGAAGCGGCCCGGTTCAGGGCCTCCACGGAGCTGCGCACCGCCTGGTAGGTGTTGGGGAACGAGTACGGGCGCTGGCCGTAGGCGATCTCGAGTTCGACGAACAGCCGGCCCGGGGTGTCCCGGTGCAGGATCGCGTCGAACTCCCGCAGCACACCGTCGACCTCGACGAGGCATTCGATCGGATTGCGCTGGTGCAGATCGCTGAACGTCGCCGTCGCCTGCGCGATCAGCTCGGCCTGGTCGGCGCCGACGAGCGCGGACAGATGTGCGCCGAGGACCGTGTCGACCGTGCGGCCCAGCACACCGGCGACGTTGGCGCTGACGTGGCGCACGGTGAAGTCCGACTCGTTGACGACGGCCAGGACACCGCGGGGTTGGATGCTGCCCGGGACGTGGATCGGCTCGCGGGCACAGTTGTCGAGGTCGATGACCGTGCCCGGCGGAACGAAGTCGTCGACGGTTCCGTCGTCCGTACTCACGTCGATAGGGGCCGCCTCCCGTCAGCTCAAACGACCAGCCCCATCGATGTTGCCATGCGCGGAGACTGAGCCGGTTCCCGGTGTGCCGAATCGCGACTGTGCACCAGGGACCGGCCTGTCTCGCACGCGGATCAGAAGATGAGGCCCTGGGCCTTGCTGGTGGCCGCTGCGAACCGGTTCTGGACGTCTTCCCAGTTCACGACGTTCCAGAACGCCTTGACGTAGTCGGCCTTCACGTTCTTGTACTGCAGGTAGTAGGCGTGTTCCCACATGTCGACCTGCAGGAGCGGGATGATACCCAGCGGCACGTTGGCCTGCTGGTCGTAGAGCTGGAAGGTGAGGAGCCGCTGCCCGAGGGTGTCGTAGCCCAGGACCGCCCAGCCCGACCCTTGCAGACCGTTCGCAGCGGCGGTGAACTGTGCGCGGAACTTGTCGAAGGAACCGAACTGGTCGTCGATGGCTGCCGCCAGTTCGCCCGTAGGCTTGTCGCCACCGTTGGGTGACAGGTTCTTCCACCAGATGGTGTGGTTGACGTGCCCACCGAGATGGAACGCCAGGTTCTTCTCGTTGAGGAAGATCGTCGCGTGGTCGCCCTCGGCCCGCGCCTCCTCCAACTTCGCGATGGCGTCGTTGAGTCCCTTGACGTAGGTGGCGTGGTGCTTGCTGTGGTGAATCTCGTTGATCTGCCCCGAGATATGGGGCTCGAGTGCGCCGTAGTCGTAATCCAGGTCCGGCAGCGTGTACTCGGCCATGAAGGTCCTCTCTTTGCGTGAGTGGAACGCGATGGCGCCGCAGCGGTCACCGCGGGTCCGGAACCACCGTAGGGCTGGCCAACCGCATCTGTCTACCTGCACATGTGTTCAGCTATAAAGGTGAGCGAACCGCCGAGCTGACGTCGCCCACGCCGGGCGCGGCGACCGTGGCCGTGTGGCTCACGGTCGCCACCTCGCCGACTACGCGCTGTCGCGGATCTGCTTGGCCGCAGCCACCATGTTGCGCAGCGACTCGGTCACCTCGTCGGTCTTCCGGGTCTTCAGTCCGCAGTCGGGGTTGACCCAGAGTCGTTCGGCGGGAACAGCTTTCAACGCTTCCCGTAGCGATGTCACCATTTCCTCGGTGGTGGGCACCCGCGGCGAGTGGATGTCGTAGACGCCGGGACCGATGCCGTTGCCGAAGCCCGCCGCGTTGAGGTCGTCGAGCACCTCCATGTGAGACCGGGCCGCCTCGATCGACGTCACGTCGGCGCCCAGATCGGCGATGGCGCCGATCACCTCGCCGAACTCCGAGTAGCACAGGTGGGTGTGCACCTGGGTCGAATCGGCTACCCCCGAGGTCGCCAGCCGGAACGCGTCGACCGCCCATTTCAGGTAAGCGTCCTTGTCCTTCGCGCGCAACGGCAGCAGTTCACGCAGCGCGGGCTCGTCCACCTGGATGATGCCGATGCCGGCGGACTCCAGGTCCACAGTCTCTTCGCGGATCGCCAGCGCCACCTGTGCTGCAGTATCGGAAAGCGGCTGGTCGTCGCGGACGAACGACCACGCGAGGATCGTCACCGGTCCGGTCAGCATGCCTTTGATGGGACGCGACGTCAGCGACTGGGCGAACGTCGCCCATTCGACGGTCATCGGCTTCGGGCGGGCCACGTCGCCGTAGAGGATCGGTGGCCGCACGCACCGGCTGCCGTAGGACTGCACCCAGCCGTTCTGTGTGGCGAAGAACCCGTCGAGCTGCTCGGCGAAGTACTGCACCATGTCGTTGCGCTCCGGCTCGCCGTGCACCAGCACGTCGATACCCAGGTCCTCCTGCAGCTTGATGACCGCAGCGATCTCGTCCTTCATCCGCTGCTCGTAGGTGGCGGCATCGATCTTGCCCGACCGGAGTTCGGCGCGGGCCACCCGGATCGCCGACGTCTGCGGATACGAACCGATCGTCGTGGTGGGCAGGGAGGGCAGCTGCAGCCGTTCCTGTTGTGCGGCGCGACGCCGGTCGGGTGCGCCGCGGCGGGTGCCCGACGCGGAGATCGCGGCCAGCCGCGACCGTATGTCGGCGTTGTTCAGCCGGGGATCCGCGCTGCGGGACGCGATCGCGGCGTCGGACGCGGCGATCTCGGCCGCGATGGCGTCGCGGCCGTCCCTGAGCCCGCGGGCCAGCGCGACGACCTCGGTGACCTTCTCGAATCCGAACGCCAGCCAGCTGCGCAAGTCCGCGTCGATGTCGTCTTCCGCATCCAGGGTGTAGGGAACATGCAGGGTCGAGCACGACGTGGACACGGCCAGTGTCCCGACCGAATCCCGCAGCGACGCAACGGTGGTCAGCGCGGCCTGCAGATCGGTGCGCCAGACGTTGCGACCATCCACGATGCCGGCGACGACGGTCTTGTTCGTCAGCGCGGGAACCGCCGCCACCGCCGTGGCCGATCCGGCGACGAGATCGACGCCGATCGCCTCCACGGGCGTGTCGGCCAGCGCGGGTAGGGCATCGGTCAGGTGGCCGAAATAGGTCGCCACGAAGATCGCGGGTCGAGCGGCCGAGCGACCGAGTGTGTCGTAGGTCTGCTGGACCAGGCCGGCGACATCGTCAAGGGTGTCGGTGACGAGCACGGGCTCGTCGATCTGGACCCACTCCACGCCCCGCTCGGCGAGCAGGGCGAGAAGTTCCGCGTAGACGACGGTGAGGTCGGCGAGCCGGTCCAGCGGCACACCGGTGTCGCCGACCGCCTTGCTGAGTGCGAGGAACGTGATCGGTCCGATGAGCACAGGCCGCGCCGGAATATCCTGCGCCCGAGCTTCTTCCAGTTCGCTCAGCACTTTGCTGGGGTTCAAGCGGAACCGGGTGTCCGGACCGATCTCGGGAACGAGGTAGTGGTAGTTGGTGTCGAACCACTTCGTCATCTCCAGCGGCGCGATGTCAGCGCCGTCGTAGGTCCCCCCGCGCGCGGCGGCGAAGTAGCGGTCGAGTTCGTCGCTCACCCCCGCGACGGGATCGGGCAGCGCGTCGAACAGCACCGCGGTGTCGAGCATCTGGTCGTAGTAGGAGAAGGTGTTCACCGGCACGGAGTCCAGGCCGGCCGCGCTGAGCGACGCCCAGGTGTTGCGCCGGATCTCTGCGGCGACGGTTTCCAGCTCGGAGCGGTCGAGGGCTGCGGCCCAGTACTTTTCGACGGCGCGCTTGAGCTCACGGTTGGGGCCGATGCGCGGCGAACCGAGGATGGTGGCGGTGAACGGGTGAACTTCGGTCATCACATGTCCTGTTGGTGCGACGGGAGGTCATCGCCGACGGACGCCGGACCGAGCACGGAGCACCCAGCGGTGTCCGTTTCGGCCGACGCCCACTCCACGAGGCGATGAACCACCGGACGCGGCGCGCCCGGTACAGCCGGCAGGTCTTCGGACTCGCAGGCGCGCACGACATCTCGTGCACCTACTGGCCGTCGCTTCCCAGCCCGTGAAGGGCCAGTGCGTGTGACGGCGGTCGTTCCTGCATACCGCTGCGGGACAGTCCCGGATTCTCACCGGGTTCCCTCTCGCGTCCGCACCTGTGTCAGCGTGCGGCGCTCGATGTCCGACGCGGTTCTCGCGAAGAGGCCGCGCCGGTCAAACCAGCTGCGCCAGCAGCGTACCTCTATCGCGCTTCGGGCCGCCTCGCCGACTCGTCGGCCCGGCGCCGGTCCAGCCATTCGACCAGCGAGCGACCCGCTTCCAGGACGTGCCGTTCGGCGATGGCGCGCGCGTGGTCGCCGTCGCGCCGCTCGAGTGCTTCGAGCAGTTCCTCGTGTTCGGACAGCGAGTGCTTCTCGTGCTCGGGGAACAGCACCAGGAAGTTGGTCGGCACGACGCGCGCGGCCTGTTTGATCTGGGTCATCAGTCGCGGCGAGTGCGCTGCACGGTGAATGGCTTGGTGGAACAACCAATTCGCCTCGCCGATCGCATCGTCCCCGGAATGCGCGGCCACACCGGCGGCGAGTTCGCGCAGGTGGGCCAGTTCCTCGGAGCTGACCCGCTCGGCGGCCCACGCCGCGGCCTGACCGGTGAGCACGCCGAGGATCGTAAAGCTGTCCAGGACGTCGGCAGGGCTGATCCCGATCACGGTGATGCCACTGCGGGGGGCCACCCGGACCAGACCCTCGAAGGAGAGTTCCAGAAGGGCCTCGCGCACGGGGGTGCGACTGGTGGCGAATTCCTCGGTGATCGCGTCGAGATCGATGCGGCTTCCCGCGGGCAGAGCCCCCGTGAGGATGCGATCGCGCAGTTCGCGGGCGGCGCGTTCGCGGACCGTCCCGCCGATGTCGACCGCTCCCGTCATGGTCGGAGTTTAGCAACATGACACACTTCACATTTGATACCTGATATATCAAATGTTAGATTCCAGACTATGGCTCAGCGACGCACCGACAAGATGTCCCTGGTGGCTTTCATGCAGGCCGGAAGCACTTCGGTGTACGCCGGCTCGTGGCGCCACCCCGCCACCGAGCACGGCTACCTGGACGCCTCGTACTACGCGAAGGTCGGCCGACAGCTAGAAGAAGGTTGCTTCGACCTGATGTTCTTCGACGACCGGTTGGCGATGCCCGGAATCTATGGGGGCTCGGTCGCCGAGGCCGTGCGTTACGGCGCACGCCCCGTCAAGCTCGACCTCAGCGTCATCCTCGGGGTGTTGGCCCAGTCCACCTCACGGATCGGATTGGGTGCCACCTACTCGACGACCTACTACCTGCCGTTCCACGTCGCGCGCACCTTCGCGACTCTGGACCACCTCTCCGGTGGCCGGGCGGCCTGGAATGTCGTCACGTCGGTCAACGACAGCGAGGCACAGAACTTCGGCGTGGACGCCCACCTCGGCCACGACGAGCGCTACGACCGCGCCGACGAATTCCTCGACGTCGTCACCGGCTTGTGGGACACCTGGGAGGACGGTGCGGTCCTGCACGACCGTGCCGGCGGCCTGTACGCGGACCCCGGCAAGGTGCGCGAACTGGGGTACACCGGGCGGTACTTTTCCGCGCGAGGGCCGCTGACCGTGCCGCGGACGCCGCAGGGACGACCGGTCATCCTGCAGGCCGGATCCTCCGGCCGCGGCCGCGACTTCGCCTCGCGCTGGGCCGAATTGATCTTCACCGGCGACCCCGGACTGGCCATAGCCGCCGAGCACTACGCCGACCAGAAGGCCCGCATCGCCGACGCCGGCCGCGACCCGGCCAAGGTCAAGATCTGCCCGATGGCCTACGCGGTGGTCGGGGAGAGCGAGTCACACGCCAAGGAACGCGAGGCGATGTTCTTGCACGACCTCGTCGACCCGATGGCCTCGCTGACGCTGTTGTCGGAGCTGATGAACCACGACTTCGCGCAGCACGACCTCGACGACCCGATCACCGACGAGCTCATCGCGTCGGTGTCCGGTATCCGGGGCTTGGTGCAGAACATCCGCAAACACATCGGCGGCGACACCGTGACCATCCGCGACCTCGCCGGGCACCGCGCCACCCTGTTGCAGGGACCGCGGTTCGTCGGTACCGGGGAGCAGGTCGCTGACCAGATGGCCGAGTGGTTCGAGGCCGAGGCCTGTGACGGGTTCGTCCTGGCCGCGACGCACATGCCGGGAGCGTTCGAGGACGTGGTGCGCATGGTGGTGCCCGAGCTGCAGCGACGCGGACTGTTCCGCACCGCCTACGAGGCCTCGACGCTGCGCGGTCATCTGGGACTGGATCGTCCCGTGGCCACCGGCATGGGCGCCACCGCCTGATGGCCTCGCGGCAGATGCTCGAGGGGGTGCGGGTTCTCGACTTCGCGACCCTGGCCGCCGCCCCGCTGGCCGCGACCTACCTCGGGGAGTTCGGAGCCGAGGTGATCAAGGTCGAACAACCGCGTCACGGCGACCCGATACGGTCCTGGGGCAATCAGCGCGACGGTGTCGGCCTGATGTGGAAATCGGTGTCCCGCAACAAGAAATCCGTCACACTCGACCTGCGCGGTGACGAGGGTCAGGCGCTGGCGCACCGGCTCGTCGAGCAAGCCGACGTCGTTGTGGTCAACACCCGGCCCCAGACGTTGAGCCGCTGGCACATGGATTACCACACGCTGCGTGGTGTCAACGACCGAATCGTCATGCTCCACATCACCGGGTACGGACTGTCGGGGCCCAAGGCGCAGCGACCCGGATTCGGCACCCTCGGCGAGGCGATGAGCGGGTTCGCCCACCTCACCGGCGAGGCCGACGGCCCACCGACCCTGCCGCCGTTCATGCTGGCCGACGGCGTCGCATCCTTGAACGCCGCGTACGCCGTACTGATGGCGCTCTACCACCGTGACGTCCACGGCGGCGGCGGACAGCTGATCGACATCAACCTGATCGACCCGTTGGCGCGGCTGCTCGAGCAGACGCTGCTGGGCTACGACCAACTCGGACTGGTGCCGCGGCGGGCCGGGAACCGGTGGGACATCTCCGCCCCGCGCAACACCTATCAGACCGCCGACGGCAAGTGGCTGGCGATGTCGGGAAGCTCGCCGGCGCTGGCACTGCGCGTGTTCACCGCGATCGGCCGGGCCGACCTCGTCTCTGATGCCGACTTCTCCGATCCGCAGCGACGGCTGGCCCGCGCCCGCGAGGTGGACGCGGTGGTGGCCGAGTGGGTCGCCACCAAGACCCTCGCCGAGGCGATGGCGGTGTTCGACGCGGCCGAGGTCGCCGCCGCCCCGGTTTACGACATCGTAGATCTGGTGGCCGACGCCCAACTTCGTCACCGCGGTGTGTTCGTCAGCGTCGACGACACCGAGCTGGGCCGGATGACCGTGCAGGCGCCGGTACCGCGCTTCTCCGAAAGTGACGGCCGGATCGACCATCTCGGCCCGCCGCTCGGCGAACACAACGACGAGGTCTACGGGAAACTGCTGGGCCTCAACACTTCTCAAATCGACGACCTGCGCGCCCGCGGCGTGCTCTGACCCCGAAGGAATTTCGATGACCGATTTATTGCGCCGCTCTGAGCTCGCCTTACCGGCCAGCAACGACAACATGTTCGACAAAGCCGCCTCCTGCGGCGCGGACCTGGTCTTCCTGGACCTCGAAGACGCGGTCCCACCGGCATTCAAGGTGGAATCCCGCGCCAAGGCCATCAGAGCCCTCAACGAGCTCGACTGGGGGCACACGGCTCGCGCCATCCGCATCAACGGCCTGGACACGCCGTGGTGCCACGACGACCTCATCGAGGTGGTGACCGAGGCGGGAGAGAACCTCGATACCGTCGTCATCCCGAAGGCTCGCACGGCACGCGACGTCTGGTGGGTCGACGTGCTGCTGACCCAGCTCGAAGCGAAACTCGGTCTGCAGCGCGAGATCCGCCTGGAGGTGCTCATCGAGGAGGTCGAGGGTCTGGCCAATGCCGAGGAGATCGCCGTGGCCAGCCCACGCCTGGACGCCCTGATCTTCGGTGTCGGGGATTTTTCGCTGTCCCAGGGCGCCCGGGTGGACACCAACTTCGACCCGCTGGGCGAGTACCCCGGCGACTTCTGGGTGTACGCCCGCAACAAGATCATGGTCGCCGCGCGCATCGCCGGCATCGACGCGATCGACTCGCCGTACCCGGATTACAAGAACCTGCAGGGCTACGAGCGTGACGCGCGCCGGTCCTCACTGATGGGTTACACCGGTAAGTGGGCGATCCATCCCGACCAGGTGCCGATCGCCAACGCGGTGTACGCACCCACCGACGACGAAATCGCCCGTGCGGAACGCAATGTCAAGGCCTATCGGGAAGCCGAGGAGAAGGGCCGCGGCGCGGTGGGCGTCGAAGGCGTACTGGTCGACGCCGCGCACGTGAAGATGGCCGAGGAAACCCTGGCGCGCGCGGCATTGATCGGTTCTGCGTACCGTGCGGAGCATGCGTGAGCACGACGTCCGCACCCGGCGCAGCGCCGAGGACTTCCCGCGCGACGAACACCTGGCCTGGAAGATCGCCCAAGTCGCGGCCGACCCGGTTCCGGTCGACGCCGACGTCGGGGAGATGGTGCAGAACCGGATCATCGACAACGCGGCAGTGTCGGCGGCCGCGGTCACGCGTCGACCCGTTGCGGTCGCCCGGGCGCAGGCACAGGCGCATCGGACCCGGACCGGTGCGGCGGTCTTCGGCGTCGACGGCACCTATTCCGCCGAATGGGCGGCCTGGGCCAACGGCGTAGCCGTCCGGGAGCTGGATTTTCACGACACCTTCCTGGCCGCGGACTACTCCCACCCGGGTGACAACATCCCCCCGCTCGTCGCCGTGGCGCAGCAACTCGGCGTCGGCGGCACCGACCTGACCCGCGGCCTGGCCACCGCCTACGAGATCCAGATCGACCTGGTCCGCGGAATCTGCTTGCACGAACACAAGATCGACCACGTCGCGCACCTGGGCCCCTCTGTCGCAGCCGGATTGGGGACCATGCTGCGGCTGGATCCCGACACGATCTACGCCGCGATCGGTCAGGCGCTGCATCTGACCACCGCGACCCGGCAGTCCCGCAAGGGACTGATCTCCTCCTGGAAGGCGTATGCCCCCGCCCACGCGGGCAAGGTCGCCATCGAAGCCGTCGACCGCGCCATGCGCGGTGAAGGATCGCCGGCGCCGATCTGGGAGGGCGAGGACGGCGTGATCGCCTGGATGCTGGCCGGACCCGAGCACACCTACCAGGTCCCGCTGCCCGAACCCGGCGAACCCAAACGCGCGATCCTGGACAGCTACACGAAAGAGCATTCCGCCGAGTACCAGAGCCAGGCACCGATCGACCTCGCCCGCCGGATGCGTGAGCGCATCGGCGATCTCGACCAGATCGAGTCGATTGTCTTGCACACCAGCCATCACACCCATGTGGTCATCGGAACCGGCAGCAACGATCCGCAGAAGTTCGACCCGGACGCCTCCCGGGAGACACTGGACCACTCGGTGATGTACATCTTCGCGGTCGCGCTGCAGGACGGGGTCTGGCATCACGAGACGTCGTACGCGCCGGAACGGGCACACCGGCCCGACACCATCGACCTGTGGCGCAAGATCTCCACCGTCCAGGACCCGGAGTGGACCCGGCGCTACCACTCCAACGACCCCGCGGAGAAAGCGTTCGGCGCCGAGGCGGTCGTGACGCTGAAGAACGGTGACGTCATCAGCGACGAGCTCGCCGTCGCCGACGCCCACCCGCTGGGCGCGCGGCCGTTCGCCCGGCAGCAGTACCGCGACAAGTTCACCACCCTGGCCGACGGCATCGTCGATCCTGCCGAGCAGCAGCGCTTCCTCGCTGCCGTCGACGAGGTCGGCGCGTTGGGAACGGGTCGACTCGGGGTGCTCAATGTCCGCGTCGACGAGGCGGCTCTCAACCGGGTGCCGGCGATCCCGCCGGGGATCTTCGGGTGAGAGCACGACCGGACTCCTAGTAGCGCCCCGGTATGGTCCATGACGTGAGCACACCGAGGTCCCGTGCGCGCTGGTTGCGTGGCGCGCTGGTCGGTGCATGCTCGACGGTGGCCACCTGCGGGGCCCACACCGGCGCCGGCGGACACGTACCGTCCGGCCCGGCGCTGATCGTGGTGGGTCTGGTCTGCGCGGTGGTCGGAGCCGCGCTGGCCGGCGCCGCCCTGGACGGGCGCCGTTTGCGGCTGCTGACCGTCATCGGTGCGCTCGCCGCCGCCCAGGCCCTCGGCCACCTCACGCTGGTCGCCGCCGCGACCCACCACCACAGCGGGCTCGGGATGTCGTGGTCGATGGCGGCTGCTCACCTCGCCGCAGCCGTGCTGCTCGGAGCCGTGATCACTGCCGCCGAATACCTATACGTGGTGTGTGTCTCGGTGCTGTGCTGGCTGCGCCTGTTCGCCGCGGCTCGCCGGCTGCCCGCCGCGCCGCGTCAGGACACCGAACCACGCCCGTCTTTCGTGCGGTCGGCGCTGTGCGCCACCGGTCTGGGCATGCGCGCACCGCCCCGCGTCGCCCTCATCCCGGCCGTATAGCGGCTGCGAAACTGCTTCTGTCACACCGCGCCACACGCGCGGTGCTCGTGCGCTGACCCCTGGGCGTCGTCCGCGGCACCCACAGCACAGGTCGCGCTCCGCACCACGACTTCTCGGCGAAAGAACTTCACCGTGACCTTTGGTCTTCCCATTCCCGTACCTGCCCTCCGGAGACGCCGATGAGCGCTCCACCGATCTCGAAGCCCTCCACCCGAGGCGGCAACACCGCCGTCCTGCAGCGCATCTGGCGAATGCACTTCTGGGTGGCGCTGTTCGCCGCCCCCGCACTGATCGTCCTCGCATGCTCGGGACTGGTGATCCTCTACAGCCAACCGCTCGACAACTGGCTGCACCGCGACCTGTTCGTGGTCGATCAGGCGAGCGACACGGTGTCACTCGACGCTCAGATCGCCATCGCCCAACAGCACGTCGGCGCCGATCACACCCTCGACGCGGTGACACCCCCGGCGGGTCCGGGGCGCTCGACCCGCGTCGACTTCCTGCCTGCGGACGCACAGCAATACCCCGCAGCCGAGGGCAACGTCACGCAGGTGTTCATCGACCCCTACACCGGTCGGTACCTGGGCCAGCGCAGCGAACTGTCCGGGCTGGTCGGCTGGGCCAACCAGATCCATCGGATGTTCGGCAATGACGCACCGACGCTGCAACTTCCGTCTCTGGGCCATCTCATCAACCCGACCGCCTACCCCGACGCCACCATCCCCGTGGGCATCGGCAACCTCTGGATGGAGCTGACGGCCATCTGGATCCTGGTGCTGCTGGCCACCGGGATCTACCTGTGGTGGCCCCGGGCGATCGAAGCCACCAAACCGCTACTGCGGGTGCGGTGGCGACAGGGCGGGCGGATCCGGTGGCGCGCCATCCACGCGCTGACCGGAGTCGTCGTCGCGGTGATCCTGATCGGCTACGTCCTGTCCGGGATGACCTGGTCGCGGTACTGGGGCGAGAACTGGCGCGCGTTCTCGTCCACGGTCGCCCCGTCCACCCAGGTCGACGCCCCGTCGACGCCCGCGCAACTGGGCGACTACGACCGGTTGGGCCGCCGCATCGCATGGGCCGCCACCGACGACCCGGTGTACGCCTCGGCGCCGAATACTGCTGTCCCGCAGCGGCTTCCCTTTGAGGACATCGACCGGATCGCCAAGGGTGAGCACATGGTGCCCGGCTACGCGATCATCCCGCCGTCGGATGTGACCGACCCGGTGGAGCCGGTGTACGGCAGCTACACCGTCGTCAACGCCTGGCCGCAGAAACTGTCCGAACAGCGCACCCTCTACCTCAACCAGTTCACCGGCCGAACCATCACCAACGCCACGGCCGCGCAGGACGGGGCACTGTCGAAGCTCACCAGTTTCGGCATCGCGATGCACATGGGCCACCAGTACGGCGTCCTCACCCGCATCCTCGCCACGATCGCCTGCCTCGGGGTGCTGGGCAGCGTGGCCACCGGCCTGGCGATGTGGTGGAAGCGCCGCCCGGCCGGCAGCGCCGGCCTGCCCACACCGGCCGGCTCTCCGATGCCCAAACGCGCACTCGTCGCGCTGGTCGTCGCAGCGGTCGTTCTCGGGGTGATCTTCCCGGTGTTCGGCATCTCCCTGCTGGTCGTACTCGCCGCCGAAGCTGTGATCAGCCGCCGCCGGTCTTCCAATGCCTCAGAAAGGAAATAAGTAGATGCACAAGAGAATTCGATTCCTGACCGTCGGCGCGCTGGCCGTCGTACTCGTCGGCACGTCGGCCTGCAGCTCAGAAGAGCAGCCGGCGCAGCCGATGGCCGACACCGTCACCATGGAAAACCAGTGGGCCAACGCCGCGGAGACCGGCATGGCGGCAGTCTTCGGCAGCCTCGCCAACACCGGCGGCCGTGACGCGCAGATCGTCGGCGGAAGCTCACCGCAGGCCGGACACGTCGAGATCCACGAGGTCGTGGCCGACGAGCTGGGCGGAAAAATGATGCGGGAGAAGGACGGTGGACTGACCGTGCCCGCAGGTGAGACGCGGGAGCTGATCCCCGGTGGCGACCACCTGATGCTGATGGACCTGACGCAGCCGCTGCTTCCGGGCGCCGACATCACGGTGACGCTGGAGTTCGAGGACGGATCGACGCTGCCGGTGACCGCTCAGATTCGCGACTTCGCCGGTGGCGGAGAGGAATACAGTCCCGACACCGAGACGGAGGGCGGTGCGCACCACCACCATGGGTAAGTCACGTTTTCCCGCGGTCAACCGGCGGCGCTTCGTCGCCGGGGGTGCCGCCGCGCTGGCCGGCGCCGGCTTTGCCGCCGGGTGCACCAGCGCCGGCGCAGCAGCCACCGAAGGTTTTCGCGAGTTCGGTCGTGCCGTCGAGCCGTTCCACGGCCGCCACCAGGCAGGTGTTGCCACCGTCCCGCAGGCGCACGCGCTGTTCGTCGCCCTCGATCTGGCCCCGGCCGGAAACCGCACCGCCCACGACACCCTGGAGGCGATCCTGCGGCTGTGGACGTCCGACGCGCAGCGGCTGACCCAGGGGCAACCGGCGCTGGCCGACACCGAACCCGAGCTCGCCGAAAACCCGGCCCGGCTGACCGTGAGCGTCGGTTTGGGACCGTCGGTGTTCGACCGCACCGGGCTGGCCCACCGGAGACCGGGCGCGGTCACCGAGATGCCGGCCTTCGCCACCGACCAACTGGAGCCGCGGTGGTCCGCCGGCGACCTGTTGCTGCAACTGTGCGCCGACGACCCGGTCGCGATCGCGCACGCCGGCCGGGTGATGCTCAAGAACGTCCGCACCATGACCCGGCAGCGCTGGCGCCAGAGCGGGTTCCGCAACGCTCACGGGGCGACGGCGCCGGGCGGCAGCATGCGCAACCTGATGGGTCAGGTCGACGGCACCGTGAACCTGCGCACGGAGGAGGAGTTCGACCGCCACGTCTGGCACGACGGGTCGGACCAACCCTGGTTCGCCGGCGGGACCGTGCTGGTGCTGCGGCGCATCCGGGCGGTCATGGACACCTGGGACGAGCTCGACCGCGACGCCAAGGAGCTCGTCGTCGGGCGCCGCCTGTCCGACGGCGCTCCGCTGACCGGGGACGTCGAGACCGACGAACCCGACTTCGAGGCCAACGTCGGCGGCATCCCGGTCATCGCGCCCAACTCGCACATCGCCCGCGCGCGGCACCGCACCGAGGACGAGCGGTTCCTGCGCCGGCCGTACAACTACGACGACCCGCCCTCACCCGGGCAGACCACCGACAGCGGGCTGCTCTTCGCGACCTATCAGAAGGACCCGGCCACGCAGTTCGTCCCGGTGCAGCAGCGGCTGGCCGAGTCTGACGGGCTCAATCCGTGGATCACCACGATCGGCTCGGCGACCTTCGCGATCCTGCCGGGGGTCCAGCCAGGGCAGACGCTGGGGGAGGCGCTGATGGCCTGAACCCCCGGCGTCGGTGACCTCTACCACTACACCCTGTAGTTGACGGCGTCGGCCCGGCTGGGACACTGGTCGGCATGAGCAGAACCGACGCGTCCGCGAAACTGTTCGCCGACGCGTCCGCCCTGATCCCGGGCGGAGTCAACTCCCCGGTGCGCGCGTTCTCCTCGGTCGGCGGTACCCCCCGCTTCATCACGTCGGCCAAGGGCTGCGAGCTCACCGACGCCGACGGCAACACCTACGTCGACCTGGTGTGCTCGTGGGGCCCGATGATCCTGGGCCACGCGCACCCTGCCGTCGTCGAGGCCGTGCAGCGGGTGGCCGCCGACGGGCTGTCGTTCGGCGCGCCGACCCCCTCGGAGTCCGAGCTGGCCCGCGAGATCATCGACCGGGTCGCCCCGGTGGAACGGTTGCGCTTGGTCAACAGCGGTACCGAGGCCACGATGAGCGCGATCCGGCTGGCCCGCGGCTACACCGGCCGGCCCAAGATCGTGAAGTTCTCCGGCTGCTACCACGGCCACAGCGACGCGCTGCTGGCCGACGCCGGTTCGGGCGTGGCCACGCTCGGGTTGCCGTCGTCACCCGGGGTGACCGGCGCCGCCGCGGCCGACACCATCGTGCTGCCCTACAACGACGAAGCCGCCGTCGCCGAGGTGTTCGAGCAGGCCGGTCCCGACATCGCGTGCGTCATCACCGAGGCCAGCCCCGGCAACATGGGCACCGTGCCGCCGCGGCCCGGTTTCAACGCCGCGCTGCGCCGCATTACCGCCGAGCACGGTGCGCTGCTGATCGTCGACGAGGTGATGACCGGCTTCCGGGTCAGCCGCGCCGGCTGGTACGGCCTCGATCCCGTCGAGGCGGACCTCTTCACGTTCGGCAAGGTGATGAGCGGCGGGCTGCCCGCCGCCGCGTTCGGCGGGTCCGCCGAGGTGATGGGTCGGCTCGCACCGCTGGGCCCGGTCTATCAGGCCGGCACCCTGTCCGGGAACCCGGTGGCGATGGCCGCCGGGCTGGCCACGCTGCGCGCCGCCGACGACACCGCCTACGCCACCGTCGATGCCAACGCCGACCGTCTGGTCGCGCTGATCGACAACGCGCTGACCGAAGCCGGTGTGGCACATCAGATTCCACGGGCGGGAAACATGTTCAGCGTGTTCTTCGGTGACCAGCCGGTCACCGACTTCGAGTCGGCCCGGGCCACCGAGACGTGGCGGTTCCCCGCGTTCTTCCACGCCCTGCTCGACGCGGGTGTCTACCCGCCGCCGAGCGCCTACGAAACCTGGTTCGTCTCAACAGCACTGGACGACGACGCCTTCGACCGCATCGCCGCCGCCCTGCCGGGCGCGGCACGCGCCGCCGCCGAGGCCAGGGAATCCGCATGAGCGACATGACCAGGACCGTCGTGCACGTGATGCGCCACGGCGAGGTGCACAACCCCGACCAGATCCTCTACGGGCGTCTGCCCGACTACCACCTCTCCGATCGCGGACAGGCGCAGGCCAAGGCGGTCGCCGAGTGGTTGGCCCACCGCGACATCACTTATGTGGTGGCCTCGCCGCTGGAACGGGCGCAGGAGACCGCGGCACCCATCGCCGAACGGCACGGCGTTCCCGTGGCCACCGACGACGAGCTCATCGAATCGCTGAACGTGTTTCAGGGACAGCGGGTCTCGCCGGGCGACGGCGCGCTGCGCGACCCGCGCAACTGGTGGCATCTGCGCAACCCGCGCACTCCGTCGTGGGGGGAGCCCTACCACGACATCGCCGCCCGGATGCAGCGCGCGCTGCATCGGGCCCGCGCGGAAGCGGCCGGACACGAGGCCGTCTGCGTCAGCCACCAGCTGCCGGTGGAGACACTGCGCCGCGCCATGACCGGCCGCCCGCTGCATCACTTTCCGACGCGGCGCATGTGCAACCTGGCGTCGGTGACGTCGTTCTACTTCCACCACGACGAATGCGTCGGCTGG
Organism: Mycobacterium sp. pV006; assembly: GCF_041287115.1. Taxonomy (NCBI): domain Bacteria; kingdom Bacillati; phylum Actinomycetota; class Actinomycetes; order Mycobacteriales; family Mycobacteriaceae; genus Mycobacterium; species Mycobacterium sp. pV006. The sequence continues at coordinate 27,463 of NZ_JBGGKT010000022.1, read as the reverse complement.
GGGTATGCGGAGTTGGCCGGGCAGTGAACAGATCGGTGGTTCTCTGGCGCGCGCTGGTCACGGCGTGCGTGACCACCCTCGTGCTCGCCGGCTGCTCCACCGGTTCCGGTGCCGTCGCCCAGGGCGGCACCTTCGAGTTCGTCGCCCCCGGCGGCAAGACCGACATCTTCTACGACCCACCGCAGGACCGCGGCAAGCCCGGGCCACTGTCGGGTCCGGACCTGATGGACACCGACAGGACCATCTCACTCGACGACTTCGCCGGCCAGGTCGTGGTCATCAACGTGTGGGGCCAATGGTGCGGGCCGTGCCGCACCGAGATCACCGAACTGCAACAGGTCTACGACGCCACCCGCGAGCGCGGTGTCGCGTTCCTCGGTATCGACGTGCGCGACAACAACATCGACGCCCCACGTGACTTCATCATCGACCGCGGGGTCACCTTCCCGTCGATCTACGACCCGTCGATGCGCACGCTGATCGCGTTCGGCGGCCGCTATCCGACCACCGTGATCCCGTCGACCGTGGTGCTCGACCGATCCCATCGCGTCGCGGCGGTGTTCCTGCGGGAACTGCTCGCCGAGGACCTGCAGCCGGTCGTCGAACGGGTGGCCGCAGAGCAGTGAATCTCGATCAGCTCGACCAATTGACCGCCACCGGACCGCTGCTGCTGGCGCTGGCGGTCAGCGTGCTGGCCGGACTGGTGTCCTTTGCCTCACCGTGCGTGGTGCCTCTGGTGCCCGGCTACCTGTCGTACCTGGCCGCCGTCGTCGGGGTGCAGGACCAGCCCGCACCCGTCGGCAGTGCCGACACATCGGGCACCCTTGCGGTGCGCCGTTCCCGGCTACGGGTGGCCGGTGCTGCCGCGTTGTTCGTCACCGGTTTCACCGTGGTGTTCGTGCTGGGCACCGTCGCGGTGCTGGGTATGACGACCACGCTGATCACCAATCAGCTGCTGCTGCAACGCATCGGCGGCGTCGTGACCATCTTCATGGGCCTGGTGTTCATCGGTCTGGTGCCGATGCTGCAGCGCGATACCCGGTTCGCGCCGCGGCAGATCTCCACGCTCGCCGGTGCCCCGCTGCTGGGTGCGGTGTTCGCGTTGGGCTGGACGCCGTGTCTGGGCCCGACGCTGACCGGGGTGATCGCCGTGGCCTCGGCCACCGAGGGGGCCAACGTGGCCCGCGGCATCGTGCTGGTGCTGGCCTACTGTCTGGGCCTGGGTATCCCGTTCGTGCTGTTGGCGTTCGGGTCCTCGCGGGCGGTCGACGGGCTGGGCTGGCTGCGCCGCCACACCCGCACCATCCAGATCTTCGGCGGCATCCTGCTGATCGTCGTCGGCACCGCCCTGGTCACCGGCCTGTGGAACGACTTCGTGTCGTGGATCCGCGACGCCTTCGTCAGCGACGTCAGGCTCCCCATCTGATGGTCACCTCCTCTCCGCGAGCAGACGTGAAAACCCCCGCCAAGCGGCCCAACAGGGGGCTTTCGCGTCTGCTCGCGTTGATACGTAACACCTGGCGGACGCTGACGTCGATGGGCACCGCGCTGGTGCTGCTGTTCCTGCTCGCGCTGGCGGCGATCCCGGGCGCACTGCTGCCGCAACGCAGCCTCAACGAAGCCCTGGTCGCCGACTACCTCGACGAACACCCGACGCTGGGCCCGTGGCTGGACCGGCTGCAGGCCTTCGACGTGTTCTCCAGCTTCTGGTTCACCGCGATCTACGTCCTGCTGTTCGTGTCATTGGTGGGCTGCCTGACACCACGTCTGATCGAACACGTCCGCAGCCTCCGCGCCGTCCCGGTGCCCGCACCGCGCAACCTCGCGCGGCTCCCGAAACACCACGAGACGCAGATCACCGGCACAGACACCGACGCCATCGCCGCCGCGGTCGACGCCCGGCTGCGCGGGTGGCGGCGCACCACCCGCCGGACGGACGAAATCGACACCATCGAGATCTCCGCGGAGAAGGGCTACCTGCGCGAGTTCGGCAACATCGTCTTCCACTTCTCGCTGCTCGGGCTGCTCGTCGCTATCGCCGCGGGCAAGATGTTCAGCTACGAAGGAAACGTCATCGTCGTCGCCGACGGCGGCCCCGGTTTCTGCTCGGCCTCCCCGGCCGCGTTCGACTCGTTCCGCGCCGGCAACACCGTCGACGGGACCTCGCTGTACCCGATCTGTGTGCGCGTCAACGACTTCGAGGCCACCTATCTGGAGAGCGGGCAGGCCGTCGGATTCCAGGCAGACATCGAGTACCAGGCCGGTGACGATCTGCAGACCGGCACCTGGCAGCCCTATCTGCTGAAGGTCAACGAGCCGCTGCGCGTCGCCGGCGACCGCGTCTACCTGCAGGGCCACGGCTACGCGCCGACCTTCACCGTGACCTTCCCCGACGGCCAGACCCGCACGCAGACGCTGCAGTGGCGACCCGAGGACCAGATCACGTTCCTGTCGTCGGGCGCCATGCGCTTCGACCCGCCCGGTGGCACCTACACCGACGACCGGGAACGCCGCCGCAACCAGATCGCCATCCAAGGTTTGTTCGCGCCCACCGCCCAGCTCGACGGCACCCTGCTGTCCTCGAGCTTCCCGGAGATGAACGACCCCGCCGTCGCCGTCGACATCTACAAGGGCGACAGCGGCCTGGACACCGGCCGGCCGCAATCGCTGTTCACCCTGGATGAGCGGATGATCGGCCAGGGCCGCCTGACCAAGATGGCCCGGGTGAACCTCAAGGCCGGCGAGGACACCCGCCTCGACGACGGCACCGTCGTGCGGTTCGACGGGGCCGTGCCGTTCGTCAACCTGCAGGTCTCCCACGACCCCGCCCAGATCTGGGTGCTCGTGTTCTCGATGACGATGATGGGCGGGCTGCTCGTCTCGCTGATCATCCGGCGGCGACGCATCTGGGTTCGGTTGTCGCCGGTCTCGCCGGGTACCGTGAACGTCGAGCTGGGCGGGCTGGCCCGCACCGACAACTCCGGCTGGGGTGACGAGTTCGAGCGGCTCACCGAGCGGTTGCTGGCCGATGTCGGCACCGCCACCGACGCCTCCCGGCAGGACGAGAAGAAGGCAGATCGCGCATGAGCACCACCGTCGACATCGGGCTGGCCCGTTACTCCGACTGGGCGTTCACCTCGTCGGTGCTGATCCTGCTGGCCGCGCTGCTGCTGTTCGCCGTGGAACTGGCCTACAGCCGCAGCCGCAAGGTCGAGAGCCGCGAACTGGTCAACGCCGGTGTCGCGGCCGACGACGCCCGGCCCGGCGTCGTCGTCGACGCGCCACGCCGCCCCTTCGACGAGCGGATCGGTTCCAGCGGTGTCGCCCTGACCTACGTGGGGATCGCGGCGCTGCTCGCGTGCATCGTGCTGCGCGGTCTGTCCACCTCGCGGGTGCCGTGGGGCAACATGTACGAATTCATCAACCTCACCTGCTGGTGTGGGCTGGTGGCCGCCGCGGTGGTGCTGCGCAAACCGCAGTACCGGTCGCTGTGGGTGTTCGTTCTGGTGCCGGTGCTGATCCTGTTGACCGTGTCCGGCAAGTGGCTCTACTCGCACGCCGCGCCGGTGATGCCTGCGCTGCAGTCCTACTGGCTGCCCATCCACGTGTCGGTGGTCAGCCTCGGCTCCGGGGTGTTCCTGGTCGCGGGCGTCGCCAGCCTGCTGTTCCTGCTGAAGATGTCGCGCTTCGGTCAGCCCGACCGCACCGACCCGGTGGCTCGGCTGGTGGCCAAGCTGCCTGATGCGCAGCTGCTCGACCGGATCGCCTACCGCACGACGATCTTCGCGTTCCCGGTGTTCGGGTTCGGGGTCATCTTCGGCGCGATCTGGGCCGAGGAGGCCTGGGGCCGGTACTGGGGCTGGGACCCCAAGGAGACGGTGTCGTTCATCGCGTGGGTGCTCTACGCCGCCTACCTGCACGCCCGCTCGACCGCGGGATGGCGCGACCGCAAGGCCGCCTGGATCAACGTCGCCGGTTTCATCGCTATGGTGTTCAACCTGTTCTTCATCAACCTGGTGACCGTGGGTCTGCACTCGTATGCAGGCGTCGGCTGAGCCGGCCACCGGGTGGAGTGCCTGAGGACTGCCGAGACGGACTGCTGACGTGGGGGATCGACCGGTGACCGACGTAGTGACCAGTTTCCGTGCGCAGCAACGGTTCCGGGACCCCATGGAGGTCGTCCCCGCCGAGTGGTCCGCGCCCACACCGCCCGAGGGTCTCCCGCCCACCCCACCGCAGGGTCTGCCCGGGCCGGTGCCGGCGAACCTCCCCGCGCCGGTGGACCTCAGCACCGCCGCGCTGCTGGGCGCGCCGCGCCGCGGCCCGTCGGAGGGCTGGCGACGGTGGTTGTACAAGGGTTCGGCCGGGTTGATCAACCTCGGCGAGAGCCCGAAGGTGCTGCGCCGCGAAGCGCTGACCGCGCAGGTGGCCCGCCCGGTACGCGGCTGCTACCGCGTCGCGATGCTGTCGCAGAAGGGCGGGGTGGGCAAGACCACCATCACCGCGACGCTGGGCGCGACGTTCGCCTCGATCCGCGGGGACCGGGTCATCGCCGTCGACGCCAACCCGGACCGTGGGACGCTCAGCCAGAAGGTGCCGGTGGAGACCCCGGCGACCATCCGGCACCTGCTCCGCGACGCCGAGGGGATCAACGCCTACAGCGACGTCCGGCAGTACACCTCACAGGGGGACAGCAGGCTGGAGGTGCTGGCCTCCGAGAGCGACCCCTCGGTGTCGGAGGCCTTCAGCGCGCAGGACTACAGCCGCGCGGTGCAATTGCTCGAGCGCTACTACAGCGTCGTGCTCACCGACTGCGGCACCGGGATGGTGCATTCGGTGATGTCGGGTGTGCTGGAGCGCGTCGACGCGCTGGTGGTGATCAGTTCGGGCTCGGTGGATGGGGCGCGCAGCGCGTCAGCGACCCTGGACTGGCTCGACGCCCACGGTCACGAGGACATGGTCCGCAACGCGATCGCGGTGATCAACGGTGTTCGGCCGCGTAGCGGACGGGGCGGCGGCAAGGTCGACATCAAGAAGGTGGTGGACCACTTCTCCCGGCGCTGTCGGGCGGTGTGCATCGTGCCGTTCGATCCGCACCTCGAGGAGGGGGCCGAGATCAGTCTCGATCGTCTGCGCCGCGATACACGGACGGCGCTCCTGGAACTCGCAGCGGTGGTCGCAGCCGGATTCCCGGACCCGGGTCAGGACCGCGGCTGATCGTCGCGCGGAGTGATCCGCCGCAGAAAATCCGGATCATCGTCAGGGCCGATCACCCGGGTGCGCGGTCTGTTCGCCGCCATCCGGGTCATTCGCCAGCCGACATAGACGACTGCGGCCAAGACGAGCATCAGGAGCAAGTACGCCACCAAAAACCTCCTTGGTGTCAATAATACGCACCGTCGGTAGGCTCGGACCGTGTCCGACGACCCACGCCCGACATCCCGGTTGCTCATCGACGTCCTGGCCTACACGGCCGCCCGACTGCTGCTCGTGGTGGCACTCACCGCGCTGATCCTCGGGGCCGGAAAGTTGTTCGGCGTGGACGAGTTTCCGTTGGTGGTGGCCTTGCTGTTCGCGATCGTCATCGCGCTGCCCCTGGGGATCTGGTTGTTCGCGCCGCTGCGCCGCCGTGCGACGGCCGGCATCGCCGAGTGGGACGAACGCCGCCGCCGTGACAAGGACCAGCTGCAGGCTCGGCTGCGCGGTGAAGCTACCCCGAAATCCAGTGGCGCCGACTCTCCGAAACCGCCCAAAAATAGATCCTGACCGGTATCAACACTGGTCACCCCGCTTCTTACGAGTGGTCGGACCCTGATTCAGGCAAAGTTCGAGGTTTGCTCGGCAAACCTTTGATGCTTAGTTGTGTAACGAATGGGTAACCCAAGCTGCATGAGCGATCGGCAGGTGATGAACCGCCCGAGGGCGTACAGCGGTCACGGAAATGTCAGCAGTGTCAGGCCTCCTTCGGTGCACAAGGTGTTGTACCGGCGCTGGCTGAACGAGCTGTGGAGCGGTCGCTGCACCGCCGCTGAGCTCGTCTCCGACGACTTCGTCGGCCACTGGCCCAACCGGGATGTCCGCGGCCCCGCCGAACTGCAGTCGGTGGTCGACCAGACCCGCGAAACCCTCAAGGAACTGCAGTTCGTCCTCGACGTCGGCCCGTTCCAGGAAGGTGACCTGGTGGGCGCCGGTGGATCGGTACCGGATCCACCGACGGCGGACCGGCCCGCTACACCGGCAACGACATGATGCGCATCGCCAACGGGAAGATCGTCGAGTACTGGAACGGCACCGCGCGCGGCTAAGCGCCGGCTGCGTCGCGCAGCACGCGACGCAGCGTCTCGAGCGGATCCTCGGTGTCGGGCGACAGCTGGCGTTGGCGGGGCGCGTCGGGATCATCGACACCGATATCTGGGGGAGCCGTCGCAGCGGCGGGCGGAGGCGTCGGTACCGGTGGCGTGAGGGGTGCCACCGAACCGAGAGCCGCGAGCTTGGCGGTGATACGAGCGGACGCGTCCGCTCGTACCGCCCGTCGCTGCGGATCGGTGTCGTCATTGCCGGCGAAGCATCCTGCGGGGGCCTCGGCGATCACGGTCAGCGCCGACTGGTACTGATCACGCGCTGCGTCGATGCGCGCCTCCCACGCGTCGATGTCACCTCGGCGTTCCCGCACCAGCATCAGGTTGACGCGTACCGGGCACGACGCGTCGGCGGCGGTGCGCGCCAGCGCCTCGGAGAAGTAGCCGTCGGCGACGTCGAGTCGCTGATCGAGGACGGCCTGGCTACCGGCGGCGAACGCGGTGGTGCCCGGCTCGATGACGTCGAACACCTGCAGGACACCGACGGCTGTGGCCATCGCGTCGGCGCGTCCGGCCGCGAAATCGCGCTGTGCGGCAGAGCCCGCGACCACCATCGAGATCAGCTTCACCGCCACCAGAACGGCCACCAGCATCGGCACCGCCGATCCGATCAGCAGTCGGCGCCGCAGCCGCAGCCGGGCGGGTGTCATGCGCGCACCTCCCGTCCGGTGGCGCGGGCCCGTCGCAGGTCGCGCACCGACAGCGTGATCTCGCCGAGTAATAGCACCGCCGCAGCCATCGTCAGCAGCCAGTACAACTCCGTGCGCCGTTCCTGCGACGCAGCGGTCGGTGCCGCGGCGACCGGTGCGCGGTCCTGCCCCTGCGGCAGCTCGGTGCCGGGCGAGCGGGCGTAGAACGGAACCCCGAGTTGATCAGCGATGGCGGACAAGCGATCTCGTCCCGCCGCAGTGCCGTACCCGAACACCGCGCCGCCGTCCACGCCGTCGGACTCGAACCCGCCCGGCGGAGTCTGCGCCTGCTCGGCGCCCGAACCGAAGTAGTAGACCAGGTTGTCCGCACCTGGATACTGCTGTCCGGCGGCGATCAACTGGTAGCGCAGGACGGTGGCCGCCGCAACCGGATTGGGTGCCTCTGCCTGCTCGCCGGGGTACGGGCTCAGCGCGTCCAGCATGGGTGCCAGGCTCCAGGTGTCGGCAGAGAGCGGCCAGTCGATCGCCGGCCGTGCCGCGAACGAGATCACCGAGAATCGGGCGTCGGGATGGGCCTCCATCAGAGCGGTCATGTCGGCACGCATCCCCGACATCCGCGGCGCTGCACCGAAATCTGCAATCGCCGAATCCGCCGAACGGTCCACGACGAAGAACACATTCGTGCCGCCGCCTGCGGTCGCGGAGTGCTCGGTGTCCTCGACCGCACCGCTGCCGGGCCGAAATGCGGCCAGCAGCACCAGGATCAGCGCGACCGTCATCGCCGCCCACCGTGCGAGCGACTCCCGGCCCGCGGATCTCGCCGGCCACAACGCCACCAACCGCAGCACGACGAGCACCGCGGCCAGCACCGCCAGCGCGGGCGCGGGGGCAACAGGATCGAAGGTCATCGGCGCGCCGCCAACAAAGCGACACCGAGCAGGGCGCCGGCGGCCAGCGCCACCAGCAGCGCCGGACCGGGGGAGTCCCGGCGCTCGGTGGCCTCATCGGGCTCCCGGAGGTCGGTCAGGATCGCATCGAGTGCATCGGTCAACTGCTCGGGATCGGCGCGCACGAACTGCCCGCCGGTCGCCGAGGCCACCGAGCTCAGCGTCTCGGTGGGACGTCCGGGGGTCGCCACGGCGTCCACCCGTACCCCGGCCCGCCGGGCCATGTCGACGACCTCGTCGCCGCCGTACAGCGACGGACGGTCGTCGTCGGGTGCGCGCAGTTCGCCGGGTCCGAGGTAGAGCACCGAGCGCGGGACGTCGCCGGGGCGCTCGAAGTCGGGAAAACCGGTCAGGCACAACGCCAGGACATCGGCAACGGTCGGGGCGTAATCGTCGTACTCCACGGTCGGCGCGAACGACGATGTCCGCGACCGCAGGGTCACAGCACCCGCGGCACCCAACGTCCCGGCTTCCGCCTCGGCCTGCAGTTGAGCGGCTTGGGCGTACTCCCCGAGGCGCCCCGCGGCGAGCTGGTAGTCGCGGGTCATCGGGATCACCCGGCGGTTCACCGAGGTCAGCCCGATTCGGTCGGCGGCGTAGGCGCCGACCTGACGCGCGAAGTATCCGAGGAAGCTGCCGCTGGTGGCGTCGGTGACCGGTTGCCCGACACACAGCATGATGTCGGCCCGTCGCTCGGCGCCGGCCTCGTCGTCCACCGCTGCGGTCGGACGGGCGCTCGCCCACACGAGCGCACCGAACAGCGGGACCGCCAGCGCCAACACCATCACCGTGGACTGGAGCTGACGTCGTACCACCGTTCGGTACTCGGGCAGCCGCGTCAGCCGGTGCGTGTTGGCCAGGGGGATCCGGTGTCGGGCCGAGCGTTTCGTCGGCCACAGGTAGCCGATGACGATCGCCGCGATCAGCAGCACCGCCCCTGTGGCCGCCACCGGCCACCACGTCAGCGCCACGAGCGGATCAACTCCCCGGTCTCGTCGGCCAGCCGTGCCACGTCGACCTCTGCGGTCCGGTCGAACCGCGCGGACTCCAACGTATCGAGCAACGGTGCGGCCGTGCGGTTCTCGCTCATCGCGATCGCGCGGACATGCATGTACTGCGCGCGTTGGCCGGTGGCTTGGTGCAGGAAGCTGCGCAACGCGCTGCTGAGCTCCGCGCCGGCTTGTGCGTCGGACAGCTCACCGGCGCGGTGCCGCCGACCGATCGATGCCACGGTGCGCTCATACCGGTGACGCAGCACACGGGCGTGCAGGTCGCGGATCACCGGGATGCGACGCAACCGCTGCGACGGCATAGTGGCCACGAAAACGGTTGCGTACCAGCAGATGACGAGGGCCAGCAGAAGGACGCCGAGAACCAGCCACCACGGCGAGTATCCGGGGGGACCGCCCACGAACCGCAGCAGATCATCCTGCACGCGATCCCACCCTCGTCAGACCGGCGATGTGGGTCCGGATGCCTTTGCTCGAGGTGATCGTGGTGTGCGCGATCGCGTGCCGATTCAGTAACTCGGTGGTGCGCGCCGCGCGGTGCTGCTCCGCGCGCCGATACGCGGCAACCACCCTCGGATCGGCGGCGGCGAAACCGAGGACGGGCCGCCCGCTGGCCACGTCGAACCCGCCGTCCTCGGCGGCGGAGCGGTCGGCGACCATCGCCCACAGCAGGTCGTGGCGACCGGCCAGGCGCTGTAGCGCTGCCTCGAGTTCGGGTGTCGGGTCCGGCTCGTCGGAGACCATCACGACGAGCATGGTGTGCCGGTAATGGTCTGCCACATAGGTCAATTGGCAGACGATGTCGCTGGCACCCTGCTGGCCGGACAGGTGGTCGTGGTAGCGCGCCAGCATGTTCTCCACGTGGTTCTCACCTCGGCGGAGACGGACGTTGATGCTGCCGCGCGCGTCTCCGTAGACCATGCCGATCTCGTCGGAGCGACCCAGGGTGATCAGCCCGATCGCGCCCAGGATGTGGGTGGCGATGTCGCACTTGCGTTCTCCGCTCGGTGTCAGCGCGGTCATGTTGATCCCGGCATCGGCGACCAGCAGCACCTTGTGGTGGGTCTCGGAGACGAACCTCTTGATCAGCACCTCACCCGAACGCGCGGTGGCTTTCCAGTCGATGTCGCGGACGTCGTCGCCGGGGACATACGGGCGCAGTTCGTCGAAATCCAGTGTGCGGGTGTGCAGGAGCGCGTGTCGGCCGCCGTCGAGCATGCCGCGGGTGTCCGACCCGAAGATCGATCGGGTCCGGTCGAGGTGCTTACCCACCGCGGCCCCCTCAGGGCACCCGCACGGCTCGCAGGGCGGCGTCGATCACCACGTCGGCGGTGACGCCGGCGCCGGCCGCCTCGAAGCCGAGGATCAGCCGGTGCTGCAGCACCCGGTGGGCGACGTCGGCGACATCGCTGGGCAGCACATGATTTCGGCCGGCCAGCACGGCCAGCGCGCGGGCTGCGGTGCACAGGGCGATGGTGGCGCGCGGGCTGGCGCCGTAGTCGACCAGCCGGGCCACCTGAGCGGGCAGGTGGTTGCCCGGGTCGCGGGTCACGCCGACCAGCCGCCCGGCGTAGAGCATCAACTCGGGGCTCATGTACACCTCGCGCACCACCTGCTGGACGCGCCGGATCTGCTCCAGCGTGGCCACCGGACGGGTGGGGCGGTCTTTCTCGTAGATCCCGGCGTCGCGGCGCAGCATGACTTCGACCTCTTGCTCCGGCGTCGGGTAGCCGACGATCTCCTTGATCAGGAACCGGTCGGTCTGGGCCTCCGACAGGGCGTAGGTGCCTTCCTGGTCGACCGGGTTCTGGGTCGCGATCACCAGGAACGGCTCGGGGATCGGGTACACCGTGCCCGCGATCGTGGTCTGCCGTTCCTCCATCGCTTCGAGCATCGCGCTCTGGGTCTTGGCGCTGGAACGGTTGATCTCGTCGAGCAGTACGACGTTGGCGTGCACCGGGCCCAGCTGCGTGACGAACCGGCCCGTCGAGGCGTCGTAGATCTGGGTGCCGACGATGTCGCTGGGCAGCAGGTCCGGGGTGCACTGGATGCGGTGGAAGCGCCCGTCGATCGACTCGGCGATCACGCGCGCCGCGGTGGTCTTGGCCAGCCCCGGCACACTCTCCAGCAGTACGTGCCCGCCGGTGAGCAGACCGATCAGCAGGGATTCACGCAGGCGTTCCTGACCGACGATCTTCGCGGAGAACGCCTCGGACAGCGCCGCCACCACCCGGTGGGCCTCGCGGGCGTCGACGGACTCACCGGATGTCGGGGCAGCGTTCATCCCGGCCTAGATACCACGCGAATCCGGGGCGCAAACGCCCGCTCAGAGTGCTTCAGGCCACCCGATCAGCCGAAAATCAACGCCAGCGCGACCGCGACCGCCCACACCAGCATCGTCAGCCCGGTGTCGCGCAACACGAGGATCAGGTCCTTACCACCGGCACCGCCGCGCACCGGCTTGACGGCCCGCAGCGCCGGCGGCAGCGCGACCAGCCCGACCGCGCACCACGGCGTCGCGGCCACCAGCACCAACGTCAGCGCGAACGCGGCGGCCAGCAACACCTGGAACAGCACCCGCGTCTTCGCGTCGCCGAGCCGCACGGCCAGGGTGATCTTGCCGCTCTCGGCGTCGGTGGGGATGTCGCGCAGGTTGTTGGCCACCAGCACCGCCGACGACAGACAGCCCGTCGCGACCGCGAGCGTCACGCCCACCCAGTCGACCCGCAGCGCCTGTGTGTACTGCGTGCCCAGCACCGCGACCAGGCCGAAGAACACGAACACGGCGATCTCGCCGAACCCGCGGTAGCCGTACGGCTTCGACCCGCCGGTGTACAGCCAGGCCCCGGCGATGCATACCGCGCCGACGGCGATCAGCCACGGCGCCGACACCCAGGCCAGCACCAGACCGGCGAGCGCGCCGATCGTCAGGCTCACGATCGCCGCGGTCAGCACCGCCCGCGGCGACGCCACCTTCGAACCGACCAACCGCAACGGGCCGGCGCGGACGTCGTCGGTGCCGCGGATGCCGTCGGAGTAGTCGTTGGCGTAGTTGACCCCGACGATCATGCCGAGCGAGACCAGCAAGGCCAGCAGCGCACGCCACCACGACGCACCGTCGAGCGCCGCGGCGGCACCGGTGCCTGCGAGGACGGGGGCGACGGCGTTGGGCAGCGTCCGCGGACGCGCGCCCTCCACCCACTGCGCGAATGTGGCCACGAGGGCCAGTCTTGCAGGTCGCCGGGCGTGGCAGACTGTGCGCATGGACGAGCGACTGAGCAAGGCCGAGATCGGTAAGGACGCGCTCCAGGAGATCGTCGCGTCCGGCGCCTCGGTCATCGGCGAGGTGAGCACGATCATCACCACGGCGGTCAAGGACGTCGCGAACGCCGTCGGCGGGTTCGCCACCGACGTGTTCGAGATCCGCGATACCGCCCGGCGCGCGGTGCAGCAGTCCGACGACGACGCGTAGCCGGTGATCGGAGTCATCGGCGGCAGCGGCTTCTACTCGTTCTTCGGAGCCGACGCCCGCGCCGTCAGCGTGGACACCCCGTACGGTCCGCCGAGCGCACCGCTCACCGTCGGCACGGTCGGTGCGCACGAGGTCGCGTTCCTGCCGCGCCACGGCATCGACCACGAGTTCTCGCCCCACACCGTGCCCTACCGCGCCAACATGTGGGCGCTACGCACGCTCGGGGTGCGGCGGGTGTTCGGCCCGTGCGCGGTCGGCAGCCTCGACCCGGCGTTGGGCCCCGGCTCGATCGTGGTGCCGGACCAACTCGTCGACCGCACCTCCGGGCGCGCGGACACCTACTTCGATTCCGGCGGCATCCACGTCGACTTCGCCGATCCGTACTGCCCGTCGCTGCGAACCGCGGTCACCGGCCTGCCCGACGTCGTCGACGGTGGCGCGATGGTGGTGATCCAGGGGCCGCGGTTCTCCACGCGCGCCGAGAGTCGGTGGTTCGCAAGCCAGGGCTTCCGGCTGGTCAACATGACCGGCTACCCGGAGGCAGTGCTCGCCCGTGAGCTCGAGATGTGTTACGCCGCAATCGCACTGGTGACCGACCTGGATGCGGGCATCGAGTCGGGGCAGGGGGTGCGCGCGGTCGACGTCTTCGCCGAGTTCCAGCGCAACCTGGTGCCGTTCAAGAAGCTCGTGCACGAGGCCATTGAGGCCGCTGTGGTCGTCGACTCCGAACGAACCTGCACGCACTGTCTGCCCCACGAGGGGATGACGCTGCCGTTCGAGCTGCCGTGAGAACTGGGGCAGGGGCCCCTGGTGTCGTTGACACCCGTCAAGCCATACTGACGCCATGAGCAGAGCACTGTGCGAGCAGTACGGCATCGATTTCCCGCTTTTCGCGTTCAGCCATTGCCGCGACGTGGTGGCGGCCGTCACCAACGCGGGTGGCTTCGGCGTGCTCGGCGCGACGGCCTACAGCCCCGAGCAACTCGACCAGGAGCTCGCCTGGATCGACGAGGCCGTCGCCGGTAAGCCCTACGGCGTCGACCTGATCGTGCCCGCGAAGTTCGAGGGCAAAGGCGAGAAGTTGTCCAGCACCGACCTGGCCGGGCGGATCCCGCAGGAGTACAAGGACATCGTCGACAACCTGCTGCGCGCCTACGACATCGAGCCCGAACCCGAGCGCCGCCTGGGCAAGCCGATGCTGTCGGGCAACACCGGCCAGGAACTGCTCGATGTGGCGCTGTCGCACCCGATCCGGTTGATCGCCAACGCACTCGGCGTGCCGCCGGACTACATGTTAGAGGCCGGGCGAGAACACGGGGTGCGCGTGGCCGCCTTGGTCGGCGCCAAGGAGCATGCGGTCAAGCAGGTCGCCGCGGGCGTGGACCTGATCGTCGCGCAGGGCACCGAGGCCGGCGGACACTGCGGCGAGGTCAGCACGCTGGTCGTCGTCCCCGAGGTGCTCGAGGCGGTCGACGGTGCGGTGCCGGTGCTGGCCGCCGGAGGCATCGTCACCGGCCGCCAGATGGCGGGCATGGTGGCCATCGGCGCGGCCGGCGCCTGGACGGGTTCGGTGTGGCTGACCACCGAGGAAGCCGAGACCGCGCCGCACACCGTGGCCAAGATGCTGGCCGCCACGTCGCGCGACACGGTGCGTTCGGCGGGCCGCACCGGCAAGCCGTCGCGCCAGCTGCGTTCGGAGTGGACCGACGCGTGGCTCCCGGCCAAGGACGGTCAGCAGCCGCTGCCGCTGCCGCTGCAGTCGATGTTGTGCGAGCCGGTGATCCGGCGCATCGACGTGCTGGCCTCGCAGGGCCACGAGGGAGCCCAGGCGCTGGCCACCTATTTCGTCGGGCAGGGCGTCGGCCTGATGAACAAGGTCAAGCCGGCCCGCGAGGTGGTGCGCGAGTTCATCGAGGACTACCTGGCCGCGGCCGAGCGGTTGAGCAACTCTCTGCCAGGCTGAGGTCACGCCAGCGGCAGCCGCACCTCGAAGCGCGCGCCGGTGGTCAGATTGTGCGCCGAGACGGTGCCGCGATGGGCCTGCACCAGTCCGGCCGCGATCGCCAGCCCCAGGCCCGATCCGCTGGGCAGCGACGAATCCGCCCGCGGCACACGGCCGTTGGAGCCGCGGTACGCGACATCGAACACGCGCGGCAGGTCGGCTTCGTCGATGCCGACCCCGGTGTCGTCGACGCGCGCCCACGCGGCGTGCCCGTCGGCGCCCAGGGCGAGCTCGACCCGGCCGCCGGGCGGGGTGTGGGCGATCGCGTTGGCCACCAGGTTCGACAACACCCGCACCAGCGCGCGGTGGCTGCCCAGGACGCGCACCGGCTGCTCGGGCAGGTCGGCGCGCAATTGCACACCGGCGCGTTCGGCGGTCAAGCGGTGGGCTGCGAGCACGTCGTCGACGACCTCGTCGAGGGCGACGGGGTCCAGCGACGGGGTCAGTGCGCCGGCGTTGATCTTCGACATCTCGAACAGGTCGTCGACCATCTCGCTGAGCCGCACCGACTCGTGCTCGATGTGCTGGGCGTGCGCGGCGACCTCCTCGGCGGGCACCACCCCGTCGGCGAGCGCCTCGGCCACCGCCCGGATCCCGGCCAGCGGGGTGCGCAGATCGTGGCTGACGAAGGCCACCAACTGCCGCCGCGACTGTTCGGCGGCCTGTTCGGAGTCGCGGATCTCGGCCTCCCACACCGTGCGACGCGCCTGGTAGCGGCCCAGCATCACCGCGGCCGGGATCGTCACGATCGCCACCACCACCAGCACGACGCACGTCCGCGAGAACGTCTCGGTCACCGTGAACCCACTGGCGCCCAGCACCCCGGTGAAGGTCGCGAGCACCGGGATGAGCACCAGCGCGACCATGCTCACCGCGAGCGACCACGAGCGCGCGATGCGGATCACCGCGGCGCCGGCGATGACTACGGGTACCGAGCAGGCCAGGGCCCAGCCGACGATCTCGGCGAACTCAGCTGGCGGCATCCGTCTGTCCGGAGGCCGGCGCGGGTTGCTGCGACGCCCACATGTAACCGCGGCCCCACACCGTCTGCACCCGGTGCCGGTCGCCGAGTTTGGCGCGCAACCGCTTCACGTGCACCGTCACGGTGGACAGGTCGCCGAAGTCCCACCGCCAGACCTGCTTGAGCAGGTCCTCGCGGGTGAACACGACGTCGCTGTGAGTCAGGAAGAACACCAGCAGGTCGAATTCGCGGTTCGTCAGGCTGACCGGGACGCCCGCCACCGATGCCGTGCGGGCCGCGGGTGACACCGTCAGATCGCCGGACCGGATCTGGTCGGGGGACGGCCCGGCGGCGGGACTGCGGCGCAACACCGAGCGGACCCGCAGCACCAACTCGCGTGGACTGAACGGTTTGGTCAGGTAGTCGTCGGCGCCGGCCTCGAGGCCCGCGATGCGGTCCTCCTCCTCGCCGAGCGCGGTCAGCAGGATGACCGGCATCGAGAAATCGCCGCCGCGCCGCAGTCCGCGGCACAGCGACAGTCCGTTGGGCCCGGGCATCATCACGTCGAGGACGGCGACGTCGATGCGTTGGGAACGCAACAGGCGCAGCGCTTCGGTGCCGTCGTTGGCGGACAGGACTTCCAGACCGTCGCGCTCCAGGTACCGACGCACCACGTTGCGCACGACGTCGTCGTCGTCCGCGATCAGCACACGGGTCACCACACCGAGGTTAGCGCGCAACGACGGTTGCCCGCCTGGATGTCATCCAATCGTCAGTGTTGGCCGTTCAGTACAGCATGGTGCGCATGTTGGACTCGCTGAAGTAGTCGGTCAGCTGCCCGAGATCGGCCGACTCCCACATCATCTTGACCAACTGCGCGGCACTGGGAACCGCGGCGGGATCCCACGTGTCGGGTTGCCAGGCCTCAGCGCGCAGAAATGCCTTGGAGCAGTGGAAGAACACCTCTTCGACATCGATTTCCAGCGCCAGGAGCGGACGTTTGCCCGCGACCACCATGGTGTCGAAGTAGTCGGCGTCGGCCATGACGCGGGCGCTGCCGTTGATGCGCAGCGTGTCCCCGCGGCCGGGGATGACGAACAGGGTGCCCACGCGGGGTCGCTCCAGCACGTTGAGGTAGCCGTCGACCCGCCGGTTGCCGGGGCGTTCCGGAATCGCGATGGTGGTGTCGTCGATGACGTGGACGAATCCGGCGGGGTCCCCTTTGGGTGAGACGTCCACCCGGCCTGCGGCGTCGGTGGTCGCGACGAAGCCCAGCGGTGTGTGCGCCAACCACTGCCGGTGCGGCGGCAACAGCCGGTCCTTGACCTTGTCGATGACCGGTTGGCTGGGTTGGCCGACGATGGCGCGCAGTTCCTCGGCGCTGGTGACCTGGCGGCTCATGGGTCCCATCATGCCGAAGGCGCGGCGTCTTCGAACCGGCTCGCCAGCGCGCGCCGGTCCACCTTGCCGATGCCTCGCCGTGGCAGCTCGTCGACGACGTGCAGTTCCCGCGGCGCGGCCGTCGGCGCCAGCCGGGTGGCCACGTGCTCGCGCAGCGCTTCCAGCGTCACTGTGGCGCCGCGTTCGGGGACTACCGCGACGACCACGCGCTGACCGAGCCGCTGGTCGGGCACGCCGAAGACTGCGCACTCGGCCACCCCCGGATGGGTCTGCACCGCGGCCTCCACCAGTTCCGGCAGCACCGTCAGCCCACCGGTACTGATGCCGTCGTCGGCGCGGCCCAGAATGCGAAGCGTGCCCGAATCATCCAGCACGCCAACGTCATTGGTTTGGAACCAGCCAGGATCAGCGAACGGGTCCGGGGTGACGGGGTTGCGGTAACCCAGGGCGACCGTCGGCCCACCCAACGAAACCAGGCCGGCGTCGGATACTTTCACCTCCACCCCGGTCAGGGGTCGGCCGTCGTAGACGCAGCCGCCGGCGGTCTCACTCATCCCGTAGGTGCGCACCACCGTAATCCCTGCGGCAGAGGCCTTTTCGGACAGTCCGGCGGGCATCGGACCGCCACCGATCAGGACGGCGTCCAGCGCGGCCAACGCATCGGTGGCGGACCGATCACGCAGCGCCTTGTCCAGCTGTGCGGCAACCAGCGATGCATAGCGCCGGCCGCTGCCCATGGCGGCCACCGCGACCACCAGATCGGCGGGAGCGAAGCCGGGGGGCACCGCCACCGGGTCAGTGCCGGTGAGCGCGCTGCGCACCAGCACCTGGAATCCCGCGACGTGATAGGCCGGCAACGCCAGCAGCCACCGACCCGGTCCGCCGAGCCGGTCGTGGGTGGCCTCCGCGCTGGCGGTCAGGGCCGACACGGGTAGCAGCGCGCCTTTCGGCGGTCCCGTGGTCCCCGAGGTGGACAGCACCACCGCGACGGCGTCGTCGATCGGTTCGCCGGCCCGCAAAGTCGTTGTCAGCAGCGTGATCTGGGCGGGATCCGCAGCAGGTACCGGCAACGCGCAGATGCGGCCGTGCAGGACGTCGTCGGCCACCCGGACAGCGGACACGGCGGCCGGGCCGGAGGGGATCTCGACGGGCTGCAGCGTGGCTATGGTGTGTCCTCGGTCGGCAGGATGCGTGCGGTTCCGATGGTAGCTGTGGGACGGCTGGGATCAGCCGGGCCAACAACATCCGGACGTCAGGTGAACAACAGATGAACAGTGTTCCCAGCGCGGGAAAAGTGGCACGTCAGGACGTCGATTTTTCCGGGTGTCGATTAGTGGATTCCGCGCTGCGAGCAGCAGAATGACGGCATGAGCGCAGAGTTGATCATTCTGGTGCTGTTGGTGGCAACGGCACTGGCGTTCGACTTCACCAACGGGTTCCACGACACCGGGAACGCGATGGCCACGTCGGTCGCGACCCGCGCGCTCAAGCCCAAGTCGGCGGTGTTGCTGGCCGGGGTGCTCAATCTCGTCGGCGCCTTCCTGTCGGTGGAGGTCGCCGTCACCGTCACCACCTCGGTGCTGCGGATCCAGGACGGCGCCAGCGGCGCGCTGCTGCCGACCATCGACGCCTCTACCGGGCTGACCATCATCTTCGCCGGGCTCATCGGCGGCATCCTGTGGAACCTGCTGACGTGGCTCTTCGGCATCCCGTCGAGTTCGTCGCATGCGCTGTTCGGCGGTCTGATCGGTGCCGGGATCGCGGCCATCGGTCTGGGTGGGGTCAACTGGTCCGGGGTGACGGCGAAGGTGCTGCTGCCCGCGCTCGCGGCGCCGGTGATCGCCTGTCTGGTCGCGGCCTGCGGCACCTGGCTGGTCTACCGGATCACCCGCAACGTCGCCAAGAAGCAGCGCGAACAGGGCTTCCGTTGGGGACAGATCGCGACCGCCTCGCTGGTCGCGCTGTCGCACGGCACCAACGACGCGCAGAAGACGATGGGCGTCATCGCGCTCGCGCTGATCACCACCGGTCACCTCAGCGGCGACGTGAAGCAGGACGGGCTGCCGTTCTGGGTGATCTTCAGCTGCGCGGTGGCCATCGGCCTGGGCACCTATCTGGGCGGCTGGCGCGTCATCCGCACCCTGGGCAAGGGGCTCGTCGAGATCGAGTCGCCGCAGGGTCTGGCCGCCGAGGCGTCGTCGGCGGCGATCATCCTGAGCTCCAGCGCGGCGGGTATGGCGCTGTCGACCACCCACGTCGCCACCGGATCGATCCTGGGCAGCGGCGTCGGCAAGACCGGCGCCGAGGTGCGCTGGGCGGTGGCCGGCCGGATGGCCGTGGCCTGGTTGGTGACACTGCCCGCGGCCGGGCTGGTCGGAGCGCTGGCGTTCTGGTTGTCGCACGGGGTGGAGGCGTTGACCGGTTCCGCGTTGGCCGGCGACGGCCTGATCTTCGCGGTGCTGGTGGCCGCGTCCTACGCCATGTGGCGGCGCGCCCAGATCCAGAAGGTGGACCACTCCAACGTCAACGCCGACTGGGACGGCCAGACCAACTCGGTCATCCCGGCCGAACTGCGCGAGATCCCGACATCGCCCAAGCCGACCGTCGAACCGGTCGCCGTCTGAGCCGGGAAGGACAGTGATGACGTACTTCGAGAGCATCCTGAAGGTGTTGGCCGTCGGCCTCGTGCTGGGGGCCGGGCTGCCGGCGCTGTTCGCCGCCGGATTGGTGGCGTACTCGCGCGGCCAGGGCAGCGACGGGTCCGACGGGTCCGCCGTCGTGGCCGCCCGGCCCGGCATGCGCTACCTGGGCATCGCACTGTTCGTGTTCGTGGCGTGGGCGATCATCACCGCGGTGCTGTGGATCACCCGCGCGACGATCATCCACCACACCGGTGTGGACCTGTTCCCGTTCCTGCCCGCCAAGTGAGTGATGTAAATGGCTTCCGGTGTTTTCGAAAGCGTGCTGACGTGGCTGCACGACGGCTACCCGCAGGGCGTCCCGCGGCATGACTACTTTCCCCTGCTGGCGTTGTTGTCGCGCACCCTGACCGAGGAAGAGGTCGTCGAGGTCGCCCAGGCCGTGTTGCGGGGCAACGATTCCGACACGGTCACCCCGCAGGAGATCCGCGCGGCCATCCACATGGTGACGGCCAAGGAACCCAACCCCGAGGAGATCCACCAGGTCGCGGCCCGGTTGGCCTCGGTCGGGTGGCCGTTGGGGGCGCCGACGCGTTAATTCCGGATGTCGCGCCGCAACGGATGGTCGTCGGGCACCTGCACGAAGATCAGCTCCACCCCGTCCGGATCGCTGACGTGCATCTCGAGCAGTCCCCACGGCTCCTGCTTCGCCTCGCGGGTGATCGTGACACCGCGCGCGCGGAACTCCTCCTGGGTGGCGTAGACGTCGCGCACCTGCAGCCACAGCGCGCCGGGAAACGGCGGCGCACCCTCGTCCGGGCCGCCGTGGCCGGCGATCTCGATCAGCGACTGCCCGGCATAGAACACGGTCCCGGCGGCGTACTCCCGCGCGATCGCGAGGCCCAGCCCGTCGCGATAGAACGCCACCGTGCGCGCATAGTCCTTCGGGCGGAACAGCACCCGGCTGGCCAGGATGTCCATGGTCATTGTGTCTACCAGAGTGCTCAGCCGATGCGGCGCTCCGCGTCGGCCCAGTACGGCTCGCGCAGAGCGCGTTTGAGGATCTTGCCGCTGGGCGTGCGCGGCAACGCGTCGACGACGTCGATGCTCTTGGGCAGTTTGAACCCGGCCAGGCGGCTGCGGGCGAACGTGAGCAGCTCCGTCCGGTCGAGCCGGACGCCGGTCGCGGGGACGACGACGGCCTTGACGGCCTCGCCCCACTTCGGATCGGGGACGCCGATCACCGCGACGTCGGCGACCCCGGGATGCGCCATCAGAACGTTCTCCACCTCGATCGGGTACACGTTCTCACCGCCGGAGACGATCATGTCCTTGACCCGGTCGTAGAGGTACAGGTAGCCGTCGGCGTCGACGTAGCCGGCGTCCCCCGTGCGCAGCCAGCCGTCGGCGGTCAGCGTGGCCGCGGTGGCGTCCGGGTTGTTCCAGTAGCCCAGCATGTTCTGCGCCGAACGCGTCCACACCTCGCCGACCGCACCGGTCGGGACATCCCGACCGTCCGGGCCGACGATGCGCAACTCGACCCACGGATACGGCTTCCCGCACGAGCGCAGCAGCTGCGGCGTGTGGTCGGGGCCGTCGAGTTGGGTGATTGATCCGGACGTCTCGGTCATGCCGTACACCTGCGCGAAGATGGCACCGAACCGGTCGATGCCGCGCAGGAGCACGTCGTCACTGATCGGGGAGGCCCCGTAGACGATCAGGCGTAACGCCGAGTGATCGGCGGACTCGACCTCCGGGGTGTCGAGCAGGGACGCGATGACGGCCGGCACCAGCAGGATGTTGGTGACGCGGTGGCGTTCGATCGCGTCGAGGATCGCCGACGGAACCACGTCGCGGAGCAGCACCGTCGTCGCGCCCTCCCATAACCCGGCGAACACCCAACCGGAACCGGCCATGTGGAACAGCGGCATGACCGCCAGACTGACCGCGTCGGCGGACAGCTGCCACGCCCCCGCAGCCACCCCGCCGGTCTTGCAGACGTAGTTGGCGTTGCTGAGCATCACCCCCTTGGGCAACCCCGTGGTGCCCGAGGTGTACATCAGCATCACCAGGTCGTCGGCAGCCGTGCGCACCCCGGGGTCGACGGCCGAGTGGCCGGCCACCCAGTCGTCGAAATCAGGCCAGCGGTCGTGGGATCCGACCGCGACGAGCGTCGCGTCGAGGTCGTTCTCGACGGCTTCGAGTTGGCCGAAGAACTCGGCGCCGACGACGACGACCTTCGCGTCGCAGTCGGCGAGGATGTGGCGGATCTCCGGGGCGGCCAGGCGCCAGTTCACCGGCACCGCGACCGCGCCGAGTTTCGCCAGACCGAAAGCGACGTCGAAGAATTCGACGCTGTTCTTCTCGACGAACGCCACCCGGTCCCCGCGACCGACACCGGCCGAGGCGAAGGCCTGCGCGGCCCGGTTGGAGCGGGCGTCGAGGTCGGCGAAGGTCAGGACGCGGTCGTCGACGATCAGTGCCGGCGCGTCGGGACGCGCACGCCCGTGGACGCGGAGGATGTCGGCGACGGTCGCGATCATCGATCGGTGGGCTGCATCCGTTGGCGCTTCATGATGGCGTCCACGGCGCCCGGGGCGATGCTGTTGATCGCGTGGGCGGTCACGGCGATGCGCGGTGCGATGCTGACGGGGCGGTGGCGCGCGGCGGTGACCATCCATCCGGCGGCCTCGGCGGCCGACAGTCCGGGCAGCCCGTCGTAGGCGCGGGTCGGGGCGATCATCGGGGTCTTGACCAGCGGGTAGTACAGCGTCGTGGCGTGCACACCGCGGCCGGCCCACTCGGTTTCGATGATCCGGCTGATCGACGACAACGCCGCCTTGGACGCGTTGTACACCCCGAACAGCGGCGGCGACTCGGTCTTCACACCCCACGTCGACACGTTGATGATGTGGCCGTCGCCGCGCTCGAGCATTCCGGGGGCCAACCCGCGGATCAGCCGCAGCGGACCGTAGTAGTTCAAGGCCATGGTGCGCTCGACGTCGTGCCAGCGGTCCAGCGATTCGGTCAGCGGGCGGCGGATCGAGCGGCCGGCGTTGTTGATCAGGATGTCGACGCCACCGAATTCCTCGCCGACAGCGGCCACCAGGTCGTCGACGGCGTCGAGGTCGGACAGGTCGCTCGCATACGCGCGCGCGGCGCCGCCGTCGGTGGTGATGCGTTCGACGAGCGCGTCGAGCAGTTCCTGGCGCCGCGCCACCGCGATGACCGTGGCGCCGCGACGGGCCAGCTTCTCCGCGGCCGCCTCCCCGATACCCGACGACGCGCCCGTCAGCAGGATCCGCTTCCCGGCCAGGTCGACGATGTCGCGTGACGTCCGCTCCAGCAGCGCCGGCAGGATCGGCGGACGCATGCTGGTCAGCAGCACCTGATCGGCCAGCCGCCGCAACGGATTCCTGCTCATGGTCTCGTCCTCTCCCTGGTCCGCTCCGTTGGTCCGGCGGCGGTCAGAAGTAGCGGGGGAACGGCGACCAGTCGGGGTCGCGTTTCTCCAGGAACGCGTCGCGGCCCTCGACGGCCTCGTCGGTCATGTAGGCCAGGCGGGTGGCCTCGCCGGCGAACAGCTGCTGACCCACCAACCCGTCGTCGAGCAGGTTGAACGCGTACTTGAGCATCCGGATGGCTTGCGGCGACTTGCCGTTGATCTCCGAAGCCCATTGCAACGCAACGGTTTCCAAGTCCGCGTGGTCCACCACTTCGTTGACCGCGCCCATCGCGTGCATCTGCTCGGCGGTGTAGGCCCGCCCCAGGAAGAAGATCTCGCGCGCGAACTTCTGTCCGGTCTGGCGTGCCAGGTACGCGCTGCCGTAGCCACCGTCGAACGAGCCGACGTCAGCGTCGGTCTGTTTGAACCGCGCGTGCTCGCGGCTGGCCAGCGTCAGGTCGCACACCACGTGCAGCGAGTGGCCGCCGCCGGCGGCCCACCCGTTGACCAGGCAGATCACCGGCTTCGGCATGAACCGGATCAGTCGCTGCACCTCCAGGATGTGCAGCCGGCCGGCGCGGGCCGGATCCACGGTCTCGGCGGTCTCCCCGGACGCGTACTGGTAGCCCGACCGGCCGCGGATGCGCTGGTCACCGCCCGAACAGAACGCCCAGCCGCCGTCCTTGGGGGACGGACCGTTGCCGGTCAGCAGGATGACGCCCACGTCGGACGACATCCGGGCGTGGTCGAGCACGCGGTAGAGCTCGTCGACCGTGTGGGGTCGGAACGCGTTGCGCACCTCGGGGCGGTCGAACGCGACCCGCACCGTCGGCAGGCGCCGCCCGTCGGCGACGTGGCGGTGATAGGTGATGTCGGTCAGGTCCTCGAAGCCGGGGACCGGCTCCCACAGGCTGGCGTCGAACGGGTTGTCCACCTGTCAGACGCTATCGAACCGGAACACCGCGCAGCGCCCGGCCAGCCTTTCGAACTCGTCGGGGTTCGCCCCGGTGACCAACCCGGCGTTCTTCATGAAGTCGACACCGGTGGGCACCAGGGT
The DNA here is from genome assembly GCF_041287115.1 of Mycobacterium sp. pV006. Classification (NCBI taxonomy): domain Bacteria; kingdom Bacillati; phylum Actinomycetota; class Actinomycetes; order Mycobacteriales; family Mycobacteriaceae; genus Mycobacterium; species Mycobacterium sp. pV006. The sequence continues at coordinate 3,520 of NZ_JBGGKT010000022.1, read as the reverse complement.
CGGGAACTGGCGCAACAGCGGGCGGGCCTCCTCGGCGGGGAGCTCGACCATCCGCACCGGTTCGCGCACCTTGCCGCGGGTCAGCGTCGCCTCGGGGTGGGCCTGTGCGTTGCGGACCCAGTCCGCGCCGGGAAAGCCGCCGACCACGTAGCGTCGGCCGTCGACCTCGAACGGGGTGATCGGCGTCGAGCGCAGGCGTCCGGACTTGCGGCCCGTGACCGTCAGCACCACGGGCCCGTCTTTGATGAGCCCGATCCGAACCCCGGCCATCAGGGTCTTGTTGAGCGGTTTGAGCCACCACGGTGGCCGGATGCGTGCATTGCCCATGGGTCCGAAGTTACGCCTGGAAACCGATTCTGGCCGCCCCGCACGGTGTCTGGGTCAGTCAGCGACGATCGCGGCGACGTCCGACCGGTCCCACAGATTCAGGAAGTTGGTCATCATCAGCAGCCGGCTGCGGATCTGCTCGTCGTCGGCGACCCGCGGGTCGAATCGGTCGGCCACATCCGGGGGGAGCGCCTTGAGGAGGAACCCCGGGACGTCGAGCAGCCACGTCGTCCCCATGATCGCGACGTAGGTCAGTAAGTGGGCGCGCAGTCGCGTGACATCGAGCGGCGGACCGCCGGCAGAGACGTACTCGGCGACGAGGTGCTCGAGCAGTTCGTCGAGATGCGTGTCCCACAGGGCGGTTTCGGCGCTGCACAGCGAACCCCACACCGCCATCGCCAGGTTCATCTCGCCGACGCAGCCCCAGTCGAGTAGGCCGCACCGCAGTGCGTCGCCGTCGCGCCAGAACCACGCATTGTCCACGTTGGCGTTCCAATGACACAGCGCGACGTAGTCCGGGTCACCGAGGGTGTCCCACAGGGCGTCGACCCGGCCGGGCACACCGGGGGCCTCGCGCCGCAGCCGCGAGAGGAATTGTGGCGTCGTGATATTCGCGGGCAGCAGGCCGGGGCGGCCCGCCAGTTCGGCGAGTTGGTCGAGCCGGCGATGTATCTGTTCGCCGGTCGGGGGCGGGCGTTCCCCGACCGACAGGGCGCGCATGTCGACGGCGAAGTCCGCATCGGTGCCGAGCCGGCCGCTCTTCTGGGCGCCGGCCAACCGCCCCAGCGCCGTGAACAACGCGCGGTAGTGCGCCAGCGGGTCGGGCATCGTGTAATCGGCGCACTTGTCGTAGTGCGGTTCGACGCCGTTGACGCCGAACGGGATTCGGCTCGTGATCAGAGTTCCGGTCCCGGTGGCGGCGTGATAGTCGGCGAACACACAGCGCGGCACGGCGATCGGGAAACTCTGGTCGCGGGTCAGCAACGCGAAACGCACCTCGAGTGCCATCTGGCTGCGCCCGAGGTCGCGGGCCGGGTCGTCGAAGTCGCGGGAGAACTTGACGAACAATTCGTCCGGAAGGTCGGTGGGCTGCCGGTAGGAGACGGTCAGCAGTGCCTTGCGGCCGGTGCTGCCGCCGCGGAACTCGCGGACCTCGTCGACGGAGACGACGGCGTTGCCGGCCGCCAGGGTGCCGGCGCGGTGCAGCGCGTCGGTCAGGAACGCGGGTCCGCCGGCTGTGAGCGCCTCGGCGTCGCCGGGAAAGTCGAGACCGAGGTGGTCACCGGGAAACCAGCGGCCCGCGAGCGCGCCCAAAGTGCTCACCTTTCCCCGGTGTGTTGCGCACAAACACGCGCGCTCGCCACAACGGGTCTCAGCCTACGGTGCCTGACTCGTCGGCTCAGCCGACGGAACGGTCGGCGCCAGCCCAGAACTGTGCCCGGACCGCCTTCTTGTCCGGCTTGCCCAGCGCGGTCACCGGCACCGAGTCCACCACGATCACCTGCTTGGGGGACTGCACCGAACCTTTGCGCTCCTTGACCGCGGTCTGGATCTCGGTGGTCATCCGCGCGACCGCCTCCTCGGAGCCGTCGGCGTCGGGACGCAGCACGACCACCGCGGTGACCGCTTCGCCCCACTTGTCGTCCGGAGTGCCGATGACGCACACCTGGGCCACCGAAGGATGTTCGGCCACAACGTCTTCCACTTCACGGGGGAACACGTTGAACCCACCCGTGACGATCATGTCCTTGGTGCGGTCGACGATGTAGTAGAAGCCGTCCTCGTCCTCGCGGGCCAGGTCGCCGGTGTGCATCCAGCCGTCCCGGAACGTGTCCGCGGTGGCCTCGGGCAGGTTCCAGTACCCGCCGGACAGCAGCGGCCCGGACACGCAGATCTCGCCGACCTCGCCCTGGGGCACCGGCCGGCCGTCGGAGTCGAGCAACGCCACGCGCGCGAACAGCGTCGGCCGTCCGCACGACGTGAGCCGCTTCTCGTCGTGGTCCTTCTTCGACAGGTAGGTGATCACCATCGGCGCCTCGGACTGGCCGTAGTACTGCGCGAAGATCGGGCCGAAGCGGCGGATCGCCTCCTTGAGCCGGACCGGATTCATCGCCGAGGCGCCGTAGTAGACGGTCTCCAGCGACGACAGATCGCGGGTGTGCGAATCCGGGTGGTCCATCAGCGCGTAGATCATCGACGGCACCAGCATCGTCGCGGTGATCTTCTGCTCTTCGATGACGCGCAGCACCTCGGCGGGGTCGAACTTCGTCATCACCCGCAGCTCACCGCCTTTGACGATCACCGGGGTGAAGAAGGCGGCGCCGGCGTGCGACAGCGGTGTGCACATCAGGAAACGGGGGTTCTCCGGCCACTCCCACTCGGCCAGCTGCACCGTGGTCATCGTGGTGATCGACTGCGTGGTGCCGATGACGCCCTTGGGCTTGCCGGTGGTGCCGCCGGTGTAGGTCAGTCCGCCGATGTGATCGGGCGGCAGATCCGCGGCGACCAGCGGCTGGGCCGGGTACTTCGCGGCTTCGGCGGTCAGGTCGACCGCGGTGACGTCGGCCTCGACGAGCTCGGGCGGCACCGGGCCGATGGTCAGCACCTGCTTGAGCGACGGCACCTTCTGCACCAACCCCAGCGCCCGCTCGACGAACATCGGGTTCGGGTCGATGATCAGCGACGTCACCTCCGCGTCGGTGAGCACGTAGGCGTGGTCGTCGAGGGAACCCAGAGGGTGTAGTGCCGTGCGCCGGTAGCCCTGGGTCTGGCCGGCGCCGATGATCATCAGCACCTCGGGGCGGTTCAGCGACAGCAGCCCGACCGCCGCACCGGTGCCGGCGCCCAGCGCCTCGAACGCCTGGATGTATTGGCTGATGCGGTCGGCGAGTTCGCCGCCGGTCATCGTGGTGTCGCCGAGGAACAGCACCGGCCGGTCCTTGTGCCGCCGCAACGCCCCGGCGGTGAGGTGTCCGGAGTGCAGGAAATGACGGAGCATCGGGTCCGACGAGCGCTGGCGCGAGGAGGCATCGACTGCGGTCATGGCTACAGACTAGAACGTGTTCCAATTCCAGCAGAAGGGTCCGGGCGGAATTGCCGCGAAGTCGCGCTAGATGTTCTTCACGGGTAGGTTGTGAACGCGTAGGCGCTCGATTGGTGTCATTCCGCCGATGCCGGTGTGGGGTCGGTGGTG
>NZ_JBGGKT010000021.1:0-65527 GCF_041287115.1 Mycobacterium sp. pV006 | reverse complement strand
TCCAATTGCGGGCTCCGCCCGCGGCGGTCCAATTGCGGGCTCCGCCCGCGGCGGTCCAATTGCGGGCTCCGCCCGCGGCCGCCTCTCGAACATCGTCTTCATGGGTATGGGCGAACCGCTGGCCAACTACAACCGGGTGGTCGCCGCGGTCCGGCGGATCATCGCGCCGGCCCCGAACGGATTCGGTATCTCGGCCCGCTCGGTGACGGTGTCGACGGTCGGTCTGGCGCCGGCGATCCGCAAGCTCGCCGACGAGAAGCTCAACGTCACCTTGGCGGTGTCGCTGCACACGCCCGACGACGAACTGCGCGACACGCTGGTGCCGGTGAACAACCGCTGGCCGGTCGGCGAGGTCCTCGACGCGGCGCGTTACTACGCCGACGTGACCGGTCGGCGGGTGTCGATCGAGTACGCGTTGATCCGTGACGTCAACGACCAGCCGTGGCGGGCCGACCTGCTGGGCAAGAAGCTGCACGCCGCACTCGGGCCGCTCGTGCACGTCAACCTCATCCCACTGAACCCGACGCCGGGCAGTGAGTGGGACGCCAGTCCCAAACCGGTGGAACGCGAGTTCGTCCGCCGCGTGCGCGCCAAAGGCGTGTCCTGCACGGTGCGCGACACCCGCGGCCGCGAGATCGCCGCTGCCTGCGGACAGTTGGCCGCGCAGGGCTGAGTCAGCCCGCCGCCGCTTCGCCCGGGCGGTTGACGAACCAGACGTTGTCCTCGCGGAGGTGACGGCTGCGCCAGCCGTCGTCCGTCCGGACCAGATCGTGGAAGTAGTACCCGCCGCACGAGCTCTGCTCGGCCATGCCGGGCAGTTGCATCGGGTTGTAGAACATGGCCCGCACCGTCGCGGTGTCGCCGTCGATGTCGGCTTCGACGTTGGTGATGTAGTGCATGGTCCACGGGATCGACTCGAACGCCGCGCGGAACATCTCGGCGATCTCGTCACGGGAACCCGGCGGAATCCCGGCAGAGGAATAGTCGATGAGCGCGTCGTCGGTGAACACCGACCGGTAGAGCTCCCAGTCCTTGGTGTCCACGGCGCGGGCATACCGGCTCAGCAGCGCCCGGATCTCCAACTCGTCACTGACCTGTGCGGCATCCATCAGAGAACCTCCAGTCGCAGTGTCCGGATCCGCCAACCATGCGGTGTCCGCGTCATCTCGTCGTGCCACCGGCCCCCGAAGAACGAGATGCCTGTTTTCTTCGGCAGCGCAACGGCGTTGAACCACGTCGCCACCACTTCGGCGGTGTCGCCGTCGATCCGGCTCTCGACGTTGGTGACGTAGTGCATGCCGACGCTGATCGACTCCTGGTGCCGGGTCAGGTAGGCCACGGCGTCGTCACACGTGCCGACGAACAGTCCGGCCGCCGAATAGTCCACGCGCGCACCGTCGGTGAACATCGACCGGTACAGCGGCCAGTCCTTCGAGTCCACCGCACGGCAGTAGCGCGTCAGCAGGTTCTCGATCTCCAGGACGTCGCCGGCGTGCGGCGCCGTCACTGGTCGGGCATGCCGATCGTCTTGGCTTCGAGGTACTCCTTGTAACCCTCTTCGCCGTTGCGGTAGCCCAGCCCGGATTGCTTGGTGCCGCCGAACGGGCTGCCGATGCCGAAGTGGCTCTTGCCGTTGATGGTGACGTTGCCGGTGCGCATGCGGGTGGCCACGGCGAAGGCGCGATCCACGTCGGCGCTGGACACCTCGCCGGACAGGCCGTAGATGGTGTTGTTGGCGATCGCGATGGCCTCGTCGTCGGTGTCGTACGGAGTCACGGTCAGCACCGGGCCGAAGATCTCCTCCTGGGCCACCTGCGAATCCGGGTCGACGTCGGCCAGCAGTGTGGGCTGGGTGTAGTAGCCCACCGGCAGGTTCTCCGGGATGCCGCCGCCGGTGACCAGCCGCGCGCCCGAGTCGATGCCCGACTTGATCAGCCCGAGTACCTTCTCGCGCTGGGTCGCGCTGATCTGCGGGCCCTGCATGTTGCCCTGGGTCCACGGGTCACCGACCGGGAAGTTCTCCATCATGGTCTTCAAGGTCTCGATGCCCTCGTCATAGCGGCTGCGCGGCAACAGGATCCGGCTGGGCAGGATGCAGGACTGCCCGCTCATCACACACGCCATCATCGCCGCCATCGGCAACGCCGCGCTGAAATCGGCGTCGTCGAGCACGATGTGGGCGGACTTGCCGCCCAGCTCCAGCAGCGTCTTCTTCACCGTCGGGGCGCCCGCGGCCAGGATCGCGCGCCCGGTGGCCGTCGACCCGGTGAAGGTGATCATGTCGACCCGCGGATCGGCCGACAGGGCCGCCCCGACCTCGTTGGCGTTGGACACCACCACGTTGAACACCCCGGCGGGGATGTCGGTCTCCTCGGCGACGATGCGGCCGTACTCACTACCCGACCACGGGGTCAGCTGTGCGGGTTTGAGCACCACGGTGTTGCCGGCCATCAACGCCGGCACCGTCTCGGCGATGTTGAGGTAGAACGGCACGTTCCACGGCGTGATAGCGCCCACCACGCCGACGGGTTCGTAGTGGATCTTGCGGCGCGCCGGGCCCAGCGGGGTGTCGTGCACCCCGTTGTCGACCAGGTACTCGAAATTCTTGCCGTGTTCGGCCCAGTGCTTGACTTCTTCGATGGGACTTTCGATCTGGCTGCCCGTCACCGAGATCGGGCATCCCACCTCGGTGATCAGAATGCGGCGCAGACGTTCCTTGTTGCGTTCCAGTGCCTCGTGCAACTGGGTCAGGCAGTGGTAGCGGAACTCCAGATCCCGCGACCAGTCGGTCTCGTCGAACGCCCGCCGCGCGGCGGCCACCGCGCGCCCCATGTCCTCGACCGTGCCGTCGGTGGCCACCCCGGCCACCTGCTCACTGGCCGGATGGATCACGTCGAAGGTCGCGCCACTACCGGTGGTCTGCAATTCCCCGTCGATGAGCATCCGCTCGTCACCGGCCAGCACACCCGTTTCCGTCTCCGCAGTCGTCATGGCGCCTACTTTACAAAGATTCAGACGACTGTCACGCGATTCGGTTAGCTTGGCTTGATTCCGACCGCGTGGCGCAGTTGGTCGAGGAACTGGTCGTCGTCGTCGCTGCGGACGATGTAGTGCGACACCGCAACCCGAATGGCGGTGGCCGCCTTCACCGCTCCGTTCGCCCCGGGCAGGAGTTTCTCCAGTTGCGCACGCATCACCGGCAGGATCCGGGACAGCTGGGCGATGACGACCTCGGGTTCGATGTCGACCAGTCGTACGCCCGAGTAGGACTGTTGGTAGGCGACGATGAACCGCATCGCCGCGTCGACACGCTCGGTGCCGCGCAGCCCGGCGGTGGCCCGCGCGATACCGGTGTGGAACATGTCGCGTTCGTAGACCCCGAACGCCTCGAGCAGCGCCTGTTTGTCGGCGAACCAGCGGTACAGCGTGGGGCGCGACACCCCCGCCTGCAACGCGACTTCCGACAGGCTGAGCTTGGTCTGCCCGCTGCGCGCCAGGACCTCGGCGGTGGCCTGCAGGATCCGGTGGCGGGTTGAGGTGTCCTCGGTGCCGTCGGAGGTGTCAGGTGCGGGGTGGTTCACGAAGCCGGCCTTTGCTGTCGGGTCGGTGTCGATGGTAGAGCGTGCCCGCGCCGGTCCGGGGTGACTCGCGCGGCGAGGTCGGTCACAACGCCTTCTCGAGCAGCGCGACGGTGTCGAGATCTTCGAGTGCGGTCAGGGCACGGTCGAGTCCCGCCAGCGCGATGTCCTCGGCCTGCATGCCGCCCAGCCCCGCGGTGATCAGCGCCGCGACGTACGGGTACAGCGCACCCTGCCGGTATCGCTCCCACAGTTCGTCGCGGTCCAGTTCGGGACCACCGCCGGCGGCCAGGGCCTGCCGGTACACGTCGAGCAGGTCGCGCTGCGATGAGGTCCGGTCGTCGGCGGTCATGCTGGTCACCATGGTGTAGGCGAGCTCGCGTCCAGGGTGTCCGCGGCGGACCGCCTGCCAGTCCAGCAGTCCGGCGCGGCCGTCGCGGAAGTACAGGTTGCCGGGATGGGCATCGCCGTGCATCACCGTGTGCGGGGGTGTGTCGATCAGCGTCGCGACCGCGCGGTAGTGCTCGTTGATGAACCGACCGCGTTCCAGCGGGAGGTCGCTGCGCTCGGCCAGTCGGCGCGTGGCCGTCCGCAGCAATGGTGCGGTGAGCACCGAGGCACTGTCCTCCGACGCGGTGTAGAGCCAGCCGTACGGTCCGTCGCCGCGTCGCGCCGGCAGCCGGTGCCAGAACGTCGCGTGCAGCCCGGCCAGCAACTCGACCACCTGTGCGGCCTGGTCGACGTCGATCGGGTTCAGGGTGTCGGGGAACGTGGCACCCGATGCGGCCAGGTCTTCGAGCACCAGCGCATAGCGGCCCGTGACCGGATCGAACCGGCTCCCGTGCAGTTCCGGCACGCCGGTCAGTTCGGGCGCCAGCTGACGGTAGAAACGTGTCTCGGTGTCGGCGAGGTTGCCCAGTTCGCCGAGCAGACGAGTGGCCACCGTGGTCGCCGAGGTCTTGACGAACACCGTCGGTGGCACACCGTCGCCGGTGAGTGCGAGCCGAGCGCGGGAGGACGTGCCGGCGTCGGATTCGAGCACCGTGACCGACGTGACCGGTCGACCGATCAGCCCCGACAGTGCGGCGGCATCGAGGTCGGCTACGGTACGGGGCAGGGAGCGCAGTCTTCCGAACATCGCGTCGGTACCCAGCCGCAGGCCTGCGCGGCCCAAGTGGGCGGCCAGACCCACCGCAGGTCCGATCTGTTCGGCGAACACTGACACCCGTGCCTCCTAGGCTCGACCGATAGCCTCAACAGGCTTACAAAATACCGCTGATTTGTAAAGTCGAAGAAGGTGATCGGGATGCCGGGTCCGCTGGACGGCGTGCGTGTCGTCGAACTGGGCGTGTGGGTGGCAGGTCCCGCTGCAGGAGGGATCCTGGCGGACTGGGGCGCCGACGTCGTCAAGATCGAACCGCCGACCGGTGACCCCGCCCGCACCTTCGGCCGCATGCTGGGAATCCCCGCCGTGGACGGAGTGGCGCCCAGCCCGCCGTTCGAGATGGACAATCGCGGCAAGCGCAGCATCGTGCTGGACCTCGCCGAGGAGCAGGGACGCGCGCACGCGCGCGACCTGATCGCCGACGCCGACGTGTTCCTGACCAACATCCGCACCGGCGCGCTGCGGCGCATCGGACTGGACTTCGACGCCGTCGCCGCCGCCAACCCGCGGTTGATCTACGGGCTGATCACCGGCTACGGGGCCGCCGGCCCGGACGCCGACCGGCCCGCCTACGACGTGGCCGCGTTCTGGGCGCGCTCGGGTCTGGCGCACCTGCTGACGCGTCCCGGCGACGTCCCGCCGTTCCAGCGGGGCGGCATGGGCGATCACATGGCCGGCATGACGTTGGCCGGTGCGGTGTGCGCGGCGCTGGTGGCGCGGAACCGCACCGGTGCCGGGCAGCTGGTGACGACCTCGCTGTACCGCCAGGGCGCCTACACCGTCAGCTTCGACCTGAACACCTTTCTGCTGACCGGGGATTCGATCGCGATCGGCCAGCGCGAGACGATGGCCAACCCGTGCATGAACAACTACACCGCCGGCGACGGTCGACGTTTCTGGCTCGTCGGCCTGCAGGGGGATCGGCACTGGCCGGCGCTGTGCGCTGCGGTGCAGCGGCTGAGTTGGTTGACCGACGAGCGCTTCGCCACCGGTCGGGCACGTGCGGCCAACGCGTCGGTGCTGATCGCCGAACTCGACGCGATCTTCGCCGGCAGGTCACTCGACGAATGGGCCGAAGTCTTTGCCACGCAACCGGATCTGTTCTGGTCGCCGATCAACTCGCTCGAAGACGTCGTCGCCGACGAGCAATTCCACGCCGCCGGCGGAGTGGTGTACGTGCCCGAACCCGACGGCGGCAGCGTGCCGATGGTGGCCACGCCGGCAGACTTCCACGGGACCCCGGGGGAGATGCGATCGGTGGCCCCCACACTGGGACAGCACACCGACGAGGTGCTCGCCGAATTGGCGCAGCGCACGAAACGTTCGACGTAGGGCCCGAACCGGCGGCTAGGGCGACCGGTGTCTGACGCGGGCGGCGTGCCGCAGCTGATCCAGGAACTCGGCGCTGTCGTCGCTGCGCACCAGGTACTGCGAGATCGCGACCCGGACGGCGGTGGCCGCCGACAGCGCGGCATCCGGTCCCGTGCACAGCCGTTGCAACCGCTCCCGCATCAGTGGCAACACCCGCGCCAACCGCCTGATCACCTGCTCGGGTTCGACGTCGACCATGCGCAGACCGGGATAGGACAGCTGGTACTCCACGATGACGCGCAGTGCCGCGTCGAGTCGCTCGTTGGCGGGAAGGTCGGCGGTGGCCTCGGCGATGGCGTGCTCGTAGAGCTGGCGTTCCCACACCACGAATGCGTTGAGCAGCCCGCGCTTGTCGGTGAAGTAGCGGTAGAGCGTCGGGCGGGACACCCCGGCCTGGGTGGCGACATCCGACAGCGAGAGCTTCGCGGTCCCGTTGCGCCCCAGCACTTCCGCGGTGGCGGCGAGGATGCGCGCACGCGTGGGGCTTTCCGTCTCGGCATCGGGTGTCCCGCGACGCGGACCCGGCAACGAGTGCGGCATGGACATAGCTTTACAAAATATCGGCCGGATGTCACGCTATGCGCTGTGACAGTCTCTTCGGTGCAGGAGCGCGAATACAGCGCCGTCGATCTCACGTCCCACCGATTCTGGGAGCAGCCGTTCGCGGTGCGCGACCGGTCCTTTGCGCGTCTGCGCGCCGCCGACGGTCTGAGCTGGCACCGGCCCCTTCCGTCCCTCTTCGACGTCGAGGAGCCGGGGTTCTGGGCGCTGACGCGCCGAGCCGACATCACCTACGTCAGCCAGCATCCCGAGCTGTTCACCTCGGAACGCGGAGTGTCGCTGGACCCGATGCCCGCCGAGGTGCAGCGCTTCGCGTCGTTCTTCCTGACGATGGACCCGCCGCAGCACACCACCTACCGTCGATTGATCAGCTCGGCGTTCACGCCGCGCAATGTCGCGCGGATCGAGGAGCAGATCCACGACGCCGCAACCGAAATCGTCGACGACCTGGTGGGTGCCGGCGACATCGACTTCGTCGCCGACTGTTCTTCGCGACTGCCGATGCGCACGATCATGGAGATGCTCGGCGTCCCCGCCGCCGACCAGCCCGCCGTCGCGCAGGCCGCCGAGAAGCTCTTCTCGATGAGCGACGACGAGTACAGCTCCATCGAAGAGCGTGCCGCGAACACCATCAACGAGATCATGCTGCTGTCGAGCACCGGCGCCGAACTCGCGAAGTTCCGGCGCAACAATCCCGGCGACGACCTGATGACCAGCATCGTCAACGCCGAGGTGGACGGCCACCGGCTCACCGACGAGGAGATCGGTGCGTTTTTGATCCTGCTGGCCTCGGCGGGAAACGACACCACCAAGCAGACGACCACGCACGCGATGATGGCGCTCGTCGAGCACCCCGAGCAACGGGACTGGCTCACCGCCGACTTCGATGCCCGCATCGGCACCGCGGTCGAGGAGTTCATCCGGTGGGCCACCCCGGTGTTGCAGTTCGCGCGGTTCGCCGTCTGCGACACCGAGATCAACGGTCAACCCGTCGCGGCCGGCGACAAGGTCGGGTTGTTCTACTGCTCGGCCAACCGCGACGAGGCCGTGTTCGACCGACCCGATGCCTTCGACCTGTCCCGCTCGCCCAATCCCCATCTGGGATTCGGCGGCGGGGGACCGCACTTCTGCCTGGGCAACCAGCTCGCCCGCACCGAGCTGCGGCACCTGTTCAGGGAGCTGCTCACCCGTCTGAAAACCGTCGAGCTCGGTGAACCCGACTGGCTCTACAGCAGTTTCGTGCACGGCGTGAAGCGGCTACCGGCCCACGTGCGGTGAATCGGGCGATCGGAGCCATGTCGTGAGAGTTTCTGTCGATCTGACCAAGTGCACTGGGCACGGAGTCTGCGAGACGATCGCCGAGGATGTGTTCGAGGTGCTCGACGAAGGCACCGTGCGCATCCACGAACCCGAACGTCCCGAATCCGACCGGGAACGCATGCAGCAGGCCGTCACCCAGTGTCCGGTGGCCGCACTGCGCCTGACCGACTGAACCTCGCCCGATCAGGGCTTCGGGGGACGCGGACGAACCAGCACCGACTGCTGGATCGCGCCGACGGCGCCCTGCTGGTCGAACAGCGTCCCGATCGTGGTGCCGATGCCGTCGGGCCCGTAGTTGGTCTCGGCGCGGATGCCGACCCACTCACCGTCGGGGACCCGGTGGACGTGCACCGCCAGATCGGTGTTGAGGAACGTGTATTCGCGCGGATTGAGCTTGGTGCCGATGCCGTTGGCGCAATCGGCGACGGTGAACAACCGCTCCAACGGGGTCATCACCTCGCCCTTGACCAGATCCACCTCGGATCGCAGCCAGGACTCGCCGCCCCCCGGCGCCAGCGGCTTGGACAACCAGCGCCAGTCCAGGCTGTGGACGTAGTTGGGGTCCCAGTCCTTCTTCATGTCGGCGTTGCGAGCCGCTTCCAGCGCGGGCAACGGTGCGGCGGCGGCGTGTTGGATCGCAGCCGTGTCGAGGGTCTGCATCCGCCAGCCGCTTGCCCGGGCGACCGCTCGTGGTGTGCCGTCGGGCCCCGGTGCGGACATCTCGGCGCTGATCAACTCGATCTGCGTGCCCGCGCGTTCCCGTCGCGCGCACACCCACAGGTCGCCCTCGGCGGGCACCGGTCCCAGCAGATCGACCAGCACCCGGCTCAGACGTGTGTCCTCGCGTGGTTCGCAGCGTTCCAGGGCGCGCACCAGCAGCGCCGACACCGGTGCTGCGTGCTGGATGGACGCCGACCACGTGCTGCGTACGAAGTCGGTGGTGCAGAAGCGCTCTCCGCGCTCACCGTCGGTGTCGAGCAGCACGTAGTACGCGTCGGTCATGGTGGCCTTTCGACAGGGTTCAGGGCTGGGCGGCGGCGGGAACGTCGACGGTGGTGGCCTCCAGGCGGCCCAGTCGTGTTCCCAGGAGGCGTTGCGGGTAGGCGTCGGCAGCCGACACCAGGAACAGGGTGCGATCCTCGGGGCCGCCGAGGATACATGCGATCGCGGCGCGGTCCCCGATGTCGATACGGTCGGTCACGCGGGCGTCGCCGTTGTCGGAGACGATCCGGACGAATTCGTGCGCCAGGGTCAGAGCCGCCCAGACGCCACCGTCGGCGTCCAGGCAGATGCCGTCGGGCGGTCCGGCCAGGTTGTCGGCGAAAACCGTTCGATTCGTCAGCTTTTGGTCGGTGTCGATGGTGAAGGAGGTCAATCGGCGCGCCACCGACTCGGCGACGATCAACGAGGTGCCGTCGGGTGTGAGCACCATGCCGTTCGGGAAGTCCAGGTCGTGTGCCACCACGGTGATCCCACCGGCCCGCGTGTCACCGGGATCGAGGCGCACGATCACACCGCCCTCGCGGGCCTGGGACCCGACGAACGCCGTGCCGCGGGAATCGATGACCAGGTCGCCCAGGGCCGCCGGGACCACGTCGGAGAGGTCGGCGTAGACCTCGACGGATTCCCCGTCATACCGCAGCACCTGCCGCGCTTCGGTGGACACGATCAACAGCGTGCCGTCCGGGCAGAATCCGAGTCCGGACGGGTAATTGCCCGGCAGCTCGAGGGTGCTCATCTGCCCGTCGAGAGTGACGGTGTGTACGGCCTCGCCGAGCATGTCGGAGAACCAGACCAGATTCTCGAACCAGCGCGGACCCTCGCCGAAACAGAAGTCACCGGCCAACGGCGTCAACGTCATTGGCGCGCGGTCCCGCACTGTGCCCGACGCGAACGCCGACAGGCTTTACAAAACACGAGACAAGTGTCACGCTCGCTGGGTGCAGCTGTCAACCGTCTGCGGCCCGCGCCGGATCGGGGTCTTTACGTGAACATGAAGAAGTACCACAGCCACACTCTGCTGTACCTGCACGAGACGATCGACCTGGGCTCGGCGCACACCGATCAGTTCCTGGCGGAGTTCGACACCACCTACCACCCGATGATGAGCGAGTTGGGCGCGCGGTTGTTCGCCATCTGGGAGACCACGCCCTACAACGGGCACTGGCCGCAGATCACCGTGATCTGGGAGATCGACTCCTTCGCCGACTATGCCCGGATCGGTCGGGCGCAGGCCCGCGCGGGCAGCCACCAGGACGGTGCCCGACGCTGGACGGACTTCCTGCGCGATACGCGATCACGCGGCGAGGGCCGCATCATGTATGCGGGCCGCAGCAACAAGACCCTTGCCGAGTTGCGCGCGGCGGATTTCAAGGCGGGATTGGTGATCCAGGAGATCATGCAGACCAAGCCGGGCCGCCAGGACGACTACATCCGCGAACTCGAACGGTTGTACGTGCCCTGGTCGGAATCCACGGGCAAGCGCTGGCTCGGCTCGTTCATCACCACGTTCCGGTTCAACGAGGTGATCCACTACTGGGCGCTGGAAGGCGACTGGGACTGCTTCGAAAACCATTACCCGTCCTGGAAAGAACACCCACCGGCCGAGATCGTGACCTGGATGAGTGTGGCCCCGGCGTTGCGGGACGGCTGGGAGGACTCGATCCTGGCCGCGCTGCCACCGTCGCCGCTGCAGTGAGGGAGCATCGATGACCAGCACGGAATCCGCCTCCGACACGTTCGCCTACGACCCGTTCGACCCGGCGGTGATGGCCGACCCGCAGCCGTTCTACCGTGTGCTGCGCGACCGGTACCCGGTGTACTACGTGCCCGTGTGGGACACCTACGCGCTGTCCCGGTTCGACGACATCTGGACGGTGTTGGAGATCAACGACGGAACGTTCGTCGCATCGGAGGGGACGCTGCCGTCGGCGGCTGTCCTGTCCGAGCACAACGACGGACCGGTACCCGACCCGCCGCTGCACCCGATGCCGTTCCACGCCAACTTCGGCTCCCCGCTCTACGAAGACGTCCGGCGCTGTACCGCAACGCCGTTCCGGCCCAAGAACATCAACGCGCTCGCCGACCGCATCCGCGTGCGGGCCAACGAGCGGCTCGACGAACTGCTCAGCCGGGGACGCTTCGACCTGACCCAGGATTACGGCGGGATCGTCGCGGCGTCGGTGGTGTGCGACCTGGTGGGGCTGCCCGACGATCTGGCCCCCGACGTGCTGGCCACGGTCAACGCCGGCAGCCTCGCACAGCCCGGCAGCGGGGTCGAGGTCGCCAACTCACGGCCCGGCTACCTGGAGTACCTGACCCCGGTGGTGCAACGACGGCGCGCCGGTGACGGTGCACCCGTGCCGATCGCCGACAACCTGTTGAACTACCGGCTGCCCGACGGATCCGGCTTGTCGGATTCCGAGGCCGCGGTGCAGATGCTGGGGGTGTTCATCGGAGGCACCGAGACCGTGCCGAAGATCGTCGCGCACGGACTGTGGGAGCTGTTCTCCCGCCCCGACCAACTCGCCGCGGTGCGTGCCGATCTCGACACCAACGTCGCGATCGCCCGCGAGGAGATGATCCGCTTCTGCGCCCCGGCGCAGTGGTTCGCGCGAACGGTGCGGCGCCCCTTCACGATCCACGGCACCACGATGCAACCCGGTCAGCGGGTCATCACGCTGCTGGCCTCGGCCAACCGCGACGAGCGGGAATACCCCGATCCCGAACAGTTCCGCTGGGACCGGCCCATCGAGCGGTTGCTGGCATTCGGTCGCGGACAGCACTTCTGTCTGGGTGCGCATCTGGCGCGCCTGGAGATCACCATCATGGTCAGCGAGTGGCTCAAGCGGGTCGACGACTTCACCGTCGACACGGCCGCGGCGCAACGGCCACCGTCGAGCTTCCAATGGGGTTGGAACAGCATCCCCGTGGAGGTCGGCTGACGTGTGGTCCTACCGCCTCGTCGCGCCTTACACCTTCATCGAAACGGTGGCCGAACAACCCGTTCCGGAGAATCTGGGCGACGGTCAGGTGTTGCTGCGCATGACGGCCGCGGGGATCTGCGGCAGTGACCTTCCCGGTTTCCGCGGCACCAAGGGCCGCTTGCCGTTCGACACCGGCCCCTGCGCGGCGGACAAAGACGGCTTCCCGATCCACGAAGTGGCCGGCGAGGTCATCGCCAGCCGTCACCCCGCACACCGGACGGGAGACCGCGTCGTCGGATGGGCGTCGGGTTTCGACGGTCTGATGGAGTACGTCGTCTCCGACGGCGACGGCCTCGCCGCCTACGACCCGGCGCTGGACCCCGCCCACGCGGTCGCGCTGCAGCCGTTGGCGTGTGTGCTCTACGCCGTCGAACAACTGCCCGACCTCACCGGACGCCGCGTCGCGGTGATCGGGCAGGGGTCGATCGGGTTGTTGTTCTCCTATGTGGCCAAAGCCCGCGGAGCAGCCCACGTCAGCGGTGTGGACCCGGTGGACCGGAGCGACATCGGTCCGGCGTTCGGTGTCGACACCGTCGTGCGTGCCACCAGCGACCGTTGGGTCAGCCATCTGGCCGCCGACCGGCGTCCTGATGTCGTCATCGAAGCCGTCGGTCACCAGGTCGCCACGCTGGCGCACGCGATCGACGCCGTCGGGTTCGGTGGCACCGTCTTCTATTTCGGGGTCCCCGACGACGACACCTACCCGATCAGCATGCGCACGCTGCTGCGCAACAACCTCACCCTCAAGGCCGGCGTCACCCTCGACCGGCGCCGCGTGCTCGCCGACGCCGACGCGTTCGCCCGCGCCCACCCCGGTCTGCTCGACCGCTACCTGACCCACACCTTCGAAGTGACCGAAGTGCAGCAGGCCTTCGAGTTGGCCGCCCGCCCGACACCGGGCCGCGTCAAGATCGCGATCGTGCCCTGATGAGCCCCAGCAGACTGCAGGACCTGCTGAGCACCGGTGCGCCGGTCTGGGGCGGCTGGGTGGTCGGCCCTACGATGCTGGGGCCCGAGGAGTTCTGTGCCGCCGGCTACGACTACGTCGGATTCGACGTCCAGCACGGGTATCTCGACGACGCCGACGTCGCGCAGATGTTGCGCCGCCTCGAACACGTCCCGATCGCGACCGTGGTGCGCCTGCCCGGCGTCGATGCCGCCCCCATCGGGCGGGTGCTCGACGCGGGAGCGGACGGGGTGATCGTCGCGATGGTCGAGACCGCCGAACAGGCGGCCGCCGCGGTCGCGGCCACCCGGTACCCGCCCCACGGGCTGCGCAGTTACGGGCCGCTGCGCGCGGCAATGGGATTCGATCCGGCGCAACTGCAGGACCGGGTCTCGGTGTTCGCGATGATCGAGACCACCGCCGGGCTCGTCGCGATCGACGACATCTGCGCCGTCCCCGGCCTGACCGGCATCTACGTCGGTCCCGCGGACCTGGCCATCTCGATGGGTCACTCACCGGTGGGCGCGCTGGCCGAACAGTCGGTCCGGGACGCGATCATCGGTATCCAGCAGCGTACCGCGGCAACAGGTCTGGTCAGCGGAATCCACGCAGGTACCGGCACTCACGGAAACGCACTGTGGCAGGAGGGCTTTCAGATGATCACCCTGGCCTCGGAGTCCCAGGCGTTGCGGCGCGGGGCCGCAGCCCATCTCGAGGAGGCGCGCGGTGTGACACCGTCGGAAGCGGCCGACACACCCGGCGGGTACCGATGAGTCCGCTGCGCGTCGCCCTTGTCACCGGCGCCGCCCGCGGTCAGGGCGCGGCGATCACGCGGAGGCTGCTCACCGACGGTTTCCGCGTGGCCGCATGCGATCGTCGCAGCGACGAATTGGCCGCCACGGTGGGCGAACTCGGAACCGACGCGGTCATCGGCGTGAATCTGGATGTGACATCGGCCGAGCAGTGGCAGGCCGCGGTGGCCGTCACCGTCGAGACGTTCGGCGCGTTGACCACGCTGGTCAACAACGCCGGCGTGCTGCACCGGGCCTCCTTGAGCGAGGAGACGGAGGCCGGATTCCAGAACAGCTGGCAGGTCAACTGCCTGGGGCCCTTCCTCGGGATTCAGGCGGCGCTGCCGGAACTACGGAAGGCGAGCGGCGCGTCGATCGTCAACACCAGCAGCACCGGGGCGGTGCGACCGTTCCCGAACCACAGTGCCTACGGTTCGTCGAAGTGGGCGCTGCGCGGACTCACCCAGGTCGCAGCTGTCGAGTTGGCGCGTGACGGTATCCGGGTCAACGCCGTGCTGCCCGGTCCTGTGCAGACGCCGATGCTCGACGAGTCCACCCAGACCCGGCTGGCCGACCACGCGCTGCTGGGCCGGATCGGCCGACCGACGGAGATCGCCGACGCGGTCGCGTTCCTGGTGTCCGAACAGGCGTCCTTCATCACCGGATCCGAGCTCATCGTCGACGGTGGGCAATCCCTGCAGATCGGATGAGAACGCGTATGAGCAAGCAGATCTCGGTCGGCATCATCGGCGCGGGGCCGGGGGGACTGGCACTCGGCATCTTCCTGCGCAAAGCCGGATTCGAGGACTTCACCATCTTCGATCGGGAAAACGGTGTCGGGGGAACCTGGCGCATCAACACCTACCCCGGCCTGGCGTGCGATGTGAAATCCCATCTGTACTCCTATTCGTTCGCGCTGAACCCCGAGTGGTCGCGCCTGTGGTCGGGTCAGCCCGAGATCCTCGACTACTTCGAACGCTGCGCGCAGCAGTACGACCTCGGCCCGCATCTGAGGCTCGGCACCGAGATCGTCTCGGCCGAGTGGGAGGAGTCCGCCCGGCGGTGGCGGCTGCGCACCGCCACCGGCGAGCAGCACTGCTTCGACGTGGTGGTCTCGGCGGTCGGGATGTTCACCCAGCCGGTGATGCCGGCGCTGGTCGAAGAGGAGCCCTTCACCGGGACGGTCATGCACACCGCGCGCTGGGACCACTCGGTCGATCTGCGCGGCGCGCGGGTGGCGGTGCTCGGAACCGGTTCGACCGCTGCGCAATTGGTTCCGGAGGTCGCCAAGGTCGCCGACAAGGTGTACTCCGTGCAACGATCACCGACCTGGGTGCTGCCCAAACCGGACCGGGCCTACACCGAGCGGGAGAAGTGGATGTTCGCCCACATTCCGCTGGCCAAGAAGATCTACCGCACCCGGTTGTGGCTGCGCAGTGAGTCCAACATCGCGGTCATCGAGAACGGCAGCGACAAGACCCAGGAGTTCCGCGCCATCGCGCTGAATACCCTCGAGAGGACCATCCCCGACGAGGCACTGCGGGAGCGGTTGACCCCGGACCACCCGTTGGGGTGCAAGCGGCTGGTCTTCGCCACCGACTACCTGCAGGCTCTGGCCGAGCCGCACGTCGAGGTGGTCTCGAGCGCGGCACGCGCCCTGCGGGCACGATCGTTGGTCACCGAGGACGGCACCGAACTCGACGTCGACGTGGTGCTGTGCGCCACCGGTTATGCCGCGGCCGACTACCTGGGTCAGATCGAGGTCCTCGGCGCGGCGGGCACACCGCTGCGCCACACCTGGCGCGACGGCGCGTTCGCCTATCTGGGGATGGCCGTCCCGGGCTACCCCAACTTCTTCATGCTCTACGGACCGAACACCAACGTCGGTTCCAACAGCGTGATCTTCGTCCTCGAGGCCCAGGCGCACTACATCGTGCGGGCGCTGAAACACCTGCGCCGCAGAGGCAAGGACTACATCGAGGTGCGCTCCGAGGTGACATCGCGCTATCTGGAGCAGATCGACCGCTGGATGCAGGGCACGGTGTGGCTGACCCGGTGCAGCAGCTACTTCCGGGCCGCCAACGGTCGGGTGGTCACGCAGTGGCCACGCAGCGCCCGGGCGTTCTGGGCGATGACGCGCTGGTTTCGCGCCGGTGACTACAGCTTCGACCCGCCGGCCACCCGTCCGGCCATCACCGTCGGCGCGCAGAGCGCCACACGAGAATGACCCGCGATCTCGTCGACCGGCTCGACCCGGCCCTGCGGCATCTGGTCGCCGCCCGCACCGACCTGTCGCCGCCGGTGCTCGGGGTGGTGCGCGACGGCCTCAACCAGCGCCGCGCCGAGGCTGCGATCCACACCGACCTCACCGGTGTCGAGGTCGAGCAGCAGGAGGTCGCCACCGCCGGCGGACACGTCGTCGCCGTGCGCATCTACCGTGGCGGGCCACCGCCGGCTCCGGCGGTGATCTACTGCCATTCCGGAGCTTTCGTCCTGGGTAACCTCGACACCGATCACCTCCAGTGCGTCGAGCTGGCCCGGCGGGCCCGCTGCACCGTGCTGTCCCTGGACTACCGGTTGGCTCCCGAGCACCCGTTCCCGGCGGCGATCGACGACGCCGTCGCCGTGCTGGAGTGGGCGGTCGGCCGCGCGGTCGCACTCGGCATCAGGCCCGACGCAGTGGCGGTGGCCGGCAGCAGCGCCGGCGGGGCGCTGGCCGCCGGACTGGCGCAGCGCGCGGCCGCCGGAACCGTCCCTGCGCTTGCGTTTACGTTGCTGCACCAACCGGTCCTCGACGACCGCGACACCGCGTCCAAGCGTGAGTTCAGCACGACGCCGGGCTTCGACGGGCCAGCGGCACAGTGGATGTGGCGGCACTACCTGAGTGGACAGGAACCCACGAGCACCTCGGTGCCCGGGCGCGCCGACGTGTCGGGCGGGCACCCGCCGACACTGATCACGTGTTCGGAACTCGATCCGCTGCGCGACGAGGCGATCGACTACGCCCGGGCGCTGATGGCCGCCGGTGTCACCACCGGACTGCACACCTTCGCCGGGACCTGCCACGGCTTCGATTCCCTGCTTCCGGACTGGGACACCAGTGCCCGGCTGTTCGACCTGCAGGCCGCGGCCCTGCGTCAGGCGCTGCTGTCCTGACCGCCGAGTTCCCGCGCGATCGCTCGGTGGTAGGCATCGATGTTGGCCGGATTGACGATCTGGAAGAACTTGTCGGGCAGGGGTGACTCCCTGTAGGCCTCGACGGTCATGGTGCGGCTGAACAGCGTGACGTCCTGTCCGGGCTGGGTGAACTTGTAGCGCACCGTGATTCGTCCCGGCAGGCCGCCGGTGCCGTCGGCGTCGTGACCGAGATTGCCGACCGAGTTGAACACCCACAGCCGTGGTCGCATAGCGATCGCCAGATGCCAGGTGAAGATGCGGTTGCCGTCGGGGCCCGTCTCGGTCCAGGTGTCGCCCACCTCCAGCGGCAGCTTGTCGGGAACCTTGCCGACGTGCGCGCTGCCGGGATAGGTCTTCGGCCAGTTCGCCGGATTGGTCACGAAGTCGTAGATCTCCTCCGGGGACTGGGTGAAGGCAGTCTCCGACGTCGTCGTCACGATTCCCACGATGCTCCGTTCCTCGACGCCCGCTGCCACGCGGGACCGTGCGGCATACTTTACAAAAGGGTGCGTCGGTGTCACGCTGCGGGGTGTGGTCTCGTCGTGTCGAGAAAGGTGGTCAGCACGTGGATTTCTCCGCGGTGACGTTGTCCGACGATGACCGGGCGTTCGCCGACGAGTTACGGGAGTTCCTCTCGGTCGTGGTGACCGAGGAGGTCCTCGAGCGGGACCGGCAGACCGGCGAGAACTTCGACGAAGGTGTGCACCTCGCGTTGGCCGATGCCGGTTATCTCGAGCGGGATTTCCGCGCGACGGCCGACGGTGGGTTCACCGCGGTGCAACGCCGCCTGTTCGAGTTGGAGATCGGCCGGGCCCACACCCCGTGGTTCCATTGGCCCACCACGGTGATGGTCGCGCGTGCGGTCGAGCAGTTCGGTTCCGAGGAACTGCAGGCTGAGATCCTGCCGCCGGTGCTGGCCGGCCGCCACCGGTTGTGCCTGGGCTACACCGAACCCGAGGGCGGCTCGGATGTCGCGACCTGCAAGACCCGGGCGGTGCGCGACGGCACGGACTGGATCATCACCGGGTCGAAGATGTTCACGTCCAACGCGCAGAACGCGCAGTTCGTCTTTCTCATCACCAACACCGACCCGCAGGCGCCCAAACACCAGAACCTGACCATGTTCCTGGTGCCGCTGGACGCCGACGGTGTGGAGATCCAGCCGTTGCGCACCGTCGACGGCGATCGCACGAACATCACCTATTACAGCGATGTCCGGGTGGCCGACCGCTACCGCGTCGGGCCGGTCAACGGCGGTTGGACGGTGCTGCGGGCGGCGCTGGCGGCCGAGCACGGGACCGTGGAGCGCGACGAGGGCGGTCTGCAGAAGCTCGCCACGATGACCGAGCACGTGCTGCTGCTCGCCGAGGAAATCGATCGGGTCGCGGGGGAGACGGCGCGCGACGGTCGCCTCGACGACGGTGCCGTCGCGTATCGGCTGGGGCGCAGCGTCGCTCGTCTGGAGGCCGCGCTGAGCAGCTCGTCGATGTTCGGCCGGGTCGCCAATGCCCAGGCGCTGCGTGACGTGGCACCCGAGCTGATGGACATCGACGGCGCAGCATCGGCGGTACCCGAGGGTCTGCGCGCGGAATACCTGTTCCGGCTGGCCGAACCGACCGGCATCTACGGCGGAACGCTGGAGGTGTTCCGCAACATGATCGCCCAGCAGGTGCTCGGCCTGGGGCGCCCGGCGTACGCCGCTGCGCAGCGCTCCTAGAGGTGAGGTAGGACCTCGCCCGCCAACAGCTCCAGCGTCTGATCCGAGGCGCGGTCGTGGGTGAACAGCACGATCTGACCGAATCCCTTGTCGCGCAGAGCCGACAGCCGCTCGACGATCTGCGCCGGCGTGCCGATCAAATCGGTGTCGTGCAACCCGAACCCAGGCCCGCCGAACCGCTTCTCGGCCAGTGAGCGGACCTGCGGCAGCGCCTGTTCGTCCGGAGCCAGCGCCATGACCGCTTCGATGGACATCACGATCGAGGACGGGTCGCGGCCGACGCGTTCGCAGGCCGCGCGCAGCGCCCCGATCTTGTCGTCGATGGCGTCGAGCGCATACGTCGGGACGTTCCACACGTCGGCGTAGCGGGCCACCAGTGGGAGGGTGTATTTCTCGCCGACGCCGCCGACCACGATCGGGGGTCGCGGTTGCTGCAGCGGACCCGGATTGACCGGCATGTCGCTGACGCGGAAGTGCTTGCCGGCGAAGTCGATCCGTCCGTCGGTGAACGCCTGCTGCAGGATCTCCAAGGTCTCGGCGAGTTGTCCGGAGCGTTGCGCGAACGTGCCCCACGGCAGTCCCGCGCGGCGGTGTTCGTCCTCGATCGATCCGCTGCCCAACCCCAGCGACAGCCGGCCACCGCTGATCTGGTCGAGGGTGGTGGCCATCTTGGCGAGGGTGACGGGGTGGCGGAACTGGTTGCACAACACCATGTGTCCGACCCGCAGCCGTCGGGTCCGGGTCAGCAGCGCGGTGGCCAGTGTCCAGGCCTCCAGGGACGCGATGTCGGGGACGCCGGGGCCGTAGAGGTGGTCGTAGAGCCACAACGAATCGATGCCGAGTTCGTCGCAACGCTGGGCGCGGTGGGCGACCTCGTCGAACGAGAATCCCATCTGGGGGAGGTAGACCCCGACTTCCGGACGGTTCACTTCTGGCACCCCAAGACTGTCGACGCGCTGTACTTTCGGTCCCCCGCATGGTAACGACATTCTCGGAAAACAAGAAGATTGTTCTTGGACCGGATGAGGAGCGTCGCGCAATGAGATTCACCATCACCCATCCGATGCACAGCCACCCGTACAACCCGGAACTGGTCACCGGCGCCGGCATCGCGGCGGTGGCCACCGCCGCCGAACGCGCCGGCTTCTCGGGCTTCGGGTTCACCGACCACCCGGCACCGACGCAGCGGTGGCTGCAGGCCGGCGGCCACGACGCCCTGGACCCGTTCGTCGCGATGGGGTTCGCAGCCGCACACACCTCCCGGTTGCGGCTGATCCCCAACATCGTCGTGCTGCCGTACCGCAATCCGTTCGTCGTCGCCAAGGCCGGCGCCACCCTGGACCTGATGTCCGACGGCCGTTTCACCCTCGCTGTCGGCGTCGGGTACCTCAAGCGCGAATTCACGGCGCTGGGAGTGGATTTCGAGGAACGCGCGGCGCTGTTCGAAGAGTCCCTGCAGGTGATCCGGGAGGCCTGGACCAACGACGACGTGACGTTCGAGGGACGGCATTTCACCGCGACGGGCATCACCGCCCACCCCAGACCCGTCAGCGACCCCCACCCACCGATCTGGATCGGCGGCAACACCGCGGCGGCCCGCGCCCGCGTCGCCCGCTTCGGGCAGGGATGGTGCCCGTTCCGTGCGCCGGCCGGCCTGGCCCAGACCGCCCGCACCGCCGCACTGGAATCCAACGAGCAACTCGCCGGCCAGATCGACGACCTGCGGCGACGTCTCGAACAACAGGACCGGGACCCGCATGACATCGACATCGCGATCACCAACGACGTCGGCGGCAATCCGGGGTCGCCGGACTTCGACCCGGCCGCCTACCTCGACGGGGTGCAACAGCTCGAGCGGCTCGGCGTGACGTGGGTTCAGGTCGGCATCCCCGGTGACAGCCGGGCCCGTGCCATCGAGGCGATCGAACAGTTCGGCAGCACCGTCATCGCGGCGCAGTGAGCGCCGAAACCGGGGTCACGTCGGCCAGTTTGACCAGTGTCTTGCCGATGTTGGCGCCGGTGAACAACCCGTTGAGCGCCTCGACGCACGCGTCGACACCGTGGTAGACGTGTTCGCGGTGCACCAGTAGACCCTCGTCGTGCCAGCGCCGCAGAGCGGCGAACGCCTCGTCGAAGCGGCCCCACTCGTCGAGCGCGTTGAATCCCTGCATCGATGCCGTCTTGGACAACAGATTGACGTAGTTCGCCGGCCCGGGATGTTCTCCGGTCAGATAACTGGAGATCACCCCGCACAGCACCACGCGGGCCTTCGGTGCGAGCCGGCCCAGCACGGCGTCGAGGATGGGTCCTCCGACGTTGTCGAAGTACACGTCGACCCCGCGCGGACAGTGCTGCTTCAGCGCGGCGGGCAGATCCTCGCCGCGGTAGTCGATGCAGGCGTCGAACCCGAAGTCCTCCAACACCGCCCGGCACTTGTGCGCGCCGCCGGCGATACCCACGACCCGGGCGCCGGCGATCTTGGCGATCTGTCCGGCGACGGAGCCGGTGGCTCCCGCGGCGGCCGACACCACGACGGTCTCACCCGCCCGGGGACGTCCGATGCCGGTCATCCCGAAGTAGGCGGTGGCGCCCGTCGGGCCGTAGATCGACATGACCGCGCCCTGGTCCACCTGTTCGGCGGGTCCGTCGACCGGCGTGGTGAACATGTCGTCGCGCACGATGCAGTACTCGGCGAACCCGGTCAGTGTGGTGACGATGTCGCCGACGGCGTATCGCGCACAACGGGATTGGACCACCTGACCGATGCCCGCGGCGCGGATCACCTCACCCAACCCGACCGGGGGCAGGTACCCGGGCTGGTCGTCGAGCCAGGTGCGCACGGCCGCGTCGATACCCACGTAGGTGGTCCGGACCAGAGCTTCCCCGTCGGCGGGCTCGGGTGCCGCGACGGTCACGAGCTCGGTGTCCTCGGGGCCCACGAAGCCGTGGGGCCGGCGGCGCAGCACGATCTGGCGGTTCGTCAGCGTCGACATCCGGCCGAAGTTACCCAATGCCGACCCGCCCGGGGACGGTTCTTCAGGACTCGGTGCGCGGCACCTCGGCCTCGACGCAGACGCGGGTGTCGTCGAAGCTCAGCAGACCGCGGAGAAGGTGGCTCTCGGCCAGCGGGTTCTCGTAACTCCATGCGGCGTCCTCGACGAGGTTCCCGTCGACCCGTACGTGGTAGTAGGTGGCGTAGCCCTTGTAGTTGCAGTAGGTCTCGGTCTGCGAGATCTGCAACAAGTCCGTGCGGACCGCGGCACGCCCGACATAGAGCCGCGGCGCCAGGGCCGTCTCGAACACGACGACGGTGTCGCTGGTGTCGACCAGCACGGTGTCCCCGACGCGGACCCGCAGCCGCCGAGATGTCGGCAGGCAGTCGACTCGGTGATACGGATTGGGCGGATAGTGCACCAGCTGTCGGCCCTCCTCCACCCAGCGGTCCACCGCATCCCAGGGCACGGTCACATAACCCGGCGCCTCCGGCACCGCATCGGCGGGTAGATCGCCGATATCGGCGGCACGGAACGCGTACCGCAGCACATCGCCGCGACGGTGGACCAGCAGCGCGTCCTCGGTGTCCACGACGCGGACGCCGCCGCGATAGCCCTCGATCCGGCGGGGGTGGGGTTCGATGTAGACCAGATCGCCGTCGACCCGGTCGGCTCCGAACAGCGTTCCGGCCCGGTCCCCACTCAACGGGCCCCGCCCTGCCACCAAGCTCATCGGCCTCGACCTCTCTGTCGCCGTATCCGGAGGAGTTTACAAACCGGCACCACGGGTCGCCGTGAGAGAATCGCGCGACAAGTGGGTACACGGCGTCCGGTGCAACGAACGGGGACTGTCCAGTGAAACGACTCAACGGCGTCGACGCCATGATGCTCTACAGCGAGACACCCGAAATCCACATGCACACACTCAAGATCGGCATCCTCGACGTCTCCGGCGCCGGAGGATTCGATTTCGAGTTGTTCCGCACCGCGGCACTGCCGCGGCTGCATGCGCTGGCCCCGCTGCGCTATCAGTTGATCGACATTCCCGGGAAGTTCCACCACCCGATGTGGGTGCAGAACGCCGAGATCGACGTCGACTACCACATCCGGCGCGCCCGGGTCGCGGCTCCGGGTGGGCGCCGCGAACTCGACCGCCTGATCGGCGAGATCGCCGGCACGCCGCTCGACCGCCGCCGTCCGCTCTGGGAGATGTATGTCGCGGAAGGGTTGGCGGACAACAAGATCGCGGTGATCCACAAGGTGCATCACGTGCTGGCCGACGGGGTCGCCTCGGCCAACCAGCTCGCGATGGCCATAGGGCCCGCCGAGCCCGCGGTGAGCGGAGCGCTGCCCGCGCCGGCGCCCGAGTCCCGGGCCCGGGCGCATCTGCTGCGTGCCGCGGGCCGTGACCACCTGCGGCAGCTGCGCAGGCTGCCCGGACTGGTGGGGGAGACGGCAGCCGGGGTGTCGCGGGTGCGCAAACAGATGCGTATGCGCGGCCGGCACCCGGAGCTGGCCCGCAACTTCGCGCCGCCGCGGACGTTCATCAACCACGTCGTCAGCCCGGGCCGGCGTTTCGCGACCGCCCCGTTGGCGCTGGCCGACGTGAAGCAGACGGCGCGGCACCTGCAGGTGACGCTCAACGACATCGTGCTGGCCACGGCTGCCGGAGCGCTGCGCACCCTGCAGTTGCGCTACGACGGGCGTGCCGATGCGCCGTTGATCGCGGGCGTCCCGATCAGCTTCGACACCTCGCCGGACCGGTTGACCGGAAACGAGTTCTCCTACATGACGCCGTCGTTGCCGGTGCACATCGAGGACCCGTTGGAGCGGGTCCGCCTGACCGCCACCTCGACCGCGATCGCCAAGGAGAACCACCGTCTGCTCGGGGAGATGCTGTTGCCGTCGTGGCTGGCCTACCTGCCGCCGGCGCTGACGCCGAGCCTGTTCCGCAGTCAGGCGCGGCGGGTGGAGTCGGCGATGGTGATGAACCTGACCATCTCCAATGTCCCCGGCCCGCGCGAGCGCGGCGTCTTCGAGGGCGCCACGATCGACGAGATCTACTCCGTGGGCCCGATCGTCGCCGGCAGCGGCATGAACATCACCGTGTGGAGCTATGTGGACCAGCTGGCCATCTCGGTGCTGACCGACGACCAGACGTTGCGCGACCCGCACGAGGCCACCGACGCGATCATCGACGCGTTCGGCGAGATCCGGCGGGCCGCCGGACTACCCGACAGGCTGACCCCGGTCGATACCGCGCTGCCCCTGGCTCGGGCGTCGTAGCCGGCCTGATTCGGTTGGCGGCCCGCCTCTTTGACCGTGACGGTCGCTGCGAGTCTGTTCCGAGACCCGATTGGTCCTTTACAGAAGATCGAGTAAGTGTCACGCTGGGTGGGCGCGGCGCCGGTCGCGCGGTGGGCTTCGAGGGAGGCGTACGGTGAGCGCTGGCACGTTCGAGGTGGACGCCGAGGACGATTTCGACGACACGGACGACACGGTCGCCCGACTCGAGCGCCCCGGCGCGGCGGCGCCCGGCGCGGAGCCGAGCCTGAGCTATGACCTCACCGTGGTCACCTCCGACGTCTCGCGCGTCGTGGCAGCCGCGGCGGGGTGGCTGTGCGATCGGGTCCGGGCGGGCTGGCAGGTCACCGTCGTCGTGCCACCCGGTGAGCAGCGCCGAGCGTTGCAGATCATCGGCGTCGGCGCCGAGACGGTGCAGTCGCCGTCCGACGCGTTGCGGGACCGGTCGGGTGCGGCGTGGGCGGTGGACGCAGCCGTCCTCGACAGCGACGTCGGTGTGCGGCGCGAAGTCCAGCGCGCGCTGGGGCGCGCCCGTACGGAGGTGACGGTGTGGGGTGCTTCGCCGTGGTGTTCCGCGGACCGCCGCTTCAGCCCGGTGCGCCATCAGCTCAGCGCGGCGGCACGCGCTTTCAAGAAACACGCCCTGCTCTCGTGTGGGCACCCCGGGCCCGTGTCGGGCGCGGAGGACTTCCGCAGCGCGGCCCTGTGGTACCCGATCGACGGCACCGACCTGGTGCCGATTTCGGCGCCGGACTGACTGCCCGCGATTCTTACTGCAGGTCGCGGTAGCGATGCACCCACCAGCTGCGGGCGACGAAGCTGAACGTGAGCGCAGCGAAACCGACCATGAACCAGTCTTCGACGCGACCGGTGTGGTTGCCGTGGATGAGCAGCAGAAGGAACGCGGTGGCGAGCAGGCCGCCGATCTGGATGATCCGCGGATTCTCCGCCGACCAGCCCCACTCCGCGGATGGCACGTCCTCGACGTCGACGCCGGTGTGTCGCTCCACCTCGGTGCTTGCCACAGCTGCTCCTCACGATCGGGCGGCATGTCTCGGGGTCATTCTGGCACAGCTCTACTACGCGATGCCGTAGAGCCTGCCGGAACAGGTTCAGCGCAGCGCGTCGTAGCGGCGCAGCGCCTCGGCGCGTTCCTGCTTGTGGTCGACGATCGGTTCGGGGTAGTCGTGCGGGCGGTCGGCGCCGAGGCGGTGCACGTCGACCTCTGCGGGAAGATCGGCGAGCTCCTCGACCCAGCGGCGCACGTAGGTTCCCGACGGATCGAACTTCGCGCCCTGCAACGACGGGTTGAACACCCGGAAGTACGGGGCGGCGTCGGTGCCGCTGCCGGCCACCCACTGCCACCCGTGCTGGTTGTTGGCCATGTCGCCGTCGACGAGTTGGTCGAGGAACCAGCGCGCCCCCCACTGCCACGGCAGGTGCAGATCCTTGACCAGGAACGAGGCCGCGATCATGCGCACCCGGTTGGGCAGGAACCCGGTAGCGGCCAGCTGGCGCATCCCCGCGTCGACGACCGGGAAACCCGTGGCGCCCGCCTTCCAGGCCGCGAACGCAGCCTCGGCTTCAGCGCCGTCGTCGACCTCGATCGCGTCGAACGTCCTGTTCCAGTTCCACCAGGCGCTTTCCGGCCAGGCGTGCAGCACCGCCGCGTAGAAGTCGCGGAACGCCAGCTCACGCAGGTACGCCTGCGGTCCCTCGCCCCGGCCGATGGCCGCGGCCAGGGTGCGGGGGTGGATGGTGCCGAACTTCAGATGCGCCGACATCCGGCTCGTGCCGGTGACGTCGAGCCGATTGCGTTGGTCGGCATAGGGTTTCAGTCCGTCCTCGACGAACCGCTGCCACTGCTGTCGGGCGGCGGACTCGCCGGCGGGGTGGTCGATGTCGGCCCCGGCGGCCGGCAGGTCCGCCAGAGCGCCGGACACCTCGGCCGGGTCGATCCAGGTGGCCGACGTCGCCGACGACTCCGCCGGCTCCCGCCAGCCGTGGTCGCGCCACGCCGAGAAGAACGGGGTGAACACCTTGAACGGGGTGCCGTCGGACTTGGTGATCCGGCCCGGCGACACCAGGTACGGCGACCCGGTGGCCACCCATTCCACGTCGCCCAATGCCGACCGCACCGCTTGGTCGCGGCGGGCCGCGAACGGGGTGAACTCCTCGGACACGTGCACCGACGACGCGCCGACGGCCTCGACGACACGGGGGAGCGCGGTGCGCGGATCCTCGGCGAGGATCAGCAACCGGTTGTCGAGGGCCGCCCGCAGTTCGGCCAGCGCGTCGTAGAGGTAGCGCAGCCTTCGCGCCCCGGCGCCGGCCAGGCGGGGGTCGAGCACGTAGCAGGCCAGCACCTCCCCGTCGGCTTCGGCGGCGGCCAGCAGGGCGGGATGGTCGGCGAGCCGGAGATCGCGACGGAACCACAACACGGCGGTCATGGCATTGATGCTGCCCGTAACGCGGGCGCAGGAAACCGGTACGGAACAAACGAGAGGACACGTTGGTGCAATTCTGGTCGGGCACGGCGTTCATGCAGGCACACGAAGCGGTCGCACTGGCCCGCATGCTCGACGAGGCCGGCTACGACGGGATGGTGACCTCCGACCACATGGTCTATCCGCGCCGGCTGACGTCGCACTATCCGGACTCGGAGAGCGGCACACCGCCATGGCCGCCGGAGACGCCGTGGCCCGACGCGTGGGTGCTCACCGGAGCGATGGCCGCGGTCACCACCCGTTTGAAATTCTCCAACGCCGTGTACATCGCGCCCGCGCGCCCGCTGGTGGAGGTGGCCAAACAGGTCGCCACCGCCGCCGTCCTGTCGAACGGCCGTGTGTCACTGGCGGCCGGAGTCGGTTGGATGCGTGAGGAATACGCCCTCATGGGTCAGGACTTCCACACCCGCGGCAAACGGCTCGACGAGATGATCCCGGCGCTGCGCGCGCTGTGGCAGGGCGGCTGGGTGTCGTGGCACGGCGAGTTCTACGACATCCCGGAGATGATGATCGAACCGCACCCTCCGCGGCCGGTGCCCATCCTGGTCGGCGGCGAGTCCGACGCCGCGCTGCGGCGGGCGGCCCGGCTGTGCGACGGCTGGGTCGGGTACGCCTACCGCTGGGACGAAGCGGTCGGTTACGCGCGCCGCCTGACCGAACTGCGGCGCGAGTGCGGCCGCGAGCACGAACCGTTCGAGATTCTGCTCGCGCTGCTCGAGCCACCGTCGGTGGAGATCTATCAGCGGGCGCGCGATGCGGGCATCACCGCGGTGATGTGCGCCCCGTGGATGGGTGCGGGCGCCGCCGGTGACCCTACCGATGTGGAGCGCTTCCGCGGCCCGATCGAGCGGTTCGCCGAGACCGTGATCGCCCGGGTCAGGGACTGAGCAGGATCCACACCGAGGGGCGGTCAGGGCGACGCTGCCCTGACCGCCCCCGGTCCGGTGATCGTCAGGCCGGCGGCAGCAGGACCGAATCGATCAGGTACACAGTGGCGTTGGCGGTCTGCACCCCGCCGCACACCACCGACGCGTCGTTGACCTTCAGCTGGTCGCCATGGCCGGTCACATTGACCTGGGCGCCCTGCACGGTGGTGTGCGTGCCGACGACCGCCGACGGGTCGGCCTGCCCCGGCACCACGTGATAGGTCAGGATGTTGGTGAGCAACGGTGCGTCCGTGCCGAGTCGCTCGATGGTGGCGGGATCGAGCTTGGCGAACGCCTCGTCGGTCGGCGCGAACACCGTGAACTGACCGCCGTCGAGGGTGTCGACGAGATTGACCTGCGGGTTCAACTGTCCCGAAACGGCTTTGGTGAGCGTGGTCAGCAGCGGGTTGTTCGACGCGGCCACCGTCAGCGGTGACTGCGCCATACCCTGGACCGAACCCGGGCCGTCGGGCACCTGCGCGACGTAGGCGGCGCAGCCGGGTCCGACCGGGGCGGCCGCCGCGGTACCTGCGGTGCCCAGCGCGAGTCCGATCGCAGCGGCCACGGCGAAACCGGCTCCCGCCAAGGCTTTTCCATTGACAGTCATTTCTCGAGCTCCTTTCGGCAGCGAACCCCCGGTGCGGCCGCTCCAGTGCGTGTCGACTTACATCTGCTGTTCGGAGCGGACGGCCGGTCGGATGGGTTGGCGCACCGAAGTTTTCGAAAATCCCGGCGAAGCGTCGGGGCCGGACACGCAGAATCCCCCGCGCCGCGCACGGGGGACTCTGGGTTCGATGACGATCAGTTCGCCGGCGGCATCAGGACCGTGTCGATCATGTAGACCGTCGCGTTGGCGGTCTGGACACCACCGCACACCAGACCGGCCTCGTTGACGCGCAGGCCTTCTCCGGTGCCGGTGACCGTCACCGGCGCGCCCTGCACGGTGGTGTGCTCACCGGGCACCTGGTCGGGCGCGGCCTGTCCCGGGACCACGTGGTAGGTCAGGATGCTGGTGAGCAGTTCGGAGTCGGTCTTGAGCTGCTCGATGGTGGCGGGGTCGATCTTGGCGAACGCGTCGTCGGTCGGGGCGAACACGGTGAACTGGTCGCCGTCGAGGGTGTCGACGAGGTTGACGTCGGGGTTGAGCTGACCCGACAGCGCCTGCGTCAAGGTCTGCAGCATCGGGTTGTTCGACGCCGCCACGGTCACCGGATCGGATGCCATACCGGCGACCGATCCCGGTCCCTCGGGAACCTGTTCGGCGTAGGCCGCGCACCCGCTGCCCACCAGGTTGGCGGCCGGGTCGGCCATGGCGCTGGTGGTCGGGGCCGCCGACGTGGTCTGCTCGGCCATCGAGGTGGTGGTGGACGTCTCGGTGGCCTCGGTGGAGCTGTCGCTCGAACACGCGGCCGCGCCGAAGATCGCCATGGCTGCCATGCTCGCGGCGGCAACCGTCTTCCGGTGAACTGTGATCATCGCTTTCCATCCCTTCGCGAGCGGGCGTCCATGCCCACCCTCTGCTGACACCGGTGATTCCGCGCCGGGACCCGCCTGGATGGGTGTCCCCGCGTGACGTCACCGTTGTGTCACACATTCGACGCCTTCGTCGGCCGGCGGTGAGGACCGAGGCCGGGTGCGCGGCACAATGGACGGGTGACAGATGGTGATGGGAGCCGACGGGACCGGCTGCGGGTGCTGATCCTGGGCAGTACGGGGTCCATCGGCACCCAGGCGCTCGAGGTCATCGCAGCCAATCCGGACCGTTTCGAGGTGGTCGGTCTGGCCGCCGGCGGTGGCAACCCCGAGCTGTTGGCCCAGCAGCGGGCCCAGACCGGCGTGACGAACATCGCCGTGGCCGACCCGGCCGCCGCGCACACCGTCGGCGACGTGCCGTTCACCGGACCCGAGGCGGCCACCCGGCTGGTGGAGTCCGTAGCAGAGACCGCCGGCGTCGACGTCGTGCTCAACGCGCTCGTCGGCGCGCTCGGACTGCAGCCCACGCTGGCCAGCCTGGCCACCGGCGCCCGGCTCGCGCTGGCCAACAAGGAATCGCTGGTCGCCGGTGGTCCGCTGGTGCTCAAGGCGGCCGCGCCGGGCCAGATCGTCCCGGTGGACTCCGAGCACTCCGCGCTGGCGCAGTGTCTGCGCGGCGGCAGCCCCGACGAGGTCGCCCGGCTGGTGCTGACCGCCTCGGGTGGACCGTTCCGCGGCTGGACCGCCGAAGCGCTCGAAGACGTCTCGCCCGAGCAGGCCGGCGCGCATCCGACGTGGTCGATGGGCCCGATGAACACCCTGAACTCGGCGTCACTGGTCAACAAGGGCCTCGAGCTCATCGAGACGCACCTGCTGTTCGGCATCGACTACGACCGCATCGACGTCGTCGTGCATCCGCAATCGATCGTGCACTCGATGGTCACGTTCACCGACGGCTCCACGCTGGCTCAGGCCAGCCCACCCGACATGAAGCTGCCGATCGCGCTGGCGTTGGGGTGGCCGGCCCGGATCGCCGGCGCGGCCGCGGCCTGCGATTTCACCACCGCGTCGACGTGGGAGTTCGAGCCGCTGGACCACACGGTGTTCCCGGCGGTCGAGCTGGCGCGGGAGGCCGGCCGGCGCGGCGGTTGCCTGACCGCGGTCTACAACGCCGCCAACGAGGAGGCCGCCGAGGCCTTCCTGGCCGGCCGGCTCCGGTTCCCGGCGATCGTGCGCACCGTGGACTCGGTGCTGCGCGCTGCCGACCAGTGGGCCGCAGAACCAGCTACCGTGGATGAGGTGCTCGACGCGCAGCGCTGGGCTCGAGAGCGGGCTCGACAGGCCGTCGAGCGCGAAACCGCAGGTACGTGACGCGTAAGAAGGTAGAGGCTGCCGCCCCGTGATGTTCGTTATCGGCATCGTGCTGTTCGCACTGGCCATTCTGGTGTCGGTCGCGCTGCATGAGTGCGGTCACATGTGGGTGGCCCGCGCCACCGGCATGAAGGTCCGCCGCTACTTCGTCGGCTTCGGGCCGACCCTGTGGTCGACCCACCGGCCCAACAAGCTCGGCCAGACCGAGTACGGCCTCAAGGCCGTCCCGCTCGGCGGTTTCTGCGACATCGCGGGCATGACGTCGGTGGAGGAACTCGAGCCCGACGAGCAGCGCCACGCGATGTACAAGCAGAAGACGTGGAAGCGCGTCGCGGTGCTCGGCGCCGGTCCCGGGATGAACTTCGTCATCGGCCTGGTGCTGATCTACATGATCGCGATCGTGTGGGGGCTGCCGAACCTGCACCAGCCCACCACGGCCATGGTGGGGGAGACCTCGTGTGTGAAATCCGAGGTGACTCAGGGGACTCTGGGTGACTGCCTGACCTCGAGCCCGGCCGCCGCAGCCGGCATCGCGGCCGGCGACGTCGTCGTCAAGGTCGGCGACACCCCGGTGGCCACCTTCGACGAGATGGTCGCCGCGGTGCGCGCGCTCGACGGACCCACCGACTTCACCGTGCAACGCGAACGCGACGGCCAGACCCGCGAGTTCACCACCACCGTCGACGTCGTGCCCAGCCAACGATTCGTCGCCGGCGAGGACGGTGCACCGCCGCAGCCCGTCGACGTCGGCACCATCGGCGTCACCGCGGCCAGTTTCGGTCCGACGCAATACAACCCGCTCTCAGCGGTGCCGGCCACCTTCGCGTTCACCGGTGATCTCGCCGTCGAGCTCGGCAAGGCCCTGGCCAAGATCCCGACCAAGGTCGGCGCGCTGGTGGAGTCCATCGGCGGCGGTGAACGCGACCCCGAGACACCGATCAGTGTGGTCGGGGCCAGCATCATCGGCGGGGACACCGTCGACGCCGGACTGTGGGTGGCGTTCTGGTTCTTCCTGGCGCAGCTGAACTTCGTGCTCGGCGCGATCAACCTGGTGCCGCTGCTGCCGTTCGACGGCGGCCACATCGCCATCGCGGTGTTCGAGAAGATCCGCAACATGTTCCGCTCGGCCCGCGGCATCCTGCCGGCCGCACCGGTGAACTACCTCAAGCTGATGCCCGCCACCTACGTGGTGCTGGTGCTGGTGGCCGGCTACATGCTGCTGACCGTGACCGCTGACCTGGTCAACCCGATCAGGTTGTTCCAGTAGGAGAGACTCTGATGACTTCCATCGGTCTGGGGATGCCGCCGGCGCCACCGCCGGTGCTGGCTCCCCGCCGCAAGACCCGCCAACTGATGGTGCGCGACGTCGGCGTCGGCAGTGACCACCCGATCTCGGTGCAGTCGATGTGCACCACCAAGACCCACGACATCAACGCGACCCTGCAGCAGATCGCCGAGCTGACCGCGTCGGGCTGCGACATCGTGCGCGTGGCGTGCCCGCGCCAGGAAGACGCCGACGCGCTGCCGATCATCGCCAAGAAGTCCAAGATCCCGGTGATCGCCGACATCCACTTCCAGCCGAAGTACATCTTCGCCGCGATCGACGCCGGATGTGCTGCGGTGCGGGTGAATCCGGGCAACATCAAGGAGTTCGACGGCCGCGTCGCCGAGGTCGCCAAAGCCGCCGGGGACGCCGGGATCCCGATCCGCATCGGAGTCAACGCGGGCTCACTGGACAAGCGCTTCCTGGAGAAGTACGGCAAGGCCACGCCCGAGGCGCTGGTGGAGTCGGCGCTGTGGGAGGCCTCGCTGTTCGAGGAGCACGGCTTCGGCAACATCAAGATCAGCGTCAAGCACAACGACCCGGTCGTCATGGTCGCCGCCTACGAACAACTCGCCGCGCAGTGCGACTATCCGCTGCACCTCGGCGTCACCGAGGCCGGCCCGGCGTTCCAGGGCACCATCAAGTCCGCGGTCGCGTTCGGCGCGCTGCTGAGCAAGGGCATCGGCGACACCATCCGGGTGTCGCTGTCCGCGCCGCCGGCCGAAGAGGTCAAGGTGGGCAACCAGATCCTGGAATCGCTGAACCTGCGGCCGCGCGGCCTGGAGATCGTGTCCTGCCCGTCCTGCGGACGCGCGCAGGTCGACGTCTACACGCTGGCCAACGAGGTGACCGCCGGCCTGGAGGGCATGGACGTGCCCCTGCGCGTCGCCGTGATGGGTTGCGTGGTCAACGGGCCGGGCGAGGCGCGCGAAGCCGACCTCGGCGTGGCCTCGGGCAACGGCAAGGGACAGATCTTCGTCAAGGGTGAGGTCATCAAGACCGTTCCCGAGGCGCTGATCGTCGAGACGCTGATCGAAGAGGCGTTGCGGCTGGCCGAGGAAATCGGCGTGCAACCAGGACAGGATGCCCCCGGTTCGCCGATTGTCACCGTAAGCTAGGGGTCAACAGCCGCCCGATCGGGCTGGCCGCCGCATTGTCGAGAAAGAGTCCAGATGTCGGCTCCTCCGATCTTTCGCCTCGTTGACGAGCGACGGGTATCGGTGGTGCGTGACAGCCGTGACCTCGCGGCCGTGCGCCAGGTTCTTGACGACGACCCGGTGGCCTCGTGCATGGTGGCCTCCCGCGTCGCCGAGCACGGTATCGAACCGGCGGCCATCGGCGGTGAGCTGTGGACGCGGCGACGCGCCAGCGAGTCCCTCTGCTATGCCGGTGCCAATCTGATCCCGTTGCGGGGCGGACCGGGAGACCTCAACGCCTTCGCCGACAAGGCGATGAGCTCCGCCCGCAGGTGTTCGTCGTTGGTCGGTCGTTCCGAACTGGTGCTGCCGATGTGGCAGCGGCTGGAGCCGGTCTGGGGTCCGGCCCGCGACGTCCGCGCCCACCAACCGCTCATGGCCCTGGACACCGCGCCCGCCTGCGTGATCGACCCGGCCGTGCGTCAGGTACGCATGGAGGAACTCGACGCCTATCTCGTGGCGGCCATCGACATGTTCATCGGTGAGGTGGGCATCGATCCACGCACCGGAGACGGCGGTCGGGGCTATCGACGCCGCGTGGCCGGACTGATCGCCGCGGGACGGGCCTGGGCGCGCTTCGACCGCGGCCAGGTGGTGTTCAAAGCCGAAGTCGGATCGCAGTCCCCGGCCGTCGGCCAGATCCAGGGCGTCTGGGTCCACCCCGACTACCGGGGCCGCGGGCTGGGTACGGCCGGCACGGCGACCGTCTCGGCCGCGATCGTCGCCGGCGGTCGGATCGCCAGCCTCTACGTCAACAGCTTCAACAGCGTCGCCCGCGCGACCTACGCGCGGGTGGGGTTCACCGAGATCGCCTCGTTCGCCACGGTGCTGCTCGACTAGGAGCACCGGGAAGCGACACTTGCCCCATGACCGATGACGCGCGGGCCGAACGCCGACTGATCGCCGACACGCTCGTCGCCGCCCTGGAACGTCGGCACGAGGTTCTCGACACCGTCGTCGGCGCCGAAGACTACGACGCGGCCATCGAGGCGCTGGAAGCGCTGCTCGACACCACGCCCGCGGCCGCCGAGGCGGTGCTGCGCCTGTCGTTCGACCGGCTCACCCGGGTCGGGCGGCGCCGGATCGCCGCGGAGCTGGAGAACCTCGACAGTCGGGAAACGGCCATCCCGGCGAGCGAACCGACGCCGGTCTCGGCGCACCGGCTGCAGCTGCGGCCCTTCGACCCGCACCGGGACCGCGACGTGTTCGCCGCGCGGACCGCCGATGTGCAGTCGGCGGGCGACGGCAGCCCCGGGCCTCCCGGTGAACTCGACGACGAGATCGGCCGCGCCGCGACGCGGGTCGCGGCCGAGGAGGCTGCGTGGTTCGTCGCCGAGGTCGGCGTCGCCAAAGTCGGCATGGTCTTCGGGGAGCTGACCGGCGGCGAGGTCGACGTGCGTATCTGGATCGAGCCGGGCCACCGCAAGCGTGGCTATGGCACGGCCGCGCTGCGCGCCTCCCGGTCGGAGATGGCGGCCTACTTTCCCGCCGTGCCGTTGGTGGTGCGGGCACCGGCCGCCGGCAGCTGATCCGGAAATCTCGCGAAGCTGCGGTGCGCCTGCGCCGAAATCGGATCGTGACTTTTACCATCAGTCCCGATGGCATCACGAGTCTCATTCGCATCACGCGTCGCTGCAACCGCGGCGGTGCTCACCCTCGTCGCCGTCCTGGCCGGATGCACACCGCGACCCGACGGCCCCGAACCCGCCGCCGAGCAGTTCTTTGCGGCCCTGGCCGCCGGTGACATCGCGGCCGCGGCCGAGTACGCCGACCGTCCGGACGAGGCCAGGATCGCGCTGAGCGAGGCGTGGGCCGGGCTGCAGGCGACCGGCCTGCAAGCGCAGATCCTCAGCGCGAAGTACGCCCAGGACACCGGCGCCATCAACTACCGGTACACCTGGCACCTGCCGAGGAACCGATCCTGGACCTACGACGGCGCGCTGAACATGGTGCGCGACGAACGCGGCTGGCAGGTGCGCTGGAGCGCGACCGGCCTGCACCCGCGGCTGGGGGAGAACCAGAGCTTCGCGCTGCGCGCCGAGTCGCCGCCGCGGGCCTCGGTGCACGAGCGCACCGGCACCAACGTGCTGGTTCCGGGCTATCGCCATCACTTCGCGCTCGACGCCAAAGCCGCCGGTGCGCACCTGATGACCACGGCGCGCGTCGTCGCCGAGACGCTGCACCGGTTCGACAACACCCTCGACCCGCAGCGGCTGGCCGAACAGGCCAGCTCCTCCGACGGTCCGCTGAGCCTGGTGACGTTGCGTCAGGCCGACCGCGACGCGGTCGCCGGGGTGCTGGCACCGCTGCCCGGCGTGGTCATCACCCCGCAGCCCGACATGGTGCCCACCGACGACACCTTCGCGCCCGCGGTGATCGCCGACGTCAAGAACTCGGTGGCCGACGAACTCGACGGCGAACCCGGCTGGCGGGTCGTCACCGTCAACCAGAACGGCGTCGACGTCGACGTCCTGCACGAGGTCGCGGGCCAACCCGCCCCGTCGGTGCGCATCACGCTGGACCGCTCGGTGCAGAACGCCGCGCAGAACGCCGTGAACACCACGGGCAAGCAGGCGATGATCGTGGTGCTCAAACCGTCGACCGGGGAGATCCTGGCCGTCGCGCAGAACGCCGCGGCCGACCGGGACGGACCGGTGGCCACCATGGGCCTCTATCCGCCCGGGTCGACGTTCAAGATCATCACCGCGGCCGCGGCCATGGAACGCGACATGGCCACTCCGAACACGCTTCTGGCGTGTCCGGGCCGCATGGACATCGGTCACCGCACGGTGCCCAACTACGGCGGTTTCGACCTCGGCACGGTGCCGATGTCGCGGGCGTTCGCCAGTTCGTGCAACACCACCTTCGCCGAGCTGGCCAGCCGGATGCCGCCGCGCGGGCTGACCCAGGCCGCGTCGCAGTACGGCATCGGCCCCGATTACCTGATCGAGGGGCTGCGTACGGTCACCGGCTCGGTGCCGCCGACGGTGAACCTCACCGAACGCACCGAGGACGGCTTCGGGCAGGGCAAGGTCGTGGCCAGCCCGTTCGGGATGGCGTTGACCGCCGCCACCGTCGCGGCCGGACGCACCCCGGTGCCGTACCTGATCGACGGTCGCCAGACCGAGGTCACGGGTGCGCAGCAGCAGGTCAGTCCCGAGGTGGTGGAGGGACTGCGCCCGATGATGCGGCTGGTGGTGACCAACGGCACCGCCAAAGACCTCCAGGGGGCCGGCGACGTGCGCGGCAAGACCGGTGAAGCCGAGTTCGCCGGAGGCTCGCACTCGTGGTTCACCGGTTATCGCGGGGACATGGCGTTCGCCGCGCTGATCGTCGGGGGCGGCAGCTCGGAGTACGCGGTGCGGATGCTCAAGGGCATGCTCGACGCGCTGCCGCCGGACTATCAGGCCTGATCGTCGCAACACCGCGGCGGTACCGTGGAGGGGCCATGTCCACCGACAACCACCGCCCGCCACCGGTCGACGCCGTCGAGATGAGGATCTCCGACGCCGACCGCAACGGCACGCTGCGCCGTCTACACAATGCGGTCGCCCTCGGGCTGATCGACATCGGCGAGTTCGAGGAGCGCTCCGCGGCGGTCTCGCAGGCGCGGATGCGCTCCGATCTCGACGCGTTGGTCGGTGACCTGCCCGGGCCGGGAGCCATCGTCACCTCCGCGGCCGACCGCGTCGAACTGCGTGGTGTGCTCGGTTCGCTCAAGCGGCACGGCGAATGGGTGGTGCCCACCCGGTTGGCGCTGCATCGTCGAATGGGTTCGGTTGATCTGGACCTGACCCGCGCGAAGTTCGCCGGTCCGATCGTCGTGATCGAACTCGACATGAGGTTCGGCGGCCTGGAGCTGCGCCTGCCCGACGGCGCCAGCGCGTCCATCGACGATGTCGAGGTCAACGTCGGCAGCGCGCACGACCACCGCAGGGATGCGCCGGCCGAGGGCAACCCGCACGTCATCCTCACCGGCAAGGTGGTGTTCGGCTCGGTGGACGTTCGTGGACCCCGCAAGACGTGGCTGGGCCGGGGGCCGCGCCTGATGCGCGCCGACTGACGTCAGCGGGGGTCGAGCACCGCGAAGCTGACCGTGGCCCTCGCGGCCAGCCGGTTGCGCGCAGCGTCGGTGACGTCGACGGCGATGACCGACAGCCGTCGCCCCGCCCGCACCACCGTCGCCTCGGCGCGTGCCGGACCCTCCAGGATCGGCGCCAGGTAGTGGATGGTCATGTCCGCGGTGGTCACATCCTGCCCGGGACCGACGTGGCGGTCGGCGAGCCGGCCCGCGGCGATGTCGATCAACGTGGCGACCAATCCGCCCTGCAGCGCACCGCGTCGGTTGACCAGGTCGGGCCGGTTGTCCAGCTCGAGGACCAACCGCTCGTCGTTCTCCTCGACGTCACGGAAGTCCAGCTGAGCGAACAAATGTCCCGGGGTGACCTGCATGGGCGAACGCTAGCATTGGCGTTATGTCATTACGGACTGCCCTACGGCCCGGTGTCGTCTCGCCGACGCTGCCGGTGCCCAAGTCGATCCCTCGCCCGGAGTACGTCGGCAAGTCGACGGCCGCGGAGGGCTCCGAGCCGTGGGTGCAGACGCCCGAGGTGATCGAGAAGATGCGTGTCGCGGGCCGCATCGCAGCAGGCGCTCTGGCCGAGGCCGGCAAGACCGTCGCGCCGGGGGTGACCACCGACGAGCTGGACCGCATCGCCCACGAATACATGGTCGATCACGGCGCCTACCCGTCGACGCTCGGTTACAAGGGCTTCCCGAAGTCGTGCTGCACGTCGCTCAACGAGGTGATCTGCCACGGGATCCCGGACTCGACGGTCATTGAAGACGGCGACATCGTGAACATCGACGTCACCGCCTACATCCACGGGGTGCACGGCGACACCAACGCCACTTTCCTGGCCGGCAACGTCAGCGAGGAACATCGTCTGCTGGTCGAGCGCACCCGCGAGGCCACCATGCGTGCCATCAAGGCGGTCAAGCCCGGGCGGGCGCTGTCGGTGGTCGGCCGCGTCATCGAGGCGTATGCGAATCGGTTCGGCTACAACGTCGTTCGTGACTTCACCGGACACGGCATCGGCACCACCTTCCACAACGGGCTGGTGGTTCTGCACTACGACCAGCCGTCGGTGCAGACGGTGCTCGAACCCGGCATGACGTTCACGATCGAGCCGATGATCAACCTCGGCAGCCTGGACTACGAGATCTGGGACGACGACTGGACCGTGGTCACCAGGGACAAGAAGTGGACCGCACAGTTCGAACACACTCTGGTGGTCACCGACTCCGGCGCCGAGATCCTGACCCTGGCCCCATGATCGGGCGGGCCGCGGGCGCGGTGCTGACCGTCGCGTTGACCGCCGGCTGCTCGGCCGCGGTGCCGGGGACACCCACCTGGCCCGGCGCCCGTCTGGACCGGGTTCTGCTCACCGAGGCCGACTTTGCGCCCGGGGTGCGCTACGAACGCCTCGACAAGGACACCGGCCAACCCGACGGGGCGGGCGCGCCGCCGGCCATGTTGTCCCGGCCCCGCGGCTGCAGCGACGGACTGACCCGGGACATCGCCGACGGCGCCGAACGCGGTCCCGGCAGCGCCGCCGAGTACGTCGTCGCCTACGACGGCGCGCGGATGGTGATCACGGTGCTCAGCTGGCCGCTGAACCTGGAACGGTTGGCCGCCACCGCGCAGCGCTGCGCCGAGTTCGAGACCTTCTTCGACCCGGCCACCCCGGGGATTCCGATGACCACGACCAAGATCGACGGGCCCCGCGCCCAGGCCCTGGTCTACCAGCAGACGATGCGGCTGCCGGGCTCGCAGAGCAGTGCCTACTTCTCGTTCGAGAACATCGGCACCACTGCGGTTTTCGGTGTCGCGTTCCCCACACCGGATCCGTCCATTCCGGTCAAAGCGACACTGCCGCAAACTTTTCTGGACGTGGTCGACAAGCAGGCGCAGCGCGCCCAGACCGCGTGAGAACCGTGCCGAGCGCCGGAATTCGGCCCCCTGCCGGGGCCGGGCACTGTAGCTTTACCGAATGCCCTCTCCTCTGGTGACCGTCGATGGTTTCGGTGTGTCCGTCGACGTCGCCGGACCGGACAAGGGATCGGTCGTGGTCGTCCTCAGTGCCGCGCAGAAGACGCCGTCGGCATATGAGGGGGTCTGTCAGCGGTTGCACACCGCGTCGCTCAAGACGGTGGTCATCGGGCCCGACCCGCGGCTGACGGCCAAGTCCGTCGTCGGCATCCTCGACGCCCTCGACGTGCCGTGGGCACTGCTGGTGGGGGATCGTGCCGGCGGGGAACTGGCCTGGGAACTCGCCGCCACCCGGTTGGACCGGTTCATCGGGCTGGTGGTCGTGGACCGCGGCCACCCGCGCGTGGCCGACCACAACGGCGTGGTGCGCGACGAGCATTGCCCGCCGGTGGAACTCAACACCACGGCGCTGGTGAGCACGAGCTCCGCGCGGGCGGTGGCGCAGGCCAGTCAGCGTTTCGTCTACGGCGAGTACCGGGTGGTCGATCTGCTGGGGCGCCGCCAGGCCGCGGACTCCACCGCGCAGCTGGCCGCCGAGATCGTGCTGCGCACCAGCACCTGGTGAGGAGCTACTGCTGCGTGGGCGCCTCGTCGGGCGTCCACGCCTGAGGCAGGCCCGGCTGGTTGGGGAACAGGAAATCCACGAACGCGGCTGCGGTGGGCTGTGGTTCGTGATTGGCCAGCCCGGGACGCTCGTTGGCCTCGATGAACACGTACTCGGGTTTGGTCACGTCGGGCACCAGCAGATCGATGCCGGTGACCGGGATACCGATGGCCGCCGCGGCGGCGACCCCGACCCGGCACAGCTCGGGATGGACGGTGGCGGTCACGTCGTGGATGGTGCCACCCTGGTGCAGGTTGGCCGTCCGCCGCACCCGCAGGCGGGTGCCCTCGGGCAGGACGTCATCCAGCGAGTATCCGGCTTCCCGCACGGTCGTCTCGGTGACCACGTCCATCGGGATCCGCGACTCGCCACCCGTGGCCGCCGCCCGGCGACGGCTCTGCGCCTCGATCAACTCGCGGATCGTGTGACGCCCGGTGCCGGTCACCTCCGCGGGCATCCGCAGTGCCGCCGCGACCACCTTGCCGTCGATGACGACCAGCCGTAGATCGTCGCCGGGGGCGCGTTGTTCGATGAGGACCTCGGGATGCTGTTCGCGGGCGCGGGCCAGCGCGGCGTCGAGTTCCTCGGCGCTCTCGATGCCGACGGTGATGCCCTTGCCCTGCTCACCCCGGGTCGGCTTGACCACGACGTCACCGACCTCGGCCAGGAAGTCGTGGTCCGCTTGGTCGAAGGTCGCCAACCGGCCTTTGGGCACCACGATCCCGGCCTCGGCGACGATGCGGCGGGTCAGTCGCTTGTCGTCGCAGCGCGCCATCGCGACCGCAGAGGTGTACTCGGACAACGATTCCCGCGTCAGGACACTGCGTCCGCCGTGGGACAGGCGCATCTCGCCGGCCTCGGCGTCGAGGACCTCGACCCAGATACCGCGGCGCATGGCCTCGTCGGCGATGATGCGCGCGTAGGGGTTGAGGTCGTCGACGGTCTCCGGGGGATGGGTGAACAGCGGCTCGTTGATCGCGTTCTTGCGCTTGACGGCCATCACCGGGACCCGGATGAAACCGAGCTTCTCGTACAGG
Source organism: Mycobacterium sp. pV006 (assembly GCF_041287115.1). Lineage (NCBI taxonomy): Bacteria > Bacillati > Actinomycetota > Actinomycetes > Mycobacteriales > Mycobacteriaceae > Mycobacterium > Mycobacterium sp. pV006. Next base: position 25,128 of record NZ_JBGGKT010000021.1, on the reverse strand, counting down.
GCGATGGCCGCGGTGTTGTCGTGGGTGACCGAGAGATCCATGTAGGCGCGTCCGCGCTCGCGGTACAGCGCCGCCAGGGTGCGCGTCAGCGCCGCGCCCACGCCCGGGACGGTCGCCGCCGGGTCCACCGCCAGCGTCCACAGGCTCGAACCGTTCTCCGGATCGTCGAACAGGGTCGCGTGGTCGACGCCGGTGACGGTACCGATGATGGTGCCGTCCTCGGCCACCGCGACCAGATAGTCCACCGACTCCTGTTCGCGGTGGTTGTCCCAGATCACGTCGGTGGGGGCGGGAACCATGCCGCACCGCACGTACACGCGGTTCATCTCGTCGGCGTCGTCGCGGCTCTCCAGCGAGCGGATGGTGAAGCCGTTGAGCCTGATCGGCTCGTCCTCGGCCTCGGCGAAGCGCAACCGGTAGGTGTGGCTGGGGTCGATGAACAGTTCGGCCGGCGCCTTGGCCACCAGGACGTGGGGCTCACGCGCATAGATGCAGATGTCGCGCCGGCCCTGGGCCTCGTCGCGCAGCGACCTGGCCAGTCGCTCCGGATCGGCGAAGGTCTGCCCGAAAAGCAGACGCCCCCAACCCAGCTCGAGGACCACGTCGTCGGCCATGGCGTCGACGAGTTCGGGCGGCGAAGCGTCGTGCAAGGCCATGGTGATGGCTTCACTGTGCTCGACTGCGGGATCGGTCATGGTCATGCGGCCGGTCCGTTGATCCCGTGACGCTGCAACCACAACTCCAGCAGCGCGATCTGCCACAGCTCGTTGCCGCGCAGCGGGGTCAGCCTGCCGTTCGGATCGGCGAGCAGCCGTTCGACCGCGTCGGGCCGGAAGAGTCCGCGTTCCTTGGCCACCGGCGCGTAGAGCGCGTCGCGCACCAGCTCCAGGTACGGGCCCTCCAGGTGGGTCAGCGCAGGCACCGGGAAGTATCCCTTGGGCCGGTCGATGACGTCGGACGGAATGACCTGCCGGGCAGCCTGTTTGAGCACACCCTTGCCTTCGTGGGCGGTCTTGAGCTCCGGCGGGCAGGTGGCGGCGAGCTCGACGAGCTCGTGGTCGAGGAACGGCACCCGCCCCTCGAGGCCCCAGGCCATGGTCATGTTGTCGACCCGCTTGACCGGGTCGTCGACCAACATCACCGTCGTGTCGAGGCGCAACGCCCGGTCCACGCCGGTCTGCGCGCCCCGGCGCGCGAAGTGCTCGGTGACGAACAACTCGCTGGGGTCGTCGGCGGTGGCGAACGCGGGGGACACCAGGGCGGTGTAGGCGGCGTGGTCGCGGTCGAAGAAAGCGCTGCGGTAACTGGCCACCGATCCGTCCACCGACGCTGCCTCGGGTGCGCCCATCGGGGGATACCAGTGGTAGCCGGCGAACACCTCGTCGGCGCCCTGCCCGGACTGCACGACCTTGACGTGCTTGGAGACCTCCTCGGAGAGGAGGTAGAACGCGACGCAGTCGTGGCTGACCATCGGCTCGCTCATCGCACCGATCGCGCCGTCGAGTGCCGGGAGCATCCGGTCGGTGCCGATCCGGATCTGGTGGTGGTCGGTGCCGAAGTGTCGGGCGATGATGTCGGAGTACTTGAACTCGTCGCCCTGCACCCCGCCGACCGATTCGAACCCGATCGAGAAGGTCTTCAACCCCGCCTGGCCCGCTTCGGCGAGCAGGCCGACGATCAGGCTCGAGTCCACGCCCCCGGACAGCAGGCAGCCCACGGGCACGTCGGCGACCAACCGCCGTTTGACCGCGACGCGGAGCGACTCCAGTACCGCGTCCTCCCAGTCGCGTTCGGACCAACCGGCGCGTTCGTCGCGGCGCGTGAAGTCCGGCTCCCAGTAGGTGGTGGTGAGACGCCGCCCGTCCGGCTCGATCGCGACGAGCGAGGCCGGGGGGACCTTCGTCACGCCACGCAGGATCGTGCGCGGCGGCGGCACCACCGAGTGGAAGGTCAGATAGTGGTGCAGCGCGACGGGGTCGATGCGTGTGTCGATGTCCCCGCCGGCCAGCAGCGCGGGCAGCGACGACGCGAATCGGATCCGGTCGGCGTTCTCGCTGATGTAGAGCGGTTTGATGCCCAGCCGGTCACGTCCCAACAGCACCCGGCCGCTGTCGCGTTCGACGATCGCGAACGCGAACATGCCTTTGAGGTGGTCGACGAACCGGTCACCCCAGTGGTGGTAGCCCTTGAGGAGGACCTCGGTGTCGCTGTGGGAGAAGAACCGGTAACCGTGCGCGCTGAGCTGGTCGCGCAACTCCTCGTAGTTGTAGATGCACCCGTTCCAGGCGATGGTCAGACCGAGTTCCGAGTCGACCATCGGCTGGGCGCCCGCCTCGCTGAGATCGATGATCTTCAGCCGCCGGTGGCCCAGGGCCACCCGGCCCTGCGACCACGCGCCGGCGGCGTCCGGTCCGCGCGGGACCATGACCTCGGCCATCTTCGTGACGGCGCTGACATCGGGTGATTTTCCGTCAAGGCGTACCTCGCCGGTGGCTCCACACACCTGTTCGACCCTACTCCACAAACGTCGTTGACAGACCAGACTGCGACGGGCCGCTGGCGCGACGCGGGGGTTATCTACCCCGGTGTCAACGGGTCAAACCCAGTTCGACGATCAAGATCGAGATGCGTGTCACAGAGCCGTGTCTCGCTCATTGGTCTGGCGCCCGACCTTTGCCCGTGGCAACCTGTGTCCGGTGAGCAGCCCGCTGCTCGAGTAGTCCGAGTCCCGTCCACCGATACGAGGCAGGTACTGATGAGCGCCGGCGCACGTGGTCTGCTGTCCCCGACCGAACTGTCCGAACTGGTCACCGCCGGTCACATCGACACGGTGATCGTCGCCTTCTGCGACATGCAGGGACGCCTGACCGGAAAGCGGATCTCCGCGCGGCTGTTCGTCGAGGACGTCGCCGAGCACGGCGCCGAATGCTGCAACTACCTGCTGGCCGTCGACGTCGACATGAACACCGTCGACGGGTACGCGATGTCGAGCTGGGAGACCGGCTACGGCGACATGATGATGTCCCCGGACATGACCACGCTGCGCCGGGTGCCGTGGCTGCCGGGCACCGCGCTCGTCATGGCCGACCTGTCGTGGACCGACGGCCGGCCCGTCCGGCAGGCGCCGCGCGGCATCCTGCGCGCCCAGCTCGACCGGCTCGAGGAGCGAAAGCTCGACGCGATCGCCGCCACCGAACTGGAATTCATGGTGTTCGACACCGGGTTTCGTGAGGCGTGGGCAGCCGGCTACCGGGGACTGCGGCCGTCGAGCGACTACAACATCGACTACGCCATGCATGCATCGACGCGCATGGAGCCGCTACTGCGCGACATCCGGCTCGGAATGGACGGCGCGGGCATGTTCTGCGAAGGCGTCAAGGGCGAATGCAACCTGGGCCAGCAGGAGATCGGCTTCCGCTACGACCAGGCGCTGGTCACGTGTGACAACCACACGATCTACAAGAACGGCGCCAAAGAGATCGCCGACCAGCACGGCAAGAGCATCACCTTCATGGCGAAATTCGACGAGAGCGAAGGCAACAGCTGCCACATCCACATCTCGTTCCGCGGACAGGACGGGTCAGCGGTGTTCGCCGACGAGTCCGACGACCTGGGCATGTCGACGATGTTCCGGCAGTTCATCGCCGGCCAGCTGGCCACCATGCGTGACTTCACGCTGTTCTATGCGCCGAACATCAACTCCTACAAGCGTTTTGCCGAAGGCAGCTTCGCGCCCACCGCGGTCGCGTGGGGCCTGGACAACCGCACCTGCTCGCTGCGGGTGGTCGGGCACGGCCACGGCATGCGCATGGAGAACCGCGCGCCCGGCGGAGACGTCAACCAGTACCTCGCGGTGGCCGCGCTGATCGCCGGCGGCCTCTACGGTATCGAGAACGAACTCGAGCTGCCGGAACCGACGGAGGGCAACGCCTACACCGGTGGCGCCGACCGGCTGCCCACCACGCTGTCCGAGGCGGCGGAGTTGTTCGAGAACTCCGACATCGCGCGTGCGGCGTTCGGCGACGACGTCGTCGACCACTACGTCAACAACGCCCGCGTGGAGCTGCGGGCGTTCAACGCCGCCGTCACCGACTGGGAAAGGATCCGCGGATTTGAACGCTTCTGATGCTCCCGTTCGTCCCGTCGTCGGGATGACGACCTATCTGCAGCAGGCGCAGACCGGGGTGTGGGATGTGCGGGCGAGCTTTCTGCCCGCCATCTACTTCGAAGGTGTCGCGATGGCGGGCGGGATCGCGACACTCCTGCCGCCGCAGCCCGTCGACGACGCCATCGCCGAGCGCATCCTCGACGGTCTCGACGCGCTGGTGATCACCGGGGGTCCCGACGTCGACCCCGCCGCCTACGGCAGCCCGCCCCACCCTGCCACCGACGAGGCCACCCCCGACAGCCGTCTGCGCGACGCATTCGAACTGGCCCTGGTGCGTGCGGCGCTGCGGCGCCGGCTGCCGGTGCTCGGCATCTGCCGGGGCGCGCAGGTGCTCAACGTGGCCCTGGGCGGAACCCTGCACCAACACCTGCCCGACGTGGTCGGTCACAGCCGCCACCAACAGGGCAACGCGGTGTTCAGCACGTCGTCGATCACCACCGTCGCGCACACCCGCGTGGCCGCGTTGGTGGGCCCCGACACCGACGCCCAGTGCTACCACCATCAGGCCATCGACCGGCTCGGCGACGGGTTGATCGTGTCGGCGGCCGACACCGACGGTGTGATCGAAGCCGTCGAGACCGACCCCCACCGCTACCCCGACCACTGGGTGGTCGCGGTGCAGTGGCATCCCGAGGAACGCCTCGACGACCTGCGACTGTTCGCCGGCCTGGTCGGAGCAGCTGCCGGCTATGCCACCCGAAAGACCCAGGAGGTGAGTCGATGACCGTCACCGACGTGATCAACCCCGCGACCGAGGAGAAGCTGCGCACCGTCGAGCTCTGCGACGAAGCCGCCGTCGATGACGCCGTGGCCCGCGCCGTGGAAGCGCAGCGCGGCTGGGCGCGCCAGGCGCCCGCTGCACGCGCCGAGGCGCTGCGCGCGTTCGCCGCGGTGGTCGACGCCCATGTCGACGAGCTCGCGGCTCTGGAGGTCGCCAACTCCGGGCACCCCATCGGCAATGCGCGCTGGGAGGCCGGGCACGTCCGCGACGTCCTGCAGTACTACTCGGCCGCCCCGGAACGGCTGTCCGGCAACCAGATTCCCGTCGCCGATGGCTGGGATGTGACCTTCCACGAGCCCCTCGGGGTCGTCGGGGTGATCACCCCGTGGAACTTCCCGATGACCATCGCCTCGTGGGGCTTCGCGCCCGCGCTGGCCGCTGGCAACGCCGTACTGGTCAAGCCCGCCGAATGGACCCCGCTGACCACCATGCGGCTGGGGGAGCTGGCCGTCGAGGCCGGTCTGCCCGCCGATCTGTTCCAGGTGCTGCCCGGACGGGGCTCGGTGGTCGGGGAACGGTTCGTCACCCACCCCGGGGTCCGCAAGATCGTCTTCACCGGTTCCACCGCAGTGGGCACGCGGGTGATGGCCGGTGCGGCTCGACAGGTCAAACGCGTCACTCTCGAGTTGGGCGGCAAGAGCGCCAACATCGTCTTCGACGACTGCGACCTGGAGCGCGCCGCGGCGACCGCACCCTACGGGGTGTTCGACAACGCCGGCCAGGACTGCTGTGCGCGCAGCCGGATCCTGGTGCAGCGCAGCGTGTTCGACCGGTTCATGGAGCTCCTCGAACCAGCGGTGCAGGGCGTCAAGGTCGGCGACCCGGGCGCCGGGGACACCGAGATGGGTCCGCTGGTGTCCCGGAAGCACTGGGAGTCGGTGGCCTCGTTCGTGCCCGACGACGCGCCGGTGGCGTTCCGAGGCGCCGCGCCGACCGGGCCGGGCTTCTGGTTCCCGCCGACGGTGCTGACACCGCAGCGCGGTGACCGCACCGTCACCGAGGAGATCTTCGGGCCCGTCGTGGCGGTATTGCCGTTCGAGGACGAAGCCGACGCCGTCGCGCTGGCCAATGACACCGAATACGGTCTGTCCGGGTCGATCTGGACGGACAACCTGTCGCGTGCGCTGCGGGTGACCCGCGCGATCGAGGCCGGCAACCTGTCGGTCAACTCCCACTCGTCGGTGCGTTACAGCACGCCTTTCGGCGGGTTCAAACAGTCCGGTCTGGGTCGTGAGCTCGGACCCGACGCGCCCCTGTCGTTCACCGAGACCAAGAACGTCTTCATCGCCGTTTCCGAGGAGAGCTAAGTGGATCTGACCCAACGCATGGCGGGCAAGGTCGCCGTCATCACCGGCGGTGCCAGCGGCATCGGCCTGGCCAGCGCGCGCCGCCTGCACGCCGAAGGGGCGACGATCGTCATCGGCGACATCGACCCCGCCGCCGGGAAGACCGTCGCCGAGGACCTCAACGGCACCTTCGTCGCCGTGGACGTGTCCGACCAGGCGGCGGTGGACGCATTGTTCGACACCGCGGTCGAGAAGCACGGAGCGGTCGACGTCGCGTTCAACAACGCCGGGATCTCCCCGCCCGAGGACGACCTGATCGAGAACACCGGCATCGAGGCCTGGCAGCGCGTGCAGGACATCAACCTCAAATCGGTGTTCTTCTGCTGCAAAGCTGCTCTGCGCCACATGGTTCCGCAACAGAAGGGGTCGATCATCAACACCGCGTCGTTCGTCGCGGTGATGGGTTCGGCGACCTCGCAGATCTCCTACACCGCCTCCAAAGGCGGGGTCCTCGCGATGTCCCGCGAACTCGGCGTGCAGTACGCACGGCAGGGGATCCGCGTCAACGCACTCTGCCCCGGACCTGTGAACACCCCGTTGCTGCAGGAGTTGTTCGCCAAGGATCCCGAGCGCGCGGCACGCCGGCTGGTGCACGTGCCGGTCGGCCGGTTCGCCGAGCCCGAGGAACTCGCCGCCGCGGTCGCGTTCCTGGCCAGCGACGACTCGTCGTTCATCACCGCCTCGTCCTTCCTCGTCGACGGCGGTATCAGCGGCCACTACGTGACCCCGCTGTAGGCGACGTGCGGTCACCGGGTCCGGTCGACGCCGGCGCGGCGCTGCTGCGTCCGGACCGGCCGGTCAACGCCTTCGAGGACACCGTCGAACGGTTGTTGCAGACGATCCGGCTCGGTGTGCTGCAGCCGGGGGAGTCGCTGCCACCGGAACGGGAGCTGTCGGCGCGGCTGGGTGTCAGCCGCGACACCGTGCGCGAGGCCATCAAGTCTCTGGCCGAGGCCGGCTACCTGGTGACGCGGCGCGGCCGCTACGGCGGCACCTTCCTGGCCGACGAGTTGCCCGCGCCCCGCGGCGCGGCGCAGCGACTCGATCGCGCCGAGATGGACGACATCCTCCGGCTGCGCGAGATCTTGGAGGTCGGTGCGGTGCGTACGGCCGCGCAGCGACGGTTGACCACCGGCGCTCGGGAGGCACTGCGCAACCGGTTGGCCGACGTGCGCGCCGCGTCCCCGCAGGACTTCCGGCGACTGGATTCGCGGCTGCACCTGGCCATCGCCGAAGCCGCAGGCGTGCCGTCGCTGGTGCCGCTGGTCGCTCAGAACCGGATGCGACTCAACGAGCTGCTCGACGGCATTCCGTTGCTGACCCGCAACATCGCGCACTCCGACGACCAGCACGAGGCGATCGTCGCGGCGATCCTGGCCGGTGACGCGCAGACCGCCGCGCAGACGATGACCGCGCACGTCCGCGCATCGGCTGCCCTGCTGCACGGCTTCCTGGACTGACTGCGCCGCGCGCTCCGCGCGGGCGGTTAAATTGGGCCCCATGGAGGAGCACCAGCTGGTGGAGCGCGCGTCGTCCGCGTTGGTCGAGGTGGACACGCCGGGCTGGGCGCAGCGGTTCGACCTGGTCTCCGACCCGCACCGGCTGGAGATCCTGCTGTGTCTGCACCGGGCCCCCGGCATCTGCGTCAGTGACCTGGCCGCGGCGCTCGGCCGCTCCGAGAACGCCGTCTCGCAGGCGCTGCGGGTGCTCCGGCAGCAAGGCTGGGTGAGCAACACCCGCGCGGGACGGTCGGTGACCTACCGACTCGAAGACGAGACCGTGCACGACCTGCTGCACTGGATCGGCGCGCGACACGCGCACTGAAGGCCGGATTGATACGGGTCGGCCAGTGCGGCTGATGTGCTGCATCGATGCCGCACACGGCCAACCTCGCCCGGCGAGATTAACACGAATGTGAACATCTGAACAGTTAGACAGATGTGCCCCGGCGGCTCCGGTCTAATGCCGCCGTCCCGGCGGCTCCGGTTTAATGCCGCCGTCCCGGCGACTCCGGTCTAATGCCGCCGTCCCGGCGGCCAGGCCGGCTCCCCGCACAACGCCAACAACGCATTCTCCACCACCTCCGGCAGGGCCGGATGGATCCAGTACTGACCCCGTGCCATCTCCTGCGCCGGCAGGTCGAACGCCATCGCCTGGATCAGGGGCTGGATGATCGAGGATGCCTGGTGTCCCATGATGTGGGCGCCCAGCAGCAGGCCGGTGTCGTCGTCGACGATCAGTTTCGCGAATCCGACGGTTTCCTCCATCGCCCAGCCGTAGGCCACGTCGCTGTAGTCCTGGACCTTCGAACGGATGCGGTAACCCGCTGCGCGCGCCTCGTTCTCGGTCATCCCGACCGACGCGATCTGCGGGTCGGTGAACACCGCCGACGGCACGTAGCGGTGGTTGACCGGCATCATCGCGTCGGTGTCGTCCCACTCCTGCAAGAGGTTGTGTTTGACCACCCGGGCCTCGTGGTTGGCCACGTGCTTGAGCTGGAACGGCGAGCACACGTCGCCCAGCGCGAAGATGTTGCGGGCGGTGGTGCGCTGGAACTCGTCGACGGTCACCCGTCCGCCCTCGAGCGCCACCCCGGCGTGGTGGGCGTCGAGACGGTCTCCGTTGGGCACGCGGCCGGTGGCCACCAGCAGCACATCGCCCTGCAGCGTGGAACCGTCGTCGAGCCTCAGCGTGACACCCGAATCGTCAGAGGTGCCACCGACAATGTTGCGCCGACTGTGGATCTCCCACTTCTTCCCCGCGATGTCGGTGAACCGCTCACATACCGTGTCGTCGGCGTGGCTGAGCATCGTGGTGCCGCGCAGCACGATCGTCACCCTGCTGCCCAGCGCCGAGAACACATGGGCGAATTCGGCGGCCACGTAACCGCCGCCGACAATGATGATGTGCTCGGGTAGATCCGAGATCCGCATGATGGTGTCGCTGGTGTGATACGCCACGCCGCAGTCGAGGATCGCCGGCGGCACTGTCGCGCGTGCACCGGCAGCTATCACCACCTGATCGGCGGTGAACTCCTCACCGTCATCGGTACGCAGCCGATAACCCGAATCATTCCCGCCGGCAGCGAATTTCGTGTGGCTGCCGAACACCTCGACGTTCGGCGACGAACGCCGGTAATGCTCGCCGCCGGTGGCCAACGGATCGATCCGGCCGAACACCCGCGACACGATGTCGGGCCAGCGCACCCCCTCGAGGTGACCGTCGACGCCGAACCGCGCCGAGTCCACGATCTGGCCGGCCACCCCCGCGGCATAGACGAACATCTTCGTCGGGATGCACCCCACGTTCAGGCAGGTGCCGCCGAACACGCCGCTCTCGCAGATCGCCACCCGCTTGTCGATGTACCGCTCGTCGAGAATGGTGTTGCCCGAACCGGTTCCGATGATCGCGATGTCGAAATCAGCCATGCCCTCGCCTTTCCTGCGGCGGCGTCGGGTGCCCCACCGCGCCGAGATGGTCGGTCAGATACCAGTCCAGCCACCGGTCGAGCTCGGCGAACGCCGCGGCCCGCGGTCCGGCCAGAGACAGGAATACGTCATGTTTGGCGTCGGCGATGGGTGCGACGGTGCTGCGGTTGCCGATACAACCGGCCCACCGCGCGATCTGGGCGACGTCGAGCACAGCATCCCCGCGCTGCATCAACTGCGGGTCGGCCACCTCACCGACGGTGTGGTCCGAACGCAGGATCAGGTTGGGCACCCCGACGTCGAGCCCGCGGTGCAACTGAGCCTGCCCCCGTCGGATCGCGTGCAGCCACCCGAACGTGACCGGGAACCCGCCGATGGGCTTCCACGTCAGGTCGTAGTCGAACTCACCGCCGTAGTCGCGGTGCAACGACGTTCCGTAACCGCCCTCGCGCGGCCTGCGCACCACCGAACGGGCCCGCATCCGCGCCATCACCTTCAGCGCCGCCGCCGTCGGCGCCGAGCGCAGCACACTCGGTCCGTGCAGGTCCAGAAACGGGCTGTTGAGCACCAGGCCCGTCAGACCCAGTGCGGCTGTGCGCCCGGCCCGCCGCAACCGGTCCAGCCACAACGACACCACCAGGCCGCCGGCGGAGTGGGCGCACACCAGCACATCGGCACCCGTCTCGGCGGTGACGGTCGTCACCGCCAGCTCCAACTCGGCGTCGTAGCGGGCGAGGTCGGTAGTGAAGTGCGGTGTCTGTCCGGGACGATGCGAACGTCCGCATTTATGCAGGTCCAGGGCGAAACAAGCGAAGCCGCGCGCCGCGAAGTGATCCGCGACCCCGGTGTGGAAGAAGTAGTCTGTGTAACCGTGGACCAGCAGGACCGCATGCCGACCGGTCGGTTCTGCTCCGTCGCGACGGACCAGCGTCGCCTCGAGTTCGCCCTCCCCGTCGGGATCGGGACCCAGCCGGAAGGTGCGACGCGAGTATCCGGGCAGCACATCGGGCTCCCAACCAGACACGACAGCCACACTAATGCGAGGGTGGTCCGGAGGTTGGACACCATTGCGCCGGGATAACCTGAACACCGGTAAGCCGTGCAACGGGCAGCGACCACGAAGGACCACGAACAGGTGTCGGAAGCAGAGAAGACAGACGTCCTGCTGGTAGGGGCGGGCATCATGAGCGCGACCCTCGGCGCGTTGCTGCGATTGGTCGAGCCGAACTGGTCGATCACACTCGTCGAACGCCTCGACGGCGCGGCCGCCGAGAGCAGCGACCCGTGGAACAACGCCGGCACCGGCCACTCGGCGCTGTGCGAACTGAATTACACCCCGGCGCGCCCGGACGGCTCGATCGACATCACCAAAGCGGTCAGCGTCAACGAACAGTTCCAGGTGTCGCGACAGTTCTGGGCCTACGCCGTGGAGAACGGCGTCATTCCCGACGTGCGCAGCTTCCTCAACCCGATCCCGCACGTCAGCTTCGTCGCGGGTGAGGACAACGTGCGGTACCTACGCCGGCGCTACGACGCGCTGGTGACCAACCCACTGTTCGGGTCGATGGAGTTCATCGACAGCCCCGACGAGTTCGCGCGCCGGCTACCGCTGATGGCCGCCGGACGTGACTTCTCCGAACCGGTCGCGCTGAACTGGACCCAGGACGGCACCGACGTCGACTTCGGCTCGTTGTCACGACAATTGATCGGGTTCTGCGCCAAGGGTGGCATGACCACCCTCTTCGGCAACGACGTGCGAAACCTGAGCCAGAACTCCGACGGCACGTGGACGGTCAAGATCGTCAACGGCCGCAACGGCGCCAAGCGCACCATCAACGCGCGGTTCGTCTTCGTCGGCGCCGGCGGCGGCGCACTGCCGCTGCTGCAGAAGGCCGGCATCGAGGAAGCCAAGGGATTCGGCGGATTCCCGGTCGGCGGGCAGTTCCTGCGCACCGACAAGCCCTCGCTCACTGCCGGCCACCAGGCCAAGGTCTACGGATTGCCCCCGCTGGGTGCGCCGCCGATGTCGGTGCCCCATCTCGACACCCGGGTGATCAACCGTAAGTCGTGGCTGCTGTTCGGCCCGTTCGCAGGTTGGTCGCCGAAGTTCCTCAAGCAGGGCAAGGTCACCGACCTGCCGTTCTCGGTCAAGCCGGACAACCTGGTCTCGATGCTGGGTGTGGGCCTGACCGAGATGGGGCTGCTGCGGTACCTCATCGGTCAGTTGGTGCAGAGTGAATCCGCGCGAGTCGACTCGCTTCGCGAATTCGCGCCGACCGCAAAGGATTCCGACTGGGAACTCGACATCGCCGGGCAGCGTGTGCAGGTCATCCGTAAGGCCAAGGGCAAAGGCGGCGTGCTGGAATTCGGCACCACCGTGCTGGCCGCGGGCGACGGCAGCATCGCGGGTCTGCTGGGCGCTTCTCCCGGCGCCTCGACTGCGGTCCCGGCGATGCTCGACGTGATGCAACGTTGCTTCGCGGACCGTTATGAGAGCTGGACACCCACCCTCAAGGCTATGATTCCATCGTTGGGCATCCAATTGTCCGACGAGCCAAAGCTTTTCGAGGAAGTGTGGGCGCACGGCACCAAGGTGCTCAAGTTGGACAAGCCGGCCAGCGGTGTTCCCGCAACCGTCGGAACCGAACACGTGGCGACCGTTTGACAGCCGAGCTTGTCATGACCGTCGCGCTGCGCCGCAGCTGGGCCAAGGATCTGGACGCGGCGACGCTCTACGAGCTGCTCAAGCTTCGCGTCGAGGTGTTCGTCGTCGAACAGGCCACGCCCTACCCGGAACTCGACGGTCGGGACCTCCTCGCCGAGACCCGGCACTTCTGGCTCGAGGCCCCCGACCGCTCGGTGATCTCCACGTTGCGACTGATGGAAGAACATCCCGGCGGGCACAAGGCGTTCCGGCTGGGTCGGGTGTGCACGAAACGTACCGACCGCGGCAGGGGACACGCCGCCCGGTTGCTGCGCTCTGCGCTGGCCGAGGTCGGTGACCACCCCTGCCACATCAACGCCCAGACCTACCTGACCGACATGTATCTCAGCCATGGATTCGTCCGCGCCGGTGACGAATTCCTCGACGACGGGATCCCGCACGTGCCGATGGTGAAACCTTGACTGCTTCTGCGCCTGGAGCGCTCTACCCTTTCAGCGCTCTGGTCGGACACGATCGGCTGCGGCTGGCCCTGTTGCTGTGCGCGGTCCGCCCCGACATCGGCGGCGTCCTGATCCGCGGGGAGAAGGGCACCGCGAAGTCCACCGCGGTCCGCGCGCTGGCCCACGTGCTCGCCACGGCGTCCGGCGGCGACGGCGGACAGCTCGTCGAACTGCCGATCGGTGCCACCGAGGACCGCGTGGTCGGCTCCCTGGATCTGCAGAAGGTGCTCAGCGACGGAGAGCATGCCTTCTCGCCCGGACTGCTCGCGCGTGCACACCGAGGAGTGCTCTACGTCGACGAGGTCAACCTGCTGCACGACCACCTGGTCGACGTCCTGCTCGACGCCGCCGCGATGGGCCGGGTGCACATCGAACGCGACGGCGTGTCCCACAGCCACGACGCGCGGTTCGTGCTGATCGGCACCATGAACCCCGAAGAGGGCGAGCTGCGCCCGCAGCTGCTCGACCGGTTCGGTCTCACCGTCGACGTCTCGGCGTCCCGCGACGTCGACGTCCGTGCCGAGGTCATCCGGCAACGCCTGGCCTACGAGGCCGACCCTGACGGTTTCGCGGCCCGCTACGCCGAGGCGGATGCGGAGCTGGCCGCCCGTGTCGCCCATGCCCGGGCCCTGGTGCCCGAGGTGGTGCTGCCCGACATCGAGCTGCGGCGGATCGCCGCTCTGTGTGCGGCCTTCGACGTCGACGGTATGCGCGCCGATCTCGTGGTCGCCCGCACGGCCGTCGCGCACGCGGCGTGGCGGGGCGCTCACGAGGTGACCGAGGACGACATCCGGGTGGCTGCCGAGTTCGCTCTGCCGCACCGGCGTCGGCGCGACCCCTTCGACGACCCCGGTCTCGACGAGGACCGCCTCGACGACGCGATGCAACAGGCGGGCGAGTCTGCGCAGGATGAGCCGGCGAACCCCGACCACGACCCGGACCCCGATCCGGAGCCACCGGGCGGTGGGGGCGGCGAGCTGCCCGATTCGGTCTCGGAACCGGCTGCGGGGCAAGGAAAGTCGTCGACCCGCCCGAGCGCGCCCCCGGCGGCGACGTTCCGGACCCGTGCTCTGGTCGTGCCGGGCGTCGGGGAAGGGGCGCCCGGCCGGCGCTCGCGGGCGCGCAACCGCACCGGCACCGTCGTCGCCGCGGCCACCGATTCCACCGACGGACACGGGGTACACGTCTTCGGCACCGTCCTGGCCGGTGCTGCGCGCCACCGCGCGCGCGGCCCGCTACGGCTGGCCCCCGACGACGTGCGCCGCGCGATCCGCGAAGGGCGCGAAGGCAACCTGGTGATCTTCGTCGTCGACGCGTCGGGGTCGATGGCCGCGCGTGACCGGATGTCGGCGGTGACCGGAGCGACCATGTCGTTGCTGCGCGATGCTTACCAACGCCGCGACAAGGTCGCGGTGATCAGTTTCCGCCAGCAGGAAGCAAGGGTGCTGCTGCCGCCGACCAACTCCGTCTACATCGCAAGTCGCCGGCTGTCCCGATTCGACACCGGCGGTAAAACGCCTCTGGCGCAGGGGCTTCTGGCCGCCCGCGACATGGTGGTGCGCGAACGCGCCCGTGACCGTGCCCGTCGCAGTCTGGTGGTGGTGCTGACCGACGGCCGCGCCACCGGTGGTCCGGATCCGCTGGGGCGCACCCGGATGGCTGCGACGCGGCTGTTGGCCGAAGGAGCAGCTGCAGTCGTGGTGGACTGTGAAACCACTTATGTTCGTCTGGGTTTGGCCGACGACCTGGCGCACCGGCTCGGGGCGCCCGCGGTGCGGCTCGATCAGCTGCGCGCCGATGCCCTCACTTCGGTGGTGCGGGGTCAGGCCGGCCGCGGCGCCGCCTGAGAAAGGGGACCTGATGCCTCAGGGCCAACCGTTGACCGTCCCCGAGGACGGACTGACCACCCGAGCGCGCCGCAACGCGCCGCTGCTGGCCGTGCACACCGGCCCCGGCAAGGGAAAGTCCACCGCTGCGTTCGGCATGGCGTTGCGTGCATGGAACCAGGGCTTCGACATCGCGGTGTTCCAGTTCGTCAAGAGCGCGAAATGGAGGGTGGGGGAGGAGACCGCGCTGCGCGAGCTGGGTCGCGCACACGAGGAGCGCGGGGTCGGCGGACCGGTCGAGTGGCACAAGATGGGATCGGGCTGGTCCTGGTCGCGTAAGGCCGGGTCCGAGGCCGATCACGCCGCGGCGGCCGCCGAGGGCTGGGCCGAGATCGCACGCCGGCTCGCCGAGCAGCGGCACACCTTCTATGTGCTCGACGAGTTCACCTATCCGCTCAAGTGGGGCTGGGTCGACGTCGACGAGGTGGTCGCGACGCTGGGCGAGCGACCCGGCTCACAACATGTGGTCATCACCGGGCGCGACGCCCCGCAGGCGTTGATCGACGCCGCGGATCTGGTGACCGAGATGACGAAGGTGAAGCATCCGATGGATGTGGGGCGGAAGGGCCAGAAAGGGATCGAGTGGTGAGCGCAGCGAGCCACGACAATGGGGCCGGCGAGTGGTGAGCGCGGCGAGCCACGACATTGGGGCCGGCGAGTGGTGAGTACCCCGGCGGTCGTGATCGCCGCGCCCGCCTCCGGCAGCGGCAAGACCACCATCGCCACCGGTCTGATGGGCGCACTGCGGCGTGCCGGACAGCGGGTGGCGCCGTTCAAGGTGGGTCCGGACTTCATCGACCCGGGCTATCACGGCCTGGCCGCGGGACGTCCCAGCCGCAACCTCGACCCGGTGCTGCTCGGCGAGCAGCTCATCGGTCCGCTCTACCGGCACGGCAGTGACGACGCCGACATCGCCGTGGTCGAAGGTGTGATGGGCCTGTTCGACGGCCGGATCGGCGATGCCGCCGAGGCCGGCACAGCCCGCGGGTCCACCGCGCACGTGGCCGCACTGCTGGGTGCGCCGGTGGTGCTGGTGGTCGACGCGCGCGGGCAGAGTCACAGCGTGGCCGCCCTGCTGCACGGATTCGCGACGTTCGACCAGGGGGTACGGATCGCCGGGGTGATCCTGAACCGGGTCGGTTCGGCCCGCCACGACGCGGTCCTGCGTCAGGCGTGCGAGCAGGCCGGCGTACCGGTGCTCGGGTCGGTGCCCCGTACCGACGAGCTGGCGGTACCGTCTCGGCACCTCGGCCTGATCACGGCGGTCGAGCACGGCGTTCGCGCAGAAGCCGCCATCGAGGCGATGACCACGCTGGTGGCCCGTCATGTCGACCTCGCGGCGGTGGTGGCGGCGGCGTCGAGCCGCGTCACCGCCCCGGCCTGGACCCCGGCCGTCGCCGCGCCGGTGACCGGACCCGTCACCGTCGCCCTGGCGGCCGGTCAGGCGTTCACTTTCGGCTATGCCGAGCACGTCGAGCTGCTGAATGCTGCCGGCGCGGACATCGTTGCTTTCGATCCGCTCCGCGACCCGCTACCCGACGACACCGATGCGCTGGTCCTGCCCGGGGGCTTCCCCGAGGAGTTCGGCGCCGATCTGTCGGCGAACCAGACCGTCCGTCGACAGATCGCGGCACTGGCCGCGCGGGGCGCCCCCATTCATGCCGAGTGCGCCGGGCTGACCTATCTGGTCGACGAACTCGACGGCATGCCGATGTGTGGGGTGATCGGCGGCACGGCGACGTTCACCGACAAGCTCACCCTGGGCTACCGGGATGCCGTCGCGATGACCGATTCGCCGCTGCACTCCACCGGCGACCGGGTGGTGGGGCACGAATTCCACCGCACCACAGTGCAGTTCGCCTCACCCGTGCGGCCCGCGTGGCGGCTGCGGGGCCGCGCCGGCACCTTCGTCGACGACGGAGTGGTGCAGGGCGGCGTGCACGCGGCGTACCTGCACACCCATCCCGCGGCCCGCCCGGACACCGTCACCGGCTTCGTCACCGCCGCCGCAACCTCTAAGCTCGCCGGGTGACGCGCTCGATGAGTACTGATGATGCCTATCTGGTGGGGCTGCGGCTGGCCGGTAAGAAGGTCGTCGTCGTCGGCGGGGGAACCGTGGCGCAGCGGCGGCTTCCGCTGCTGGTCGCCAGCGGCGCCGACGTGCACGTCATCACCAAGGCTGCCACCCCCGTGGTCGAAGCGCTCGACGGAATCACCCTGACGCTGCGCGAATTTCGTGACGGAGACCTCGAGGGCGCCTGGTATGTGATCGCTGCCACCGACGACCCGGACGTCAACGCCACGATCGTCGCCGAAGCCGAAAGCCGCCGCGTGTTCTGCGTGCGCGCCGACGTTGCGGTCGAAGGCACCGCGGTGACCCCGGCGAGCTTCGACCACGAGGGGTTGTCGATCGGCGTGCTGGCCGGCGGGGAGCACCGTCGCTCGGCGGCCATCCGCACCGCCATCCGGGAAGCGCTGCAGCAGGGTCTGATCGCCGAGAGCGCCGAGGACGCGCCCGGCGTGGTCAAGGGTAGCGTCGCGCTCGTCGGCGGTGGACCCGGCGATCCGGAGTTGATGACCGTCCGCGGCCGGCGGTTGCTCGCCCACGCCGACGTCGTCGTCGCCGATCGGTTGGCGCCACAGGAACTGCTCGCCGAGCTCTCACCCGACATCGAGGTGATCGACGCCGCGAAGATCCCGTACGGGCGGGCGATGGCGCAGGACGCCATCAACTCGGTACTCATCGAGCGGGCCCGGCAGGGCAAGTTCGTCGTGCGCCTCAAAGGCGGCGATCCGTTCGTGTTCGCCCGCGGCTACGAGGAGATCATCGCGTGCACCGAGGCCGGCATCCCGGTGACCGTGGTGCCCGGGGTGACCAGCGCCATAGCGGTGCCCGCGCTGGCCGGCGTGCCGGTCACCCACCGCGGCCTCAATCATGAATTCGTAGTGGTCAGCGGCCATGTTGCGCCGGGGCATCCCGAATCGTTAGTGAATTGGGATGCGCTGGCCGCGATGAGCGGCACCATCGTGTTGCTGATGGCCGTCGAGCGCATCGAACTCTTCACCGATGTCTTGCTCAAAGGCGGTAGACCTGCGGATACGCCGGTGCTGGTGGTCCAGCACGGCAGCACGAACGCACAACGGGTGTTGCGGTCGACGTTGTCGGAAGCTCCCGAGCGCATCCGGTCGGACGGGATAAGACCGCCGGCGATCATCGTGATAGGGGCGGTGGCAGGCTTCGGGGCTTAGAGGATTCTTAAGATTACTGTAGGGTAGCTCGTTATGACGGCTCTCAACGATGCGGAGCGTGCCGCCATCCACCGTGATGCACAAGACAGAGAAAATCGAGGCTCGAAACGAGCCTCGGGTCGTGCTCTGCCCGCGCGGATCGAGGGTGAGACGGCCGGCGGCCGCGGAGGCGACGGAGCGCGAGCAGGCAGGACACCGGCATGGTTGCCGTCGCGGCGGTTCATCGCCGCGGTCATCGCGATCGGCGGCATGCAGCTGCTGGCGACGATGGACAGCACCATCGCCATCGTCGCGTTGCCCAGGATCCAAGACGAACTCAACCTTTCCGACGCAGGCCGCAGCTGGGTCATCACCGCCTATGTGCTGACGTTCGGCGGTCTGATGCTGCTCGGTGGGCGCCTCGGCGACACCATCGGGCGCAAGCGGACCTTCATCGTCGGTGTGACGCTGTTCACCATCGCCTCGGTCCTGTGCGGAATCGCCTGGGACGAGGCCACTTTGGTGATCGCCCGGTTGCTGCAGGGTGTCGGTGCGGCCATCGCGTCCCCGACGGCCCTGGCGCTGATCGCCACGACCTTCCCCAAGGGGCCCGCCCGTAACGCCGCCACGGCGGTATTCGCGGCCATGACCGGCGTCGGATCGGTGATGGGCCTGGTGGTCGGCGGCGCGCTGACCGAGGTGTCCTGGCGATTGGCGTTCCTGGTGAACGTGCCGATCGGCCTGATCATGATCTACCTGGCGCGCAAGACGCTGCGGGAGACCAACCGTGAGCGGCTCAAGCTCGACGCCGCCGGCGCGCTGTTGGCGACGATGGGCTGCACGGCCGCGGTGTTCGCGTTCTCGATGGGCCCGGAAGCCGGCTGGACCTCGCCGGTGACGCTCGGTTCCGGTCTGGCCGCCGTCGGCTGCCTGATCGCGTTCCTGTGGGTCGAACGCACCGCGGAGAACCCGGTGGTGCCGTTCGATCTGTTCCTCGACCGCAACCGCGTCGCCACGTTCGCGGCGATCTTCCTGGCCGGTGGCGTGATGTTCACGCTGACGGTGCTGATCGGTCTCTACGTGCAGGACATCATGGGCTACAGCGCGCTGAAGGCGGGCATCGGGTTCATCCCGTTCGTCATCGCTCTCGGCATCGGGCTCGGATTGTCCTCGGCATTGGTGTCGAAGTTCCCGCCGCGGGTGCTGGTCATCGGTGGTGGTGTGCTGGTGCTCGCCGCGATGCTCTACGGCTCGACGCTGGATGCGAACATCCCGTACTTCCCGAACCTGGTCCTGCCGATCACCATCGGCGGGTTGGGCATCGGCATGATCGTGGTGCCGTTGATGATTTCGGCGATCGCCGGCGTCGGCTTCGACCAGATCGGCCCGGTCTCGGCGATCGCGCTGATGCTGCAGAACCTGGGCGGTCCGGTGGTGCTGGCGATCATCCAGGCGGTCATCACCTCGCGCACCCTGTATCTGGGCGGCACCACCGGCCCGGTCAAGGACATGAACCCCGCGCAGCTGCACGCCCTCGACCAGGGTTACACCTACGGGCTGCTGTGGGTGGCCGCGGTCGCGGTGATCGTCGGCGGTGCGGCGCTGTTCATCAAGTACACCGCGGAGCAGGTGGCGCACGCGCAAGAGGTGAAGGACGCGCTCGACGCCGGAGAGCTCTGACCCGCGATTTCGGCGTGGTTGTCGACGCTGGGCGACGGTAAGCACGCCGAAATCACGCGGCAAGTAGGGTGGTCGCTCGTGATCACCCGCATGTCCGAGCTTTTTCTGCGCACACTGCGCGACGACCCTGCCGATGCCGAGGTGCCCAGCCACAAGCTGCTCATCCGCGCCGGCTACGTGCGCCCCGTGGGGCCCGGGTTGTACAGCTGGCTGCCGCTCGGCCTGAGGGTGCTGCGCCGCATCGAGAAGATCGTGCGCGACGAGATGGATGCCATCGGCGGTCAGGAGATCCTCTTCCCGGCACTGCTGCCGCGTGCGCCCTACGAGACCACCAACCGCTGGACCGAGTACGGCGACACGTTGTTCCGGCTGCAGGACCGCCGCGCCAACGACTACCTGCTGGGGCCCACCCACGAGGAGATGTTCACCCTCACGGTCAAGGGGGAGTACTCGTCGTACAAGGACTTCCCGCTGCGGCTCTACCAGATTCAGAACAAGTATCGCGACGAAGCCCGTCCTCGCGCCGGCATCCTGCGCGGTCGCGAGTTCCTGATGAAGGACTCCTACTCTTTCGACGTCGACGACCAGGGTCTGCAGAACGCCTACGACGCCCATCGTGGGGCCTATCAACGGATCTTCGACAAGTTGCAGGTCCGGTACGTCATCGTCTCGGCGGTGTCGGGAGCGATGGGCGGCAGCGCTTCCGAGGAGTTCCTGGCCGAGAGCGAGGTCGGTGAGGACACCTATGTGCGGTGCCCCGAGTCCGGGTACGCCGCCAACGTCGAGGCTGTCGTCACGAGGGTGCCCGATCCCCTGCCGATCGAGGGGCAACCTGAAGCCGTGGTGTACGACACCGGCGACACGCCCACCATCGCGACGCTGGTCGACTGGGCCAACGGCGCCGACCTGCCGCAGTTCGCCGGGCGGACGGTGACCGCGGCGGACACGTTGAAGAACGTGATGGTCAAAGTCCGTGAGCCGGGCGGGGACTGGGAACTGCTGGCGATCGGGATACCGGGGGACCGCGAGGTCGACGACAAGAGGCTGGGCGCGGCGCTCGAACCCGCCGAGTACGCCCTGCTCGACGACACCGATTTCGCCCGCAACCGCTTCCTGGTCAAGGGGTACATCGGGCCGAAAGGGCTGCAGGCCAACGGCGTCCGTTACCTCGTGGACCCGCGTGTCGTCGACGGCACCTCCTGGATCACCGGCGCCGACGAGCCCGGCCGGCACGTCGTGGGTCTGGTCGCGGGGCGGGACTTCACCGCCGACGGCACCATCGAAGCCGCAGAGGTTCGGGAAGGTGACCCGTCACCGGACGGGGCGGGCTCGTTGGTCGCTGCGCGCGGGATCGAGATCGGGCACGTCTTCCAACTCGGCCGCAAGTACGCCGACGCGTTCGGCGCCGACGTCCTCGGCGAGAACGGCAAGCCGGTGCGGCTGACGATGGGAAGTTACGGAATCGGGGTGTCCCGGCTGGTGGCGGTGCTGGCCGAACAGCACCACGACGAGCTCGGGCTGCGCTGGCCCGCCTCGGTGTCGCCGTTCGGGGTGCACGTGGTGATCGCCAACAAGGACGCGCAAGCCCGTGCCGGAGCCGTCGAGCTGGCCGCCGAGTTGGAGCGAGCAGGTATCGACGTGTTGCTCGACGACCGCCAAGCTTCGCCGGGCGTGAAGTTCAAGGACGCCGAGTTGCTCGGCGTGCCGTGGATCGTCGTCGTCGGCAGGGGCTGGGCCGACGGGGTGGTGGAACTGCGCAACCGGTTCAGCGGGGAGAAGCGCGACGTGCCGGCAGCAGGGGCAGCCGCCGATATCGCGGCTGCCATCCGATAGGGCTACTCGGTGCCGCCGGGGAACGCCTCGGAAACCGGGGTGATTTCGCCGACCGCGCGCCAGCGCGCAGCGCTGACCGCGGTGTCGATCATCGCGGCGACCGCGAGGGCCCGCAGCGTCTCGTCGGTGGCCTGTTCGACGACGGCGCGCCATGCGGTGGCCGCGTCCTCCTCCATCCGGACGGCCAGCTCCGCCGCCGCGGCGGGGTCGTCGACGTCGATGGGTAGCCGGTAGCCGGCCGCCGGCAGCGGCGCGGCGACGCCGCGCTCGTCGAGCAGGGCGATCGCCTCCTCGCGACGACGCCGGTGTTCGACCATGGCGTCGGCGACCAGGTAGTTGATCTCCGGCTCGGAGCGCGCCGAAACCATGCCGTAGCCGTAGATCGCGGCATGTTCGGCAGCCACGGCGTCATACAGGGCGCCGTCGATGCCGTCACTGGGACGAACGGGCGTCGGTTCGGCCGAGGTCATCGCGACCCTCCCGGTGCGGCCAGCGACACTGTGTAGGCCGCGGTGCACGCCGCGGCGATCGAGGCCAGCAATCCGGCCCGGTAGCCCGACAGCGTGGCTGCCGAGGTCGCGGCGCTGTCGGCCGAGACGCGCAACGCGCCGACGACATCGGCGGGGTTGGGCGCCGGCGGCGCCGGGGCGGTCGCGGCCGACGAGGTCGCGGTGGGCACCGTCACCGACGTGGTCGGCGCGGGCTGCCCGGTCAGCCGCACGATCTCGTCGGACAGCGCCTCGGCGTGGGCGGCGCGCATCGTGGCGACGTCGGTCAGCGTGTCGGCCACCTTGCCGCGGGTGGCGGCCGCGACGTCGGCGGCCAGCGTGCTGTCGGCACGGGCGCGGTCCAATGCCGTGGTCAGGTCGTCGAGGTCCGCCGGAGGTGGGGGAGCAGAACACCCCGTCGTCGTCGCGGCGAACCCACCCAGAACGACGAGACCGGCCGCCCCGGCCAGCACACGACGGCGGCTGACGGTCGGCGGATGGCTCGGCACGTGCCACATCCTGCCAGGTGGCACCGGCGCGGCAGAGGTCACGGTCTTTTCGAGCAGGAGGGCGCCGCGGCTGGCGTATCGTGGGGAAAGCTCGCCGCGCCCCTGCGCTGCGACCGGTCCGGACAATTCAACATGAGGAGCTCGCCGTGGCTGAGCGGTCTGCGGGATTGCCGTCGCAACGACAGGTGATCGAACTGCTCGAGGGGGCCTTCGCGCGCGCCGGATACGACCTCGAGGACGTGGTGCTCGACACTGCCGCCCGGCCGCCCCGCATCACCGTCGTCGCCGACAGTGACTCTGGCCTCGACCTCGACGCCGTCGCGGCGCTGTCGCGCACCGCTTCGGCGCTTCTCGACGAACTCGACACCCCCGCCTACGTGCTGGAGGTGACCTCGCCGGGCGTCGACCGCCCGCTGACCACGCCGGCGCACTTCCGCCGCGCACAGGGGCGCAAAGTGGAATTGACGCTGTCCGACGGATCGACGGTGTCGGGCCGGCTCGGTCCGGTCGACGACGGGTCGGTCCGCGTCGTGGTGCGCCAGGGTGCGCGCGCGGAGTTCTCCGTCCGCGACATTGCGCTGGAGGATGTTGTCAAAGCTGTTGTCCAGGTGGAGTTTTCGCCGCCCAATCCGCGTGAGCTGGAGCTGGCCGGCCAATCCGGAAAGGAGGGCTAGAGCGTGAACATCGACATGGCTGCCCTGCACGCGATCGAGGCCGACAAAGGGATCAGCGTCGACATCGTCGTCGAGACCATCAAGTCCGCGCTGTTGACGGCCTACCGCCACACCGAGGGGCACGAACCCGAGGCGCGCATCGACATCGACCGCAAGACCGGCGTGGTCAAGGTGATGGCGCGCCAGACCGACGACGACGGCAACGTCCTGCACGAATGGGACGACACCCCCGAGGGATTCGGACGCATCGCGGCGACCACGGCGCGTCAGGTCATCCTGCAGCGACTCCGGGATGCGGAGAACGAGAAGAACTACGGTGAGTTCTCCGCCCGCGAGGGCGACATCGTCGCCGGGGTCATCCAGCGCGACGCGCGCGCCAACGCGCGCGGCCTGGTCGTGGTCCGGATGGGTAGCGAGACCAAGGGCAACGAGGGCGTCATCCCGGTCGCCGAACAGGTCCCCGGCGAGAGCTACGAGCACGGCGACCGCCTGCGTTGCTATGTCGTCGGGGTCACCCGCGGTGCGCGCGAGCCGCTGATCACGTTGTCGCGCACCCATCCGAACCTGGTGCGCAAACTGTTCTCCCTGGAGGTGCCCGAGATCGCCGACGGCTCGGTCGAGATCGTCGCGGTGGCGCGCGAGGCCGGTCACCGTTCCAAGATCGCGGTGGCTTCGCGGATGTCGGGCCTCAACGCCAAAGGCGCCTGCATCGGACCGATGGGTCAGCGGGTGCGCAACGTGATGAGCGAACTGTCGGGGGAGAAGATCGACATCATCGACTACGACGAGGACCCCGCGCGGTTCGTCGCCAACGCGCTGTCGCCGGCCAAGGTGGTGTCGGTCACCGTGATCGACGAAGCTGCCCGCGCTGCTCGCGTGATCGTCCCCGACTTCCAGTTGTCGCTGGCCATCGGCAAGGAAGGCCAGAATGCCCGGTTGGCGGCCCGGCTCACCGGGTGGCGGATCGACATCCGCAGTGACGACGCCGAGGCCGACGCCGCGCACGAGCGACGACAGCCTCGTCCCGGTGCGGTGGGGGAGAGCTGAGCGGGGCGACGATCGACCGACTGACACGCCAAGCCGTCGCACCGGCTTTCTTTTCGACCCTCCCATGGCGGTAGACTCACCTGTGATCCAGCGCAAGACATCGGCTCGGATGCGCGGAAGCACCGATCACCCCTCCGGGGGACCAGTGCGGACGTGCATCGGGTGCCGGGAACGAGTGTTGGCCGTCGAACTGCTTCGAGTTGTCGTTGTTGCCGACGGTGACGGTTCCGGGAATGGTCCCGGGGTCGTGACCGTTGACGCGACGAGGACGCTGCCGGGGCGGGGTGCCTGGCTGCATCCCGATCCAGAGTGTCTGCACGCGGCGATTCGCCGGCGGGCTTTCGGCCGAGCGTTGCGGATCACCGGTTCACCGGACATCACCGCGGTGATGGAGCGTTTCGGCACAACTGCCGAGGTGCCTTGATCGCCCGGCCGCAGAAGAACAGGTAGCGAAGAACATGAGCACACCGTGAAGTCCCGATGACCATGCGTCATAGCTAAACCGAGGCGCGGCGCCTACCACCGCTGTCGCCTCTCAGACAGGAGAAGTAGTGGCAGGTAAGGCCCGTGTGCACGAGTTGGCCAAGGAACTCGGTGTCACAAGTAAAGAAGTGCTCGCCCGACTCAGTGAACAGGGCGAATTCGTCAAATCAGCATCGTCGACCGTCGAGGCGCCCGTAGCCCGTCGCCTGCGTGAGTCGTTCGGTGGCGGTAAGCCCGCAGCCGAGAAGGCGCCCGCCGGAGCCGGCAACGGCGCGCCCAAGCCGTCGGCACCCGAGAAGAAGCCCGCACCCAAGCCGTCGGCCCCGGCTGCACAGCAGCCGGCGGCTGCTCCCGCGCCGGTCGAGCCGCCCCGGCCCGTGCCCGGTCCGCCCGCCCCGGCGGCCCCGGCGGC
>NZ_JBGGKT010000020.1:0-70311 GCF_041287115.1 Mycobacterium sp. pV006 | reverse complement strand
TTCTACGATGCCCCACGGAGCGACCAACCACTGGTCGCAATCCAATAGATCGAGCCTCCAGTAGAACCAGGGCGGTTCAACCCCGATGTGGTGGTACAGGCGTGCACAGCGGCGACCGCACCGAAGGACTGCCTGGAACTGACCCTGCACGCCCAGGAATCCGGCGCCGACATCGTCTACATCCAGACCCCGATGATGGAGACGCACGGAGGTGACGGGGTTTTGCGGTTCTTCCGGTACATCGCCGACCGCACCGACATCGCGCTGGGGATGTTCAACTCGCCGTCGTCGGGATATGTGCTCACACCTGCCGAGGGTGCCCGGATCTACGACGAGATCGACGCTGTCTGCGCCACCAAGGAGGGTGCGTTCCGCCCGGCCGCCAGCCGCCTGCTCCACGACTTGGCGCCGGACCTGGTGATCTGGGAGTGCGACAAGACCGTCTACCGAGCGGGTTGGTTACGTGAGGGCATCGTGTGTCCCGCGCAGCTCGGCACGGCGGGCTACTTGTTCGAAACTCCGGACAAGCCGATCTATTCCGACTACTGGCAGTTGATCGCGACCGGCGACCTGATGGCGGCGATGGACTTCGCCCGGGACTCCGGACTCGACCGGTTCGACATGGACATGGGGTCGTGGTTCACCTCGTACCCCGGTCGTCCCGACTACTTCACCCACTGGGGCGGCGCGTTCAAGTACGCCGCGTCGGTTCTCGGGTTACCGATCGGCGACTACCCGCATTCCCGGCCGCCGCAGGCGCACCTGCCCGAGGCCGGCAAAGACCAGATCCGCACCGCCTACAAGAACCTCGGACTGATCGACGGATAGCCGCCTCGGTGGCATTGCGGAAGCCACTACCGATAGGTGTACAGTATGAGCATCTAGCGAGCTGAGGAGGCTATCGGCGTGACCTCTGCCGAACCCGCCGCACCCACCGGCACCGCCTCGGGCGGACAACCCGTGCTCTACGAGGTCCGTGACAGTGGCGTCGCGGTGCTGACCCTCAACCGGCCCGAGCGGATGAACGCCTGGGGCGGGGGGCTGGCCGGCGCGTTCTACCGCTGCATCGACCGTGCCGAAGCCGACCCGGCCGTACGCGTCATCGTGCTCACCGGGAACGGGCGCGCGTTCTGCGCCGGCGCCGACATGGGCGACCTCGACGGCATCAGCAGTGCCGGTCAGTCCGCGGGTGAAGCCGACGTGACCCAGCTGGTCGGCGAACGCCACCCGTACTTCCTCACCGAACTCCGCAAGCCGGTCATCGCCGCGATCAACGGCGCGTGCGCCGGGATCGGGCTGACCCACGCCCTGATGTGCGACGTCCGCTTCGCCGCCGCCGGCGCGAAGTTCACCACGGCGTTCTCGCGGCGGGGACTGATCGCCGAGTACGGGATCTCATGGATCCTGCCGCGGGTGGTGGGATGGGGTGCCGCGCTGGATCTGTTGCTGTCCGGCCGCACCTTCTACGCCGAGGAGGCCAAGACTCTCGGCATGGTCAAAGAGGTGGTGCCCGGCGAGGAACTGATGTCGCGGGCGCTGGCCTACGCCGAGGACATGGCCACCCACTGCGCCCCGAGCGCGCTCGCCGTCATCAAGCGCCAGATGTATCAGGACGCTCTGCGAAACGTCCACGACACCAGCGCCCGAGCAGAGACACTGATGCACGAGTCGATGCAGCGGCCCGACTTCATCGAAGGCATCACCGCCTTCTTCGAGAAGAGACAGCCCCACTTCCCGCCCATGGAACTGGAGAAGGAGGACGCGTCATGAACGCTCCGCAACCCCTGGACTATCGCGCCATCGACGTCGACAACCACTACTACGAACCGCTCGACGCGTTCACCCGGTACCAGCCCAAAGAGTTCCGCAGCCGCGGAGTGCAGATGGTGCAGGACGGTAAGCGCACCCTGGCGGTGTTCGGTGGGGTGGTCAACCATTTCATCCCGAACCCGTCGTTCGACCCGATCATCGAGCCGGGCTGTCTGGACCTGCTGTTCCGCGGTGAGATCCCCGAAGGGGTCGACCCCGCGTCGCTGATGAAGGTCGACCGGCTGGCCGATCACCCCGAATACCAGAACCGGGAAGCCCGGGTGGAGATCCTCGACAAGCAGAACCTCGAGACGGTGTTCATGCTGCCGACGTTCGCGTGCGGCGTGGAGGAGGGTCTCAAGCACGACGTCGAAGCCACCATGGTCGCGATGCATGCGTTCAACCTGTGGTTGGACGAGGACTGGGGATTCAACCGTCCCGACGGCCGGATCCTCGCGGCGCCGATCATCTCACTGGCCGATCCCGAAAAAGCCGTCGAGGAAGTCGAATTCGTGCTGAGCCGGGGCGCCAAGATTGTCTGTGTGCGCCCTGCGCCGGTGCCGGGGTTGGTGCGGCCGCGCTCACTGGGTGACCCGGTGCACGACCCGGTGTGGGCGCGGCTGGCCGAGGCCGGTGTCCCGGTGGTGTTCCACCTGTCCGACTCCGGATACATGGCGATCCCGGCGTTGTGGGGTGGCAGCGGTGTGTTCAAGGGCTTCGGCAAGCGCGATCCGCTCGACATGGTGATCATGGACGACCGCGCCATCCACGACACCATCGCCTCGATGATCGTCCACCAGGTCTTCACCCGGCACCCGAAGCTGAAGGTGGCCAGCATCGAGAACGGGTCCTACTTCGTCTACCGGCTGATCAAGCGGCTCAAGAAGTCCGCCAACAACGCTCCATACCACTACAAAGAGGATCCGGTCGAGCAGCTGCGCAACAACGTGTGGATCGCGCCGTACTACGAGGACGACGTGAAACTGCTCGCCGAGACCATCGGGGTGGACAAGATCCTGTTCGGATCGGACTGGCCTCATGGTGAGGGCTTGGCGGATCCGACATCGTTCACCGCCGACATTCCGCAGTTCCCGGAGTTCAGCCACGAGGACACCCGGAGGGTGATGCGCGACAACGCCCTCGAGTTGCTCGGTGTAGATGTGACGGTTTCCGCGTAGCCATGGCGCAGTGGACCATCGGTGGTGTCGTCGACGCCATCGCCGAAGCGGTGCCCGACCGCGTGATGACGATCTGCGGGGACCGCCGCAGCACCTACGCAGAGACCGCCGACCGCACCCGACGTCTGGCGAACTTCCTGGCGGCCAACGGGATCGGGCTGCAACGCGAACGCGGTGAACTGCAGCGTTGGGAGTGCGGCCAGGACCGCGTGGCGCTGATCATGCACAATGACCTGTATCCGGACATGGTGATCGGATCGCTCAAGGCCCGGGCCGTGCCGGTCAACGTGAACTTCAACTACACGCCCCGCGAAGTGGCGGAACTGCTGGCCTACCTGAAGCCACGCGCTGTCATCTGTCACCGCTCGCTGGGGGCGAAGTTCGCCGACGTCCTGCCCGGTGACGGTGTCGAGGTGGTGATCTCGATCGACGACGGCAGCGACGGTCCCGACCTCGCCGGGGCCGTGCCACTGGATGACGCGCTGGCCCAAGGCGACGTCGACCAGGACATCACACCGTCGCCGGACGACGTGATGATGATCTGCACCGGCGGGACCACCGGGCGGCCCAAGGGCGTGATGTGGCGCCAGGCCGACACCTACGTCATCTCGATGAACGGCGCCGACCACGAATCGGTGTCCGAGATCCACGACAAGGTCGCCCATGCCGGCCCGCCGTGGTTCGCGGTGTCGCCGCTGATGCACGCCGCGGGCATGTGGACCGCGTTCGCGGCCCTGCTCAACGGACAGACGGTGATCCTCTACGACAAGCCGACCCTGGATCCGGCCGCCGTGCTGCGCACCGCCGAGCGGGAGAAAGTCGGTCTGATGACGATGGTCGGCGACGCCTACGCCGGCCCGCTGATCGACGAGCTTCGTCGTCACCCCTACGACCTGTCGTCGATGTTCGCCATCGGCACCGGCGGGGCCGCGACGAATCCGCGGCACCAGCAGGCGCTGCTCGAGCTCCTGCCGCAGATCACCCTGATCAACGGGTACGGCTCGTCAGAGACCGGCAACATGGCGTTCGGGCGCAGTCAGCGCGGCGACCGCAAGGACACCTTCGAGCGCCGCGACGGCGTCGTGCTGTTGTCCGAGGACCGCACCCGCTTCGTCGCACCCGGCGAGCCGGAGGTCGGCTGGGTGGCGCGGGAGGGGCGGATTCCGTTGGGCTACTTCGACGATGCCGAGGCCACACAGCGCACCTTCCCGGAGATCGAGGGCCGGTGCGTCGTAATCTCGGGGGATCGCGGTTCGCTCGAGGCCGACGGCACGCTGCGGTTGTTCGGGCGGGACTCGCTGGTGATCAACACCGGCGGGGAGAAGGTGTTCGTCGAAGAGGTCGAGGAAGTGGTCCGCATGCACCCCGACGTGGAGGACGCACTGGTGGTGGGCCGCCCCAGCGAGCGCTGGGGTGAGGAAGTGGTTGCCCTGGTGGCCGCCCGCGACGGTGCGGCCCTGACCGATGAGCCGCTGCGTGCGCTGTGTCATGAGCACCTGGCCCGATACAAGACACCGAAGGAGTTCCTGTTCGTGGACCGCATACGCAGGCTCGGCAACGGAAAGGCCGACTACCGGTGGGCCAAATCCCAGGTGGCGCAATCGGATACCCTGGCGGGCCAGTCGTGACCCAGAAGGTGATCGACTGTTTGGTCAACGTGCACTTCGGTGAGACGGCCAAACAACCCGAGTTCATGCTCAAGGTCCGCGACGACTACTTCAAGGGACCCAAGTCGCTCTACGACCAGGTCGAGTTGCCCGAGCTGCTCGACGAGATGGCCGAGCACGGGGTCGAGAAAGCCATCCTGATGGACAATCTCGTCAAGCCGTCGGTGACTGCGCGCAAGTTCGTCGAGGAACGTCCGGACAAGTTCGCGCTCGCCATCGGCGGCGTGAACCTGCTGCGTCCGATACCGTCCCTGCGCGAACTCAGCGCGGTCGTGGCCGACCTGCCCGTCGCGTACGCGGCGGTGGGACCGAGCTTCTGGGGTGACGGGATGTACCCGCCCAGCGACGCGGTGTACTACCCGCTCTACACCAAATGCGCGGAACTCGAGCTGCCACTGTGCATCAACACGGGTCTGCCCGGCCCGCCCATTCCCGGTGAGGTGCAGAACCCGATCCATCTCGACCGGGTCTGCGTGCGGTTCCCGGAGCTGAAGCTGTGCATGATCCACGGCGCCGACCCGTGGTGGGACGTCGCGATCCGCCTGCTGATCAAGTACGCCAACCTGCGGATCATGACCTCGGCATGGTCCCCGAAACGCTTGCCCGACAGCCTGTTGCACTTCATGCGCACGCGCGGGAAGAACAAGGTGATCTTCGCCTCGGACTGGCCGGTGCTGCGGCAGACCCGCGTGGTACCCGAAGCACTGGCGCTGGACCTGCCGGCCGACGTGCTCGACAACTACCTCTTCAACAACGCCAACGACTTCTTCTTCGGCCCCCAGGAACAGGAGCGCTGACCATGGACCGCTACGAACTGCGCAGGTTGGACTACAGCCTGTCCGAGGACCATCAGGCGCTGCAGGCGGCCTACAAGGACTTCTTCGCCAGCCACTGTTCGATCGAGACGGTGCGTGCTGCCGAGGAGTCCGGATTCGACAAGAACCTGTGGGAGCGGCTGTGCGCCATGGGCGCGACGACGATGGCGCTGCCGGAGTCGGCGGGCGGCGACGGCGCCACCCTGGTCGACCTGACGTTGGTCGCCGAGGAACTCGGACGGTCGTTGGCGCCGGTGCCGTGGATCGACCATGTGTGCGCCGCCCGGCTCCTCGGTCGGCTGGGCACGGTGGAGTCCGAGGTGGTCGACGGCACGAAAATCGTTGCGCTGGACCCGGTTCAGGACCAGTCCAGTGGTGTCCGGCTGGTCCCGTCCGGATCGATCGCCGACCACATCGTGCTGCGTGACGGCGATGACGTGGTGCTGCTGAGCTTCGGTTCCCGACCGGCTCGAGTGGACAACATCGGCAAGTTGCCCATGGCCTGGGTCGATCCCGCCGCAGCGGACCAGCGCACCGTGCTGGCCAGTGGCGCCGAGGCGCTGGCCGACTACCAGCGCGCCCTCGACGAGTGGCGTCTGCTGACCGGCGCGGCGCTCGTCGGCCTGGTCGAGGAGACCATGACGATCGCGGCCGAGTTCTCCAAGACGCGTTACACACTCGGCGTGCCGATCTCCACGCTGCAGGCCATTTCCCACCCGTTGGCCAACATCGCGATCACCGTGGCCGGCGGACGCAACCTGGCCCGGCGTGCGGCCTGGTTCCTGGACAACGAACCCGACGAACGCCGCGAACTGGCGCCGTCGGTGTTCGTGTTCATGGCCGAGGAGGCCGCCAAGGCGGCGACCATGGCCGTCCACGTGCAGGGCGGGCTCGGGGTGTCGGCCGAAGCGGCGGCCACGGCGTACCTGGTGCGTGCCCGCGGCTGGGCGGTCGCCGGCGGCGACCCGGGCGCCACCGCCAAGCACATCGCACACATCGTGGCCGACCGAGAAGGACGGAGCTGAGATCGTGGATTTCTCCTGGGTGGAACTGTCCGACGAGGAACAGAAGTTCCAGAGCGACGTCCGCAGCTTCCTGAGCGAGATCGTCACCGACGAAGTGATCCGCCGCGACCGCGAGACCGGGGACAACTTCGACGAAGGCGTGCATCTGGCGCTCGGCGCCGCCGGCTATCTGGAGCGGGACTGGAACCCCGACACGGCGAACCCGTTCAGCCGGGTGGAACGCCGGATCTGGGAGCTGGAGAAGCGTCGGGCGCATGTCCCGTGGGTGACATCCGGTACCACGGCGATGATCTCGAAGTCGGTGCAGAAGTTCGGCTCACCCGAACTGAAAGAAGAAGTACTGCCCAAGGTTTACAGCGGTCACGTCCGGATGTGCCTGGGTTACACCGAACCCGAGGGCGGCTCGGACGTGGCGACCTGTAAGACGCGAGCCGTGCGGGACGGGGATGACTGGATCATCAACGGCTCGAAGATGTTCACCACCGGCGCCCACAACTGCCAGTACGTCTTCCTGATCACCAACACCGACCCGAGCGCGCCGAAACACTCGAGTCTGACGATGTTCCTGGTGCCGCTCGACACGCCGGGCATCGAGATCCAGGGCATTCGCACCGTCGACGGCGACCGCACCAACATCGTCTACTACAGCGACGTGCGCGTCTCCGACCGCTACCGCCTCGGCGGCGTCAACGAAGGCTGGAAGGTGGTGCGCGAACCCCTCGACGCCGAGCACGGCGCGGTCGAAGCTGCCGACGACGGCCTGCAGGACGTGGCGATCATGACGCACCAGGCGAACTTCATGGCCAACGCGGTCGACAAGGCCGCCGAGAAGTCGACGGTGCCGGATCCCAACGGCCGCAGGCTGATCGACGACGAATCCGTCGCCTACCGACTGGGGCGCAGCGTGGCTCGGTTGGAGGCGTCGCTGTCGGCGCCGAGCATCTTCGGCCGGGTCGCACTGGCCCAGACGATGCGCGATATCTCCCCGGACCTGATGGACATCATGGGCGCCGCGTCGGCGTTGCCGGTCGGAACCGAAGGCGCCGCCGACGACGGCGCCTCGGAGTACATCTACCGGTTCGCCCCGCTGGTCGGCATCTACGGCGGCACGCTGGAGGTGTTCCGCAACATGATCGCGCAGTACGTGCTGGGTCTGGGCAAGCCGAATTACTCACCCCCGGCGGCGAAGAAGGCGTCGTGAGCTCTGCAACGGTTTCGTTCGACCCGTTCTCGGACGAGTTCTTCACCTCGCCGTACGAGACCTACCGGCGCATGCGCGAGGAGGCGCCGGTCTACTACAGCGACGAGTTCGACTTCTACGCGCTGACCCGTCACGAGGACGTCGCCGCGGCGTTCAAGGACCACGAGACGTTCTCGTCGGCCTACGGGGTGGACCTCGCCGAGGTCCGCAAGGGGGAGCCGACCAAGCACGGTTCGATCATCGCGATGGATCCGCCTGCGCACCGTCGGATGCGCAGCCTGCTGAACAAGGTGTTCACCCCGCGCGCCATCGAAGCCCACCGCGACCTGGTGACGCGTCTGATCGACAAGCACCTCGCCGCGCTGAACCCCGACGGTTTCGACTTCGTGCAGGACTTCTCGGCGCTGTTCCCGGTCGACATCATGACCACGATGCAGGGGGTTCCCGACGAGGACCACCAGCAGGTCCGGCTCTGGATCGACGAACTGCTGCACCGCGAACACGGCCAGGTGGACATGACCGAGGCCGGGCAGAAGGCCGGCGTCGACATGGCCGTGTACTACTACCAGCTGATCAAACAGCGTCGCGACAACCTCGGCGACGATCTGCTGAGCAAGCTGATCTGCGCCGAGATCGAGCGGGACAACGGCGAGATGGAGCCGTTGAACAACGTCGAGATCACCGAGTTCGCCATGCTTCTCGGGGGTGCGGGAGCCGAGACCGTCACCAAACTGTTGGGCAGTGCGGCGGTGGTGTTCTACGAGAACCCCGACCAGTGGCAGAAGCTGCTCGACGACCGCAGCAAGATCCCGCTGGCCGTCGAGGAACTGTTGCGTTACGAGGCACCTGCGCAGTACAACGTGCGCTGCACGCTGCGCGAGATCGAACTGCACGGCATCACCATCCCCGCGGGCAAGCCGGTGTTCCTGGTCGGCGGCTCGGCGAACCGGGACCCGGAAGCCTGGACCGATCCCGATCGCTTCGACATCGAGCGCAACCGCACCGAGGCGCAGAACCTGGGGTTGGGGTACGGGATCCACAGCTGCCTGGGTGCGGCGCTGGCCAGGATGGAAAGTGCTGTCGCACTGGACCGGATGCTGGACTTCATGCCCCGCTACGAGGTGGACCGCGCCCGCTGTACGCGGGTGAACATGCAGAACGTCGCCGGGTGGCGCAACGTCCCGGTCCGCGTGCTGCGCTGACCACCGCGCCGGCGCCACCCACCGCCCGGCACCGGGCGAGCGCCGAAATTGCGTTCCACGCGCGTCAAACGGCGGTTTGACGCGCGTGGAACGCAATTTCGGCGGGGAACTACGTGGTCAGGATCGTCGCGCCTGCGGTGCCCGGCGCGCCGTAGAGCTGAGCGAAACCGACCTTGGGCTCACCCGGGATCTGTCGATCGCCGGCTTCGCCGCGCAGCTGCCGGACGATCTCGTGGATCTGGCGCAACCCGGACGCGCCGATCGGCTCGCCGTTGGCCAGCAGCCCGCCATCGGTGTTGACCGGCATGGCGCCACCGATCTCGGTGGCGCCGTCGGCGAGCAGCTTCTCCTGGTCGCCGTCCGCGCAGAACCCGCATTCGGCCATGTGGATGACTTCGGCGCCGGCGTCGGTGTCCTGCAGCTGGATCACGTCGACGTCCTGGGGCGTCACGCCGGCCTTCTCGAACGCCGCGCGGGCCGCGTAGACCGTCGGGGCGACGTCCTCGTCGACCGGCGCGAACGTGGTGTTGACCTCGTAGGCACCGTACTTACGGGTGCGCACCTCCACCGCCCGGACATAGACCGGCTTGTCGGTGTAGCGGTGCGCGATGTCGGCCCGGCACATCACCACCGCGGCCGCGCCTTCGTCCGGTGAGCAGAACATGTACTGCGTCAGCGGATAGTTCAGCATCGGCGAGTTCAGGATCGCGTCCTCGTCCATCGGCTTGCGGCGGAACGCGTTCGGGTTCAGCGCACCGTTGCGCAGGTTCTTGTTGACGACCTTGGCTAGCGTCTGGTGGCTGATGCCGTGCTCGTGGAGGTAGCGGTTAGCCTTCATGCCGAAGAACTGGGTGGTCAGATACTGACCGTTCTCGGCGTACCAGCTGGGCATGCCGACCAGTGCCGGGTCTTCAGTGAACGCGCCGCGCGGATGCTTGTCGAGTCCGACGGCGATACCGATGTCGTAGTCGCCCAAGCGGATTCCGTCGGCGCAGGCCTTCGTCGCGCTGGCCGCGGTCGCGCAGGCGTTGAACACGTTGGTGAACGGGATGCCCGAGAGTCCCACCATGCCGACGATCGCGTCGGGGTTGGCCACCGTCCAACTGCCGCCGACACCGAACTGGATGTCGTTCCATGCCACGCCCGCGTCGGCGACGGCTGCGGTGATGGCGTCCACGCCCATCTGCATCGCGGTCTTGCCTTCGAACCTGCCGAACGGGTGCAGTCCCACGCCGATGATCGCGACGTCGTGCATAAAGAGATCCTCTCGATCCGCCTTCTCAACGGTAAATCTTACGGTAAACCTGTCAGCGTGGGTCCACCAGATCGCGCATGGCTTCGGCTGAGAACACGCGCGCGCCGGCCGCGCGTACCCGGTCGGCCAGCGCCCGGTCCGAGGTGGCGACGGTGATCGCGCCCGGATCCCCGGCGGCGCTGACGAGCCGGACGATCTCGTCGTCCGCGGAGTTCGGCGCGGCCGCAGGGGCGTGCGCCACCGCGATCACGGTCGATTCCAGCGGCGGCGACGGCGGCTTCTCGAACACCACCGTCACGTCTGCGGCCTCACGCGACGCCCAGGCCTCCAGTTTCTCGACCAGAGTGGCCATCGCGGCCTGTCGGTCGCGCCACCACCCGTCGGGGCGGGTGCCGATCACGTTCATTCCGTCGACAATCCAGCGCATCGTGCGCAGACTAACGAAGTAACCGGGGGCAGGAGGCAACCTGATGTCCGACGTCATCCACGAGACCACCACCGTCCAGAAAACGACGTTCTGCCGGATCTGCGAGCCGCTGTGCGGCATGATCGCCACCGTCGAGGACGGCAAGCTCACCGCGCTGCGCCCGGACAAGGAACACCCGCTGTCGGCCGGGTTCGCTTGTCAGAAGGGGATCGCGTTCACCGAGGTCGTCAACGATCCCGACCGGGTCACCACACCGCTGCGCCGGACCGCCGATGGGTTCGAACCCGTCAGCTGGGACGACGCGATGTCCGACATCAGCACACGACTGTCGGCGATCGTGGCGGAGCACGGGCCGCAGGCCGTCGGCTGGTACATGGGCAACCCCGGAGCGTTCAGCTACGCCCACGTGATGTCGGCACTGGGGTTCATCAAGGGCCTGGGCCGCGGCACCCACTTCTTCACCGCGTCCTCGCAGGACACCAACAGCCGTCTGATGGCCAGCCAATTGCTCTACGGCACACCGATTTCGGTGCCGATCCCGGATCTCAACCGCACCGACCTGCTCGTCGTCATGGGGGCCAACCCCGTGGTGTCGCACGGCAGCTTCCTGACCGCGCCGCGGATCAAGGACCGCATGCACGACATCGCCAAGCGCGGGGGACGGGTCGTGGTCATCGACCCGCGGCGCACCGAGACGGCGGCCCAGTTCGAATGGTGCGGCATCGTCCCCGACACCGATGCGTTGCTCCTGCTGTCACTGCTGAACGTGATGTTCGCCGAGAACCTGGCGGCCACCCACCGGATCCGGGATCTTGCGGACGGGCTCGACTGGCTGCGCGCGCAATGCCGGCCGTTCACGCCGGAGGCCACCGCGGCGCGCACGGGTGTCGACGCCGACGTGGTGCGGACGCTGGCCCGCGACCTGGCGTCGACGCCGCGCGCCGCGATCTACGGTCGGCTCGGCACCTGCGTCGGCCGTTACGGCACGCTCACGTCCTACCTGATCGACGTCGTGAACCTGGTGGCCGGCAATCTCGACAGGCCCGGCGGTTCGATGTTCGCCGGCCTCGGAATGCCCGGCGAGCAGTGGACCAACACGGTGATGGGCGCGGCACTGCGCAGGACCTACCGGCGCCGTCGCTCGCGTATCGGGGGAGTGCCGGCGCTGATCGGTTCCGAGCCGGCCGCGCTGATGGCCAAGGAGATCCTCACCCCGGGGCAGCGGCAGATCCGCGCGCTGTTCGTCAGTGCGGGCAACCCGGTGCTGTCGGTGCCCAACGGTGACGAACTGGAAACCGCCCTGGACAAACTGGATCTGTCGGTGGGA
The DNA here is from genome assembly GCF_041287115.1 of Mycobacterium sp. pV006. NCBI lineage: Bacteria > Bacillati > Actinomycetota > Actinomycetes > Mycobacteriales > Mycobacteriaceae > Mycobacterium > Mycobacterium sp. pV006. The sequence goes on along the minus strand of NZ_JBGGKT010000020.1, from coordinate 58,405 downwards.
CTGGACTTCTACCTGACTGAAACCACCGCCCACTGCGACTACGTGTTGCCGGTGACCACGATGTACGAGCGCGACGACTTCCCGCTGACCTTCCAGTTGTTCCAGGCCACCCCGTTCCGGCAGGCCACCGAAGCGGTCATCGCACCCGTCGGGCAGGCCCGTACCGAGGCGCAGATCGTCGGCGAACTGATCACCCGGCTGGCCGGTCGGTCGCGGCTTTTCACCGTGCTGGCCGCACTGAACCGGGCCATGGGAGGGCGCTTCCGGTCACGGCGACTCGCCGACGGCATCATCCGGATCGCCACCGGCGGAGACCGGTTCGGCCTGCGACGCGACGGTCTGACCTTCGATCGACTGACCCGCGACCATCCCCACGGCACGGTCCTCGACCCGCACCTGGAGGCCGGCCGGCTGCGGCGGGTGGTCAGCTACCGGGGCCGACGGATCCGCTTGGAGCACAACGACATCGCCGAGCAGATTGCGACACTGTCGGCGCAGCAGTACCGGCCGGAGTTCCCGCTGCGGATGATCGGGATGCGGGAACCCCGTTCGGAGAACTCGTGGATGCACAACTCGCCGCTGCTGATGCGCAGTGACCGTCGGCAGCACGGGCTGATGAACGCCGACGATGCCGCCGAACTCGGTGTCGACGACGGCGCCGAGGTCACGGTCAGCTCGCCCTACGGGCAGATCCGACTGCCGGTGACACTGACCAAGGACATCATGGCCGGCGTGCTCGCACTGCCACACGGCTGGGGGCACAAGGGCACCGGAGGCTGGCAGGTGGCCAACGCGGCCGGCGGGGTGAACGTCAACCAGTTGACGTCCAGCGACCCGGCCGACGTCGAGCCGCTGAGCGGGATGGCCTGGCTGACCGGAGTGCCGGTGCGCGTCACCCCGGTCTAATCCCCGCCGAACTTGCATTCCACGCGCGTCAAATCGCCCTTTGACGCGCGTGGAATGCAAGTTCGGCGGGAGGCGCGGTCAGGCGATCGCGCCGCTGTCCTTGAGTTCCTCGATGCGGTCCCAGTCCAGGCCGAGTTCCATCAGCACGATCTCGGTGTGCTCGGAGGCCTGCGGCGCGCGCGTCGTCTCCAGCGGTTCGTGGTTGAACTGCACCGGCCCGCGCACCACCTTGAACGGCTTGCCGCCGTCGGTGGCCTCGACTTCGACCACCATGTCGTTCGCGAGCGCCTGCTCGTCGGTGGCCAGATCGACGAGGCTCTGGAACGGCGCCCACTGTCCCTTCATGGTCTTGAGGTGCTGCCGCCAGTACTCGAACGGCTTGCTGCGGATGGATTCGGCGATCAACCGCGCCGCTTCCTCGGAGTTCTCGATCAGTGGCATCACGTCGTTGAACCGAGGGTCGTCGGCGAGCTCGGGCAGACCGAGGTGCTCGAACGCATCCTTGATGTAGCCGGTAGGGCTGACGATGCACAGGTTGATGGTGCCGCCGACGGAGGTCAGGTAGTTGGCCATGAACGGGTTGACCGCGCTGACCGAATCGGGCATCAGCGACCGCATGGTCTCGCCGGTCTCCATGCCCTGGGTGACGCTGGCGCCGGCCGCCCACCACGCCGTCGACAGCAGCGACACGTCGATCTCGACGGCCTCGCCGGTGCGCTCACGGTGGAACAGTGCCGCCGAGATCCCCCCGGCGATGTTCATGCCGCCGATCGAGTCGCCGAACGCGGGGATGCCCTGGGACAGAGCGCCACCGATCTCTTCCGGAGTCAGCGCGTGCCCAACGCCGCTACGTGTCCAGAACGCGGTGCCGTCGAAGCCGCCGGTGTCGCGTTCGGCGCCCTTGTCGCCGTAGGCGCTGCCGCGCGCATAGATGATGTTCGGGTTCACCGCGCGGATGTGCTCGATGTCGAACTTGTTCTTCTGCCGTTGTGCCGGCATGTAATTGGTGAGGAACACGTCGGCGGTCTTGGCGATCTCGTAAAGCACCTCCTGGCCGCCCGGGGTCGACACGTCGATCCCGACGCTGCGCTTTCCGCGGTTCGGGTGCTCGATCAACGGGTGCCGGTTCGGGTCGAGTTGGAATCCGCCCATGTTGATGAAGCCGCGTTGGGTGTCACCGCGTACGGGATGCTCGACCTTGATGACGTCGGCGCCCCAATCCGCCAGGATGGCGCCCGCCGCGGGCACGAACGTGAACTGTGCGACTTCGAGGACCCTGACGCCCTGCATCACCTTGATCAAACTCGTGCCCCTTCTGACGGCGTTGTCGGCGGTTGTCGGGGAAGTCTAGCCCAATTTCGATACTGTAATGTTTACCGTTGCGCGTGCCGGATGGGTGCCGCGCTGTCGTTCGACCGAAGGTGCCACATGGGCGAGGCCGTGACCGAATCGCAGACCAGCATCGAGATCGGCCGACGTGCCGCCGAGCGTGCCGAACGGCGGATGCTGATCGACGGCAACCTCGTCGCCGCCGAGTCGGGTGCGGAGTTCGACAACATCAGTCCGGCCACCGGCGCGGTACTCGGTACCACGGCCGCGGCCGACGTCACCGACATGGACCGCGCGATCGCCGCGGCCCGCAATGCCTTCGACACCACGGACTGGTCGACCAACCGGGCGCTGCGCCGTCGGTGTCTCGAACAGCTGCAAGCCGCGCTCGAGTCCGAGCAGGAACTGTTGCGCGAGGAACTGATCGCCGAGACCGGGTGCCCGGTGATGATGACGGCCTCAGCACAACTGGATTGGCCGTTGGCCGACGCGCTGCGCTACCCCGCGCAGCTGATCGACACGTTCGAGTGGGAGCGTACGCTCGACGGCGGAGGCCTCTTCGGTGAACGCAACATCCGTACCGTGGTCAAGGAGCCCGCCGGGGTGGTCGCCGCGGTGACTCCGTCGAACTTCCCGATCGAGGTCATCCTCAACAAGCTCGGTCCCGCCCTGGCGGCCGGGAACACCGTCGTCCTCAAGCCCGACCCGCACACGCCGTGGAACGCCACCCGGATCGGCCGACTCATCGCCGAACACACCGACATCCCGCCCGGCGTCGTCAACGTCGTCACCACCCCGTCCAACGAGGTGGCCGGACGGCTCGGCACCGATCCGCGGGTGGACCTGGTGTCGTTCACCGGCTCGACCGCGGTCGGCAAGCTGTTGATGCGCCAGGGTGCGGACACGATGAAGCGCATGTTCCTGGAGTTGGGCGGAAAATCGGCGGCCATCGTGCTCGACGACGCGAACCCCGCCGCGATCGTGCCCACCGCGATCGGCGTGTGTGTGCACGCCGGGCAGGCCTGCGCGGCGACCAGCCGGATGCTGGTCCACCGCTCGCTCTACGAGCAGGCCGTCGCCGACATCACCATGGCGTATCAGCATGTGCCCGTGGGTGATCCGGCCGACCCCGGGACGCTGGTGGGTCCGGTGGTCAGCGCCGCGCAGCAGGAGCGTGTGCTGACCGCGATCGACGGTGCGCGGCGTGCCGGCGCGGAGATCACCGTCGGTGGCGGACCGGCCACCGGATTGTCCGACCACCTGGCAGGCGGCTACTTCGTGGCACCCACCGTGGTGACCGGCGTGGACAACAGCGCCGACATCGCGCAGCAGGAGATCTTCGGGCCGGTTCTGGTGGTGCTGCCGTTCGACGATGACGACGACGCGGTTCGCATCGCCAACGACAGCCCGTTCGGTTTGGCCGGCGCGGTGATGTCGCGGTCGGAGGAACGGGGGATGGTGATCGCGCGCCGGGTGCGTACCGGCGCGTTCGGTGTCAACGGCGGCATGTTCTACGGTGCCGACGCACCGTTCGGCGGCTACAAGAGCAGCGGGGTCGGCCGCCAGTGCGGCCTCGAAGGATTCCAGCAGTACCTGGAGACCAAGACGATCGCGCGCCGGGAGCGTCGCAAGAGCTGAGAGACGCTACTCCGCGGGGGTGAAGGTGACCGGCAGCGCGGTCGGGGACCGGAACGGCTGGCCGTGGATGTGTGGGTCGTCGTCGGTGACCAACTCGATGTCCGACAGCCGGGTCAACAGCGTTTCCAGCGCGACCCGGGTCTCCATCCGCGCCAGATGCAGGCCCATGCACGTGTGCTCGCCGGCGGCGAACGAGATGTGCGGTGTGCGCTTACGGAAGATGTCGAACTCTTCGGAACGCTCCCAACGCTTCTCGTCGCGGTTGGCCGAACCGATGCAGACGTCGATGACCGAGCCGGCCGGTATCGGGACGCCCTCGAGTTCGGTGTCCTCGGTGGCGGAGCGTTGCACCGTGGTCAGGGGTGTCTCGTAACGCAGACCTTCCTCGATCGCGGCACCGATCAGCTCGTGGTCGGCCTCGACGGCATCGAACTGGTCACGGTGAGTCAGCAACAGGTACAACAGGTTTCCCGACGACCGGTAGGTGGTTTCCAACCCGGCGGGCAGCAGTAGGCGGAGGAACGAGTAGATGGCCTCGTCGCTGAGCTTCTCCCCGTCGATCTCGGCAGATACCAGGTCGCCGATGATGTCTTCGGTCGGGGCGGAGCGGCGCTGCTCGATTTGGGCCAGGAAGTACTCCTTCAGTGCTGCGGACGCCTCGAAGGCGCGCTGGTACTTCACGGTGTAACTGATCAGCTCGACCGCACGCTTGCGGAACCAGGACAGGTCCTCCTCGGGGAGGCCGAGCAGGCGCGAGATGACCCGCGTCGGGAACTCGAACGTGAAGTCCCGCACCAGGTCCGCTTCACCCGCGTCGACGAACTCGTCGATCAGCTCGTTGACCACGGGGCGGACGATCTCGGGTTCCCAGCGCGCCAGCGAGCGTGACTTGAACGCCGCCGAGACCAGGTTGCGGTGCTCCCAGTGCGGTTTGCCCTCCATGGCGAGGATGGTCGGGCCGATGAACAGACCGATGGTCGAGTCGTAGATGCGAGAGTTGAACACCTTGCCGTCCCGGAACACCCGATTGACGGCGTCGAAAGACACAGCGGCGTAGAGATTTTCCGGGACCATCGATGCCGGGGTCTTGGACCAGTCCATCACCGAACCGCGGAACACACCACCCTCGGCGCGTCGGCGCGCGAACATCGGATAGGGATCGCGTAGGTCGATGGGCTCGTCCACCGCGACATCCGGGACCGGCGTCTCCATAAAGTTACTGTAACTCTTACAGTAACTCGTGTACAGAGTGTGCCGTGCGATCACCGTAATAGTTACAGTAACTGCGACTAGGATCGTTTTGGCCACCGCGACAAATGAAGTGCCAGGAGGGCAGCTATGGGTTCGGACGTGCGCCGTGTGGTGGTCGTCGGTGCGGGTTCCGGGATCGGTGCCGCGGCGGCCCGGTGGTTCCACGATCGCGGCGATCACGTGCTCGCCGTCGATGTACGGCCGCAAACCGGACCGGCCGCCGAGTGGCTGATCTGCGACTTGCGCAACGGCGACGAGATCGAGCAGACCCTGACCTCGATCGGTGACGGGTGGGACGTCTTCGCCCATGTCGCGGGCATCCCGGGCACCGCTGCGGCCGCCGACGTGTTGTCGGTCAACTACCTCGGTGCCAGGCTGATGCTCGACGGCATGCTGCAACGGATGAATCGCGGCGGTTCGATGGTTGCCGTGGCGTCCACCGCGGCGCTCGGCTGGGAGAACAACCTCGAGATGCTCTCGAGGCTGCTCGAGGTCGACGACGCGGCGTCGCTGCATGAATGGCTCTCGACCCAGGACCCGGCGATGGCCTACTACGTGTCCAAGCAGGCCCTCATCCTCTATGCCAAACGGCTCAGCGGCGTCGCGTGGCGTGAGTACGGGGTGCGGGTCAACACGATCAGTCCGGGTCCCACGGAAACGCCGATCCTCGGTGAGTTCGAACAGTCCATGGGCAAGGAGATGCTCGACGGCGTGCGCGCGACGATCGGCCGGCACGGCACGGTCGACGACATGACGCCGGCCATCGGGTTTCTCACGTCTCCGGACGCGCGCTGGATCAACGGTCAGGACATCCAGGTCGACGGCGGATTCAACGCCGCCCTGATGTACCCGATGCCGGCGCAGGCCGGCGCCTGAGGGGTGACTTCCGTGCTCACCCGCGCCGACAAGATCCTCTGCGCGATATACGGAGTCACCGCGCTCGGCGCGCTGATCGCGACATGGTGGCACAACGTCGCGTTCTTCGTCAGCGGGCAAGGGCGCAGCATCGTCGACTTCGTCACCGCGGCCTACGCCAACCACGCCGCCGCGTCACTGACCAACGATGTGGTCCTGGTGGCGGTCGCCGCGTTCGTGTTCATCGTCGTCGAGGCGCGGCGGCTCGGCATCGCGCATGTCTGGGTCTATCTCGTGATGAGCATCTGCGTCGCGATCAGCGTGGCTTTCCCGGTGTTTTTGATCGTGCGCCAAAACGTGCTGGCCCGGCGCCGGCCTGCAGGGAGTTGACGGTGGCTGATCCGATGATGGCGCTCCTGGAACGTCAGCGCGCGTCGTTCCTCGCCGAGGGGCCGCCGGATCTGGCGCAGCGCCACAACAGGATCGACCGCCTCCTGGCCATGGTGCTCGACCACGCCGACGACTTCGTCGACGCCATGAATGCCGATTACGGCACCCGGCCGCGTGACGGGTCCCTGTTCACCGAGATCCTCGGCATGGTCTCGGTGATCGAGCACACCCGCGCCCACACCAGGCAGTGGATGACACCGACCCGGGTTCTGCCGTCAGGCCGGCTGTTCGGTGTCAAGGCCGAAGTCCACCCGACCCCGAAAGGTGTTGTCGGGATCGTCGGGCCCTGGAACTTCCCGCTCAACCTCGTGGTACTTCCCGCCGCGGCGGCATTCGCGGCCGGCAACCGCGTCATGATCAAGATGTCGGAGGTGACCCCGCGCACCGCCGAGACGTTCGCGGAGCTGGTGCCGAAGTTCTTCGATCCGACGGAACTCGCGGTCGTCACCGGTGATGTGGACGTGGCGTCCGCGTTCACCCGGTTGCCGTTCGACCACCTTTTCTTCACCGGGTCGCCGTCGGTGGGTGCGATGGTGGCGCGGGCGGCGGCGGAGAATCTGGTGCCGGTGACGTTGGAGCTGGGTGGCAAGAACCCGGTGGTGGTCGCTCGGCAGGCCGACATGGTGCGTGCCGCCACCCGCATCGCCCAGGGACGCATGATCAACGGGGGACAGGTATGCGTCTGCCCGGACTACGTTTTCGTCCCCGAGACACACGTCGAGCAGTTCACCGCGACGGTGCGGGACACCTGGCGCTCGATGTTTCCGTCCATCGTGTCCAACGACGACTACTGCTCGTCGGTGAACCAGGCCAACTTCGACCGCGTCCGCAACCTGATCGAGGACGCCCGTGGGAAAGGGGCGCGCGTCGAAGCGGTTGCCCCGCCCGGTGAGTCGCTGCCGGATCCGGTCTCGCGCAAGATCGCACCGACGCTCGTGCGCGACATCGACGAAACCATGCTGCTGGCCAGCGAGGAGACGTTCGGACCCGTGCTGACTGTACGGACCTACCGGAGTTTGGATGACGTCGTCGACTACGTCAACGCGCGGCCGAGCCCGTTGGTCGCGTACTGGTTCGGCCCGGACGACGGCGACTTCCGCTCCTTCGTGCGGCGCACCCGCAGCGGTGGGGTGGCGCGCAATGACTTTGCCGCCCAGATGATCCCGTCGGATGCACCGTTCGGCGGGATCGGGCGCAGCGGGATGGGGGCGTACCACGGCAAGGCCGGGTTCGACGCGTTCACCCACTATCGGTCGGTGGTGGGCAGTGATCTCCCGTTCACCATCACCGGCCGGGCGGCCCCGCCGTTCACCCGGTCGCTGCGGATGACCACCGCGCTGGCGCTGCGCAGCGCGCGCCGGCGCACGCGCCGACGGCTGAGGTGAATCAGTTGCCGGCGACGGCTTGTTCGCGGGCCCAGCGGTAGTCGGCTTTGCCTGCGGGGCTGCGCTCGATGGCCGGGCGGAACACGACGGCCTTGGGCAGCTTGTAGCGAGCGATCACCTGACCGGCGTGCTCGATGAGTTCCTCGGCGGTGACCTGCGCGCCCTCGGCCAGTGCGACGACAGCGACGACCTCCTGACCCCAGCGTTCGCTCGGACGTCCCGCGACCACCACGTCGGCGACGGACGGATGGGAAGCGACTGCCGACTCCACCTCCTCGGCGAAGATCTTCTCGCCGCCGGAGTTGATGGTCACCGAGTCGCGGCCCAGCAGCTCGATCGAACCGTCGGCCAGGTGTCGGGCCCGGTCGCCAGGAATCGAGTACCGCACACCGTCGATCACCGGGAAGGTGGCTGCGGTCTTGGTGGCGTCGCCCTTGTAGCCGAGTGGGACGTAGCCGCGCTGCGCCAGCCAGCCGATGCCCTCGTGACCCGGCGCGAGCATCGAGCCGAGATCCTCTGCGGCGACGTAGGTGTCGGGTCCGGCGTTGAACTTGCCGGTGGACACCGCGCCCGGTGCCGACATGTGGGTCATCTGGGCGCCGGTCTCCGAGGACCCGACGCCGTCGACCACCATCAGGTTCTCTTTGGCGTCGATCAACAACTGCTTACCGGTCGGGGTGAGCTGCGCGCCGCCGTTGGCGACCACGGCCAGCGACGACAGGTCGGCGTCGGTGCGCGCGAACGCCTCGGCCAGGGGGCGCGCCATCGCGTCACCGACGACGGTGACGGCCAGGACCTTCTCCCGTTCGATGGTCGCGACGACGTCGTCAACATCGAGATGGTCGGTGACCGAGGAGAACACCACGGTCTGGCCGGTGTTCATCGCCGTGAACACCGCCCACTGCGCCGCGCCGTGCATCAGCGGCGGCAACACCAGCAAGGACGTGGCGGGGGCTTCGGCGCAGCGCTGCGTGATCTCGTCGTAGGTCGACACGAGCTCGCCGGTGTAGAGGCTGCGTCCACCGAACGAGGTCATGAAGATGTCGTGCTGGCGCCACAACACGCCTTTGGGCATCCCGGTCGTCCCGCCGGTGTAGAGCACATAGAGATCATCCGGTGACGGGGTCACCGGCGGGGGATCGGCAGGGTACTCCGACATGAGCGAGTCGTAATCGACTGCCCCGGGCAGCAATTCGTTGCCCGAGTCGTCGGCGATCTGGATGAGCACCCGCAACTGGGGCAGCTCGGGCAGCACCTCGGCCAGCCTTGGGGCGAAGGCGGAGTGGTACAGCAGGGCGGTGGCACCGGAATCGGCCAGCAGGTACTGCAGCTCGCTCTTGACGTAACGGTAGTTGACGTTGAACGGAGCGACGCGGGCTCGCCACGCCCCGATCATGCCCTCGACGTACTCGGGTCCGTTGTAGGCGTAGATGCCCAGCAGGTCCTGCCCGATTTCGTGCCCGGCGAGCTGCGAACGTTCGGTCCGGCATCCCAGCCCTTGGGCGTGCAGGTAGTTGGCCAGCCTGTTCGACCGCTCGACGACCTGGGCGTACGTCAGCCGGCGATCTCCCTGCACGACGAAGGGGCGGTCGCCGATGACTGCCGCGATGGCGTCGGCGGCTGCCGGAACGGTGAACTGGGTGGGCTCAGACATACGGCCTCTCATCGCAAGTGGGCGGGACGATCATCGAGACTCTATCCGGCAGCTGTGGGGTGGGTCACTGCCGCGGGGCGCTAAGCCGACGGGGGAACTTCGTAGAACTGCTGCGCCCACTTGCGCATGGCCATGTAGGGCTTGGCATCCACTTTGGCCAGCGGCGGGTTTTCCACGTATTTCTGGTAGCGCCAGATGTCACAGTCCTCCCACACGGTCTTGAGGAACTGCTTCTCGACCTTGGTCCGCACCTCGGCCGGCGGGATGTCGGATGTCTCGCCGGGGACTTTCGGCCACCAGATCGAATAGAACATGTCGGAGACCTCGTCGTCGACCGGGGTGCAGGCGAAGATCAGCCGGTGGTTCGAGGAGCCTTCGAAGGCGCTCATCGCGAAGCCCAGCCCGGAGAAATGGCTGTGGATCTTCAGCGCCATCTTGTCGGGATCCTCGCTGCGGGCGTCGGGCCATCCCGTCAGGAAGCGCCACTCGTGGTCGACGTTCTCCCAGTGCAGGCACACCGGGGTGACGGAGGCGCCGTGCACATAACGGAAGTGTGAGCTGTCCGGACCGTTCTCCGCCACGATCTGGGGATGCACCGGGATGGCGTCGGCGCGGCTGGAGAACTCGGGATAGGGCCGGTAGTAGGCGTTGGCGTCGGTCTCGAACTGGGGGAACTTGTGGAAGATGTCGGGCAGCTCCCACTGCGGTTCCTTGCCGTGCGGCTGGTACCACATGAAGATGCAGCCGTACTGTTCCTTGACCGGGTAAGAGCGCAGTCGCAGGCCACGGTTGGGCCGGTCGGGCTGGTAGGGGATGTAGGTGTTGGATCCGTCGGGTCCCCAGCGCCAGCCATGGAACGGGCACTCGACACAGTCACCGACCACCTTGCCGCCGTGGCCGATGTGGGCACCCAGGTGCTTGCAGTGCGCCTCGAGCACGTGCAGCTCGCCGGACTCGTCGCGGTACGCGGCCAGGTCCTCGCCGAAGTACCTCAGCGCCTTGACATCTCCGACTTCGAACTCGGCCGACCAGCCGATCATGAACCACCCGGTGACCTTCCAGGTGAACGGGACTTTCATGACATCTCCTTCGACGTTGCGGCCAGATGCCTCCGGCCGATCACATCCGAGCCGAACGTATCGATGAACTCCAGCGCGGCGCCCGCCGAGCGCCCGTCGGCGCGGATCAGCGCCCACGTGGCACCGGCCGCCGCGAGCTCTTCGAGTATCTCGACAGTGCGTGCCGTGTCGTTGCCGTCGACGGGCGGGCAGACGACCTGCACGTCGAGTGAGGCGGGATCCCGTCCGGCGCGTTCCATCGCGTCACGCAATCCGCCGACCGACCGGGAGAGGGCGTGGGTGTCGGGGATGGCGGTGGTACGCATGGTGGCTGCCAGGGGCTCAGGGGCGATCACCGGCATCCATCCGGTCCCGTACTCGACCACGCGGCGCCGCGCCGCGGCACTGTTGCCACCGATCCAGATCGGCGGATGGGGACGCTGGACCGGACGTTGCAGCCAGACCGGCCCGACGGTCGAGAACCCACTGCCGCCTACCGGAGTATCGGGGTCGACCCAGATGGTCCACAGCGCCGCCAGCGCCTCGTCGAACAATGCTGCGCGCCTTCCGAAGTCGACACCGAGGGCGGTGAACTCCGAGCGCAGGTAGCCGGCGCCGAGCCCGGCGATCAGGCGACCTCCCGACAGTTGGTCGAGGGTGGTCAGTGCCTTGGCCGCGAGGTAGGGGTTGCGGTAGGGCAGCACGTAGAGGTTGGTCATGACCTTGATCCGGGAGGTCACCGCGGCCATGAAGCTCAGGGCGGCGACCGGGTCGAGGGTGTCGTGCCCGCCGCGGGCGCGCCACTTCACCGACGGGGCGGGATGTTCGCTCAGCGCGACAGCGGAGAAGCCGCATTCCTCGGCAGCCCGGACCACGTCGGCGATCACCTCGGGGCGACCGAAGTCATCGTCGGCGGCCGGCAGGTCGCCGGGGTACTCCAACGTGAATCGCATGGTCTCCGCCTTCGGCGTCGCGGGCTGAATTGTCGAATCCATCCCGGCTCAGCGCCAATACTGTAATAGTTACAGTAACATCCGCCAAGTGGTGCCAGCCACGAACCGATGAGGAAGCGTGACAGTGTCGTCGACCAGCGCCGAAGCCGCCGATTCCCACCTGTTGACCGGTTCGTTCGACGCCGTCGTCGTCGGCGCCGGATTCTCCGGGCTGTACGCGTTGCACCGCCTCCGGGAACTGGGCGTCACGGTTCGGGTGCTGGAGAAGGCCGACGACGTCGGCGGCACCTGGCTGGTCAACCGCTACCCGGGTGCGCGCTGTGACATCGAGAGCATCGAGTACTCCTACTCGTTCTCCGAGGAGATCCAGCAGGAGTGGGTCTGGACCGAGACCATGCCGGCGCAACCGGAGATCGAGGCCTATCTGAACTTCGTCGCCGACCGATTGGACTTGCGGCGCGACATCACGTTCGGGGCCGAGGTGGTGTCCATGACGTTCGACGAGAGCGCGGCGACCTGGATGCTTCGGCTCGCCTCGGGCGAGACGGTCGGCGCCCGCTTCGTGGTCGCGGCGACGGGCATCCTGTCGACACCTCTGGAACCGTCGCTGCCCGGTATGGACTCGTTCACGGGTACGTCGCTGCACAGCAGCCGGTGGCCGCGCGAGGGTGTCGACCTGTCCGGCCGGCGGGTCGGAGTCATCGGGACCGGATCCACCGGCGTGCAACTGATCCCGGTGGTCGCACGAGAAGCCGGCACGCTGACCGTCTTTCAGCGCTCACCGGCCTACACGCTGCCCTGGGAGGTCAGGGCCTTCGAGCCCGGGGAACTCGACGAGCTCAAGGCACGGTATCTGCAGATCCGAGCCGCCCAGCGCGAGCACCCGGTGGGAGCGGCGCGACTGAGCGCGTTCTCGGTGATGCTGGAGATGCTGACCAAGCCGCCCTTGAAGACGGCCTCGCCGGAAGAGCAGCGGCGCGCAGTCGAGGAGGGCGGCATCATGGGCGCCCTGAACTGGGGCGATGTGTTCTTCGACATCGAGGCCAACCAGATGGCTGCGCGGCTCTACGGCCAGGCGGTGGCCCAAATCGTCAAGGATCCCGCGACCGCGCAGGCGCTGACACCGAGCCATCCGTTCGGGTGCAAGCGCCCGATCATCGACCAGGGTTACTACGAGACGTTCAACCGGGACAACGTGACACTGGTCGACCTGCGCGCGAATCCCATCGTCGCGGTGCGACCGGACGGCATCGAGACCGCAGCAGGGCTGCACGAACTCGACGTCATCATCTACGCGACCGGATTCGACGCCATGACTGGGGCGCTGAGCAGCATCGACGTCCGCGGCCGCGACGGCTTGTCGCTGCGCGACTTCTGGGCCCAGGAGGGCCCGCTGAGTTATCTGGGCCTGGCGGTGGCGGGCTTTCCGAACCTGTTCATCGTCCAGGGACCCGGGAGTCCCTCGGCGGCAACCAATTTCGTCGCAGCACTGGAGCAGCACATCGAGTGGATCGGTGACTGTGTGGCCTACCTGCGCGACCAGGGCTACCAGACCATCGAGGCGCAGCCCGACGCACAACGCGAGTGGATCGAGCACGCCACGTCTCTGGTCGAGCCGACGGTGCTGGTGCACCCGTCGTGCAGCTCCTGGTACAACGGCGGCAACGTCGAGGGCAAGAAGCGGATGTACATGGGTTACACCGCCGGCATCCCCGAGTACCGGCGACGCTGCGACGAGATCGCCAAGGCCGGCTACACCGGATTCACCCTCGCGTGAACCCCGCCGAGCGAGCTTGGCGAGCCGTGAGCGACGTGGCCGGTGTGCTCCCTCGGGCACATTCGGCGCTGACCGGTTCCGGTGATTGGAACGCGCTGTCGCTCGACGGTGCCCGCCAGTTCGGCGAAGTGCTGCTCGACGAACTGGCGTTGACGGGCCTGACCCTGACCGCACCGCCGCCGCGCCTGGAACGCAGCGTTGCATCGTGTGCCGAGATCGGCGCCGAGCTCGCCCCAAACCTCGCAGAAGCCCATAGCGAACCGGAACCGTTGCGCGTCAGGTCCGTTCAACGGCGCCGGTTCGCCGGGCACAGCTACGAGCAGGTCACGTTCGACCACGATCCCCAGTTGCCGGAGGCGCTGTCCCGTGAGGGCTTCGGCGGGCCGGCGACGGCCGTGGTGCATCTGTGCCGCGACGACGACACCCGACGACCCTGGCTGGTGTGGGTGCACGGCGCGGGCCAGGGCCGGCCGATCGATCTGCTGTTCTCGCGCGCTCGACGCATCCAGGACCGGCTGGGGTTCAACATCGCTCTGCCCGTGCAGCCCGGGTGCGGCGTGCGGCAGACCCGGTGGCCCCGCTATCCGAGCATGGATCCGGTGGAGAACGTCGCCGGCATGATGCGCGCGGTATCCGAGGTGCGTGCGGTGGTGCGCTGGCTGCGGCCGCAGGCCGACGCGATCGTGGTGTCCGGAGTGTCGATGGGAAGTCCGGTGGCAGGGTTGGTATCCCACCTCGAGCCGGTCGACGCGGTCGCGGTCTACACGCCGATCGCGGGACTCAACGCGATGATCGCCGCGCACCTGGGACGGTGGGGTCCGTCGGTGCGCGACACGATCGCGCTACTGCAGTCCGGTGCGGCGGCCGACATCATGTCCGTCGTCGACTACCACTCGGTGAGCCCGACCGCTGCGCCGGACCGCCGGTTGATCGTCGGGGCCTGGTACGACCAGATGGCACGAAGGGAGACAGCGTTGGCGCTGCACGAACGATGGGGCGGGCGGATTCACTGGCACCGGGGGAGCCACGTCGGGCACCTGTTCGCTCCGGGTGTGCAGAACGCATCCGAGGACTTCCTGCGCTCGACCATCCCGGCGGGTGCGCGGTGACCACCGCGCACACCGACGTGCCGGCCGGAATCGAGGCGGTCACTGCCGATTGGCTGACCGCGGTCCTGCGCGCCGACAGCGATCTGTCGAATGACCTGCAGGTCAGCGACCTTCATGTGGAACGCATCGCCGAGGACACGGGGTTCTCGTCACTGCTCTACCGATTGACGCTCACCGGAACCCCCGGACTGCCGCGGACGCTCATCGCGAAACTGCCCGCCGGCTCCGAAGCCCGTGGCGCGATGGACCTGCTGGGTGGATACCGACGGGAGGTCGCCTTCTACCGCGAGGTCGCGAACCGCGCACCGATCGACACCCCGACCGTCTACAGCGCCCGCATGGCCGACGATTCAGCAGACTTCGTGCTGCTGCTCGAAGATCTGCAGCGATGGGAGAACGCCGATCAGCTGGCCGGATTGTCCCTGGATCGGGCACGGTCGGCCATCACGCAATTGGCCGGTTTGCATGCGTGGTCGGTCCAACCCGCCAATTCGGATGCGGTGCAACACTTCCCGAGCCTGGACTCATCGGTGGTGCGTGATCTGCTGCTCCCGGCCTTCGGGCCCGGGTGGGCGATGTACCGAGACCGAACCGATGCGCCGGTGCCCCGCCATGTCGCACGGTTCGCCGACCGGTTCGTCGAGCACGCCGGTGAGGCGCTGTCGGTGCTGGCCGAGCACTCGATGCTGCTGCACGGTGACATCCGCGCCGACAACATGTTTTTCGACGGCGGTCGGCTCCGGATCGTCGATTTCCAGATGGCCTCGACAGGATGCGGTATGGCCGATATCGCCTACCTGGTGAGCCAGGGTCTGCCCATCCTCACGCGCCGCGGCCATGACGAAGCTCTGGTGTGTGAGTACCTGGACGCGTTGGCGGGCCACGGTGTCGCAGGTTACTCGTTCGACGACGCGTGGCGCCGCTACCGCTACGGCATCGTCTACTCGATGGTGCTGCCCGTGATCATCCTGAACGGCTGGGACGCGTTACCCCCGCGCTCGCGAACCCTGTGTGTGGAGCTGACCGACCGCGCCGTCGCTGCCATCGAGGACACCGGTGCCCTGGAGGTCTTCGCATGAGCCGGTCGGCGCGCGAGGTCGTCGAGCTGTACAACCTGGTGGTGTGGAACGAGCGGAACTTCGACCTGGCCGACGAGCTGATGGGCGATACGGTGGTCCGCCACGACGTGGGGGAGGCGACGACCCTGACCCACGAGCAGGCTGTCGCACGCATCGTCGATCACTGGGCCATGTTCGACACCATCCGCTTCGACCTCAAGCTGGTGGTGGCCGGCGACGACGGTGAGCACGTCGTCATCGTCTACGAGTCCCCGATGACACTCAAAGACGGCACCTCGATGACGATCAGCAGTATGGAAGTCTTCCGGGTGATTGATGGCAGGATCACCGAGGTCTGGAATTGCGGCTACAAGCAAGGAGTTTGGGCGTGACGGAGAAGGTGCTCGACGAACTGGGTTTCTACCTGCTGGCCGGCGCCGGCGGAGAGGGTCCCGCCACGCTGATGGACGAGGCTCGCCTTGGCGAGGAACTCGGCTTCGGGACGGGTTTCATCTCCGAGCGGTGGAACGTCAAGGAGGCGTCGTCGCTGACCGGCGCAGCGCTGGCGGTGACCAGTCGCATGCAGATCGCGACGGCGGCCACCAACCACAACACGCGTCATCCGCTCATCACGGGGTCCTGGGCGACGACGATGCACCGGCTCTCGGGTGGGCGGTTCACCCTCGGGATCGGACGGGGCATCGGCGCGATCTACAACGCCTTCGGCATCCCCTCGGTGACCACCGCGCAGATGGAGGACTTCGCGCAGGTCATGCGCAAGCTCTGGCACGGGGAGCTGATCTTCAACCACGACGGTCCGCTCGGTAAGTACCAGGTGCTGTTCCTCGACCCGGATTTCCGCGAGGACATCCGCTTGGCGATCGTCGCGTTCGGTCCCCAGACGCTGGCGCTGGGCGGCCGGGAATTCGACGACGTCATCCTGCACACCTACTTCACGCCCGAGACGTTGCAGCGTGCGGTCAAGACCGTCAAGGACGCCGCCGAACAGGCCGGCCGGGATCCGGCCAGTGTGCGGGTGTGGTCGTGTTTCGCCACCGTTGGTGACCATCTTCCCGAGGAGCTGCGGCTGAAGAAGACGGTGGCCCGGCTGGCCACCTACCTGCAGGGCTACGGCGACCTGCTGGTCAACACTAATGGTTGGGATCCTGCTGTGTTGCAACGGTTCCGGGAGGACTCGGTCGTGCAGTCCATCGGTGGGGGAATCGACCACAAGGCCACCGCCGAACAGATCGAGCACATCGCCACGCTGATCCCCGACGAATGGCTCGAGCCTTCGGCCACCGGCTCACCGCAGCAGTGCGCCGACCGGGTGCGCAAAGAGTTCGACTACGGCGCCGATGCGGTGATCATGCACGGCGCCACCCCCGACGAACTAGAGCCGATCGTCGCCGCCTACCGCGCCGGTACCTAGCGATTTCGCCCAGGGTCAGGGCGTGATCCCCGTGCGGGTCACCGGCTGTGGGGCGGCCTGACGACTGTAGAGCGCACGCTCGAGCGCGTCGATGAGCACATCGCGCGTCTCCTCGGGATGGATCAGGTCGTCGAAGCCGAGGTGTCCGGCCGAACGGAACGACGCGTCGACCTCGGCCTGGCGCAGCCTGGCCTCGATGTCCTCGGTGGCGTGCGAGGCCTTGCTCAGCGCCGCCGCGCTCATCGCGCCCATCGTGGCGCCGGGATAGGCGAAGGTCGCGCTCTGGCCGTCGAAGCCCAGCAGCGACATCACCATCGATCCGAAGCCGTACGCCTTGCGCAGTGTCACATGCAGTTTCACTGTGGTGGCCGCGGTCTGCGCGGCGAACATCCGGGCACCGCTGCGCAGCACGCCGGTGCGTTCCGAGCGGCTGCCGGGCAGCATGCCCGGGTTGTCGGCGAGGAACACGATCGGCAGGTGGAACGCGTCGGCGACCGAGATGAAGTGCGCGGCCTTGTCGGCGGCGTCGGCGTCGATCGATCCGGCGAGCACCTTGGGCTGATTGGCCACCACCGCCACGGGATGGCCGCCCAGATGGGCCAGCGCGGTGATCATCGCCGGCCCGAACTTGGGCTGCACCTCGAACCAGTCCGTGTGGTCGAAGAGGACGTCGAGCACCGCGCGCATGTCGTAGACCCGGCGGTTGCCGCGGGGGACGATGTCGAGCAGTTCCGGCGTGGCGCGACGGGCGGTCGCCTCGTCGGCCGGAAGTGATGGCGGATACGACCACGCGCTGGACGGGAAGTACGACAGGTAGCGGCGGATGTCGTCGAGCACCGCGGCATCGTCCTGCCCGAAGTTGTGGATCACCCCGCTGGCCAGGGCCACCGACGGGCCCCCCAGGTCCTCTTTGGAGATCTCCTCGCCCGTCGATTCCTTGACCACCGGAGGACCGGCGGTGAAGATCGCGCCCTGGGCCGTCATGATCGTCCAGTCGCACACCGGTGCGACCAGCGCTCCGTGCCCGGCCGACGGCCCGAACAGCCCGCCGATCGTGGGCACCTTGCCCGAGCACTGCGCCTGGGCCAGCAGATCGGTGGGGGTGCGGCCGTAGTGCTCCCCACTGGGCCGAAAACCGGCGCCCTCCAACAACATCACCATCGGGACGCGGTCGCGCAACGCGAGTTCGGCCAGCCGGTAGCGCTTGGCGTTCCCGCCGGGGCCGATGCTGCCGGCCAGCGTCGTGAAGTCCTCCGCGCCGACGAGCACCGGGCGACCGTCGACCAGGCCGGAACCGGTGACGATGCCGTCGGCGGCGATGTCGCCGCCGACCAGGGTGCCGAACTCCCGGAACGAGCCCTTGTCCAACAGGTGGTCGATACGTGCCCGTGCGTCGAGCTTGCCCTTGCCGTAATGCTTGGCCAGACGCTCGTCGCCGCCCATGGCGCGCGAGTGATCTCGACGCCGATTCAACTCGGCGAGCGTGTCCTGCCAATCCTCGGCACTGGCCATGCGCAGACTCCTGTTCTCCGACGTCCCGGCGTTGACCTTACTGAATTGCTTACTGTAGCGTCATCCAACATGGGTGCTGGAGGCGGCCTGAAGGTGGATGCTGCCGTCGTCAGTCAACTGTCCCAGGTTCCGACGGCCGCGAGAACACTGGAGCGGCGTGGATTCGACGGTTGCTGGACAGCCGAGATCAACCACGACCCGTTCCTGCCGCTGACGCTGGCGGCCGAACACACCCACAGCATCGAGCTCGGCACCAGCATCGCGGTGGCATTCGCCCGCACCCCGATGACGGTGGCCCAGATCGGCTGGGACTTGCAGGACTACTCGCACGGACGGTTCCTGCTGGGGCTCGGCTCGCAGATCAAGCCGCACATCGAGAAGCGCTTCGGCATGCCGTGGAGCAGGCCGGTGGACCGGATGAGCGAATTCGTCGAGGCCCTGCGCGCGATCTGGGCGTGCTGGCGTGACGGAACACCGCTGGACTTCGAGGGTGACTTCTACACCCACAAACTGATGACCCCGATGTTCGTCCCGCCAGCGCAGCCGCATGGGGATCCGAAGGTGTTCGTCGCCG
Organism: Mycobacterium sp. pV006; assembly: GCF_041287115.1. NCBI lineage: Bacteria > Bacillati > Actinomycetota > Actinomycetes > Mycobacteriales > Mycobacteriaceae > Mycobacterium > Mycobacterium sp. pV006. Next base: position 39,464 of record NZ_JBGGKT010000020.1, on the reverse strand, counting down.
CGGTGGGGGACAAGATGACCGAGATGTGCGGCGCGGTCGCCGATGGACTGATCGCGCATGCGTTCTCGACGCGGCGCTACATGCACGAGGTCACCATCCCCACGCTGACCCGGGGCATCGAACGCGCCGGCCGCTCACGCACCGACGTCGAGGTGGCCAGCCCGCTGTTCGTCGTCACCGGCAACGACGAAGAACAGGTGGCCGCCGCCGCGGTGGCCACCCGCAAGCAGATCGCGTTCTATGCCTCGACACCGGCGTACCGCAACGTGTTGGAGCTTCACGGCTGGGGCGATCTGCAGACCGAGATGCACGGACTGTCCCGCAAGGGTGACTGGGACACGATGGGCTCGCTCATCGACGACACCATCCTCGAGGAGTTCGCCGTCGTCGGCCTCGTCGACGACATCGTGGACAAGATCAGATCGCGATGTGACGGTCTGATCGACCGCGTGCTGGTGGGTTTCCCGCCGACCATCGACGAGGCGACCGTCGTCGACCTCGTCACCGATCTGCGCTGCGGCGCATGACGAAGGAGACACCGATGAGTGTTCGCATCGCCGACGAAGCGGCCAAGGTCTTCGCAGACCCGACCGCGTATGCCGACGAGGCCAGATTGCATGCCGCACTGACGCATCTGCGCGCGAACGCCCCGGTGTCATGGGTCGAGGTGCCCGGGTACAACCCGTTCTGGGCGATCACCAAGCACGCCGACATCATGGCCATCGAACGGGACAACGAGATCTTCACCAACTCACCGCGTCCGGTGTTGACGACCGCCGAGGGCGATGCCCAGCACGAGTCGATGGGCATCAGCACGTTGATCCACCTCGACGACCCGCAGCACCGCAAGGTTCGCGCGATCGGTGCCGACTGGTTCCGGCCCAAGGCGATGCGGGCGCTCAAGGAACGCGTCGACGAACTGGCCAAGACGTTCGTCGACCAGATGGCCGACCGCGGTGGCGAGTGCGATTTCGTCGCCGAGGTCGCGGTCAACTTCCCGCTGTATGTGATCATGTCGCTGCTCGGTATCCCGGAGTCGGACTTTCCTCGCATGCTGACCTATACGCAGGAACTGTTCGGCAACGACGACGCCGAGTTCCAGCGTGGCACCAGCATGGAGGAACGCGGTCTGGCGCTGTTCGACATGTTCAACTACTTCAACGAGATCACCGCAGCGCGGCGCGCGAACCCGACCGAGGATCTCGCGTCGGCCATCGCCAATGCACGGATCGACGGGGAACCGTTGTCCGACATCGACACCGTGTCGTACTACCTGATCGTCGCGACCGCAGGCCACGACACCACCAGCGCCACGATCTCCGGTGGGCTGCAGGCCCTCATCGAGAACCCGGACCAGTTGCGCCGACTGCAGCAGAATCCCGATCTGATGCCACTGGCGGTCGAGGAGATGATCCGCTGGGTGACCCCGGTCAAGGAGTTCATGCGCACCGCCCAGCGCGACGCTGAGGTCCGCGGAGTGAAAATTGCTGCGGGAGAGTCGGTTCTGCTGTCCTATCCGTCCGGCAACCGCGACGAGGACATATTCACCGACCCGTTCACGTTCGACGTGGGCCGTGATCCCAACAAGCACATCGCGTTCGGGTACGGCGTGCACTTCTGCCTGGGTGCCGCGCTGGCCCGGATGGAGATCAACAGCTTCTTCACCGAACTGTTGCCGCGGCTGTCGTCGATCGAGCTGGCGGGGCCCCCCGAGCACACCGCCACGGTGTTCGTCGGTGGGCTCAAGCACCTTCCGATCCGCTACACGATGTCGCGCTGAAGTCTTCGCGTCACCCGGCCGACCGGGTCCCGCCGAAATTGCATTCCACGTGGTGTTTTCGCGATTTGACGCGCGTGGAATGCAATTTCGGCGGGTGTGGGGGCAGCTAGTCGCTGCCCGAATTGCCGCGCGCGGCAGCCTTCAACGCATCGAAAGCGCCTGCCCCACTGCTGTGGTCGTGCTTCGACAGGGCTTGGATGGAGACGTCGTGTCCTTCGGCGGCTTTGCGCAGGGCGCCGACGGTGGCCTGGTCTTTGCCGATGTGGGTGAAGGGGTCCCAGTTGTACCAGCGCATGGCATTTTCGTAGGTCATCTTGTTGATCTCGTCGTCGGGGACGTTGTTGGCCTTGAGGACCTCGTCGAGTTGTTCGGGCGCCCCGGGCCACATCGAATCGCTGTGCGGGTAGTCGGCTTCCCAGCAGATGTTGTCCACCCCGATCTGATGACGGGTGGCCACCCCGACCGGATCAGCGATGAAACAGGTCAGGAAATGCTCCCGGAACACCTCGCTGGGCAGCTTGCCGCCGAAGTCCTGACCGGTCCAGGTCGAATGCATCTCATAGGTGCGATCCACCCGCTCCAGGAAATACGGAATCCACCCCGTCCCACCCTCACTCAACGCGATCTTCAGATCCGGGTACTCCTTGATCGGCCGCGACCACAACAGATCCGCCGCAGCCTGGACGATGTTCATCGGCTGCAACGTGATCATCACATCCATCGGCGCATCCGGCGCGGTGATGGCCAACCGCCCCGAGGAACCGATATGCACATTGAGCACCGTGTCGGTATCAACCAGTGCATCCCACATCGGCTTCCAATGATCGAAATCATGAAAGGACGGGTAACCCATCGCCGCCGGGTTCTCGGTGAACGTCAACGAATGCACCCCACGCGCCGCGTTACGCCGAATCTCCTTGGCGCACGCTTCGGGATCCCAGATCACCGGCAACGTCATCGGAATGAACCGCGCCGGATACGCCCCGCACCACTCCTCGACATGCCAATCGTTGTAGGCCTGCACCAACGCCAACGAGAACTCCGCATCCTCGGTGGCAAACAACCGCCCCGCAAACCCCGGGAACGACGGAAAACACATCGACCCCAAAATCCCGCCGGCGTTCATGTCCTTGACCCGCTCATCGACCTGCCAACACCCCGGCCGAATCTCATCAAGACCCTGAGGCTCCAGGCCGTACTCCTCCTTCGGACGACCCGCCACCGCATTGAGCGCCACATTCGGAATCACCACATCCCGGAACTGCCACGTATCGCTGCCGTCCGGGTTATGCACCAACCGCGGCGCCTCATCCAAATACTTCTTCGGCAGATGATTCTTGAACATATCCGGCGGCTCAACGATGTGATCATCCACGCTGATCAAAATCATGTCGTCTTTATGCATGGCACGGCCCGTTCTGTAGTTGCTTACCGTTGGGTCAACAGTTTAGTCGGAGGGTCAACAGCAGCGCGCTGACGGATTCGCGTCGGCCTCGGCGTGCCGGTGCCGCCAGTACGCGCTCTCCGTCATCACCGGCTCACCGGGATGCACCCGTCGATGGTGCTCGACGTAACGCTGATAATGGTTGTCGCCCATCAGCGACTTGCAATACCAGCTCACCGCTCGGAGGGCGCGGAGTGCGCCGGGGTAGACCGTTTCGGCAAGGCGTCCCACTGCTTCTGCACCTCCTTCTCCGGTGTGGTCATGAGCATCCCGGCCGGCGCGAAGATCCGCGACGGGATCGGTTTCTCCTCGGCCAGCGGCGGGGCCTGTCCCCGGATCGCGCGGAGTGCCACCAGCACCCCGGCGGCGAACACGATGAGCACCAGCACGGCGAACACGATCGACAACGTCCCCTGAATGAAGGTGTTGCGGATGACGGCGTCGAGTTCCCCGGCGTCCTTGGCGGCACCGAACGTGGTGGCGCCGCCGTCGCGGGCGTTGCGGTACTGGAAGTGTTGCGTCCAGTAGCCGACCTTCGGGTCGCCGGAGAAGATCTTCTGCCACGACGCCGTCATCGTCACCGTGAGGTCCCACAGCAGCGGAATCCCGGGAATCCACGCCCATTTCAGCAATCCGCGCTTGATGATCACGACGGTGACGACGGTCAGCGCGATGGCCGCGAGCAGCTGGTTGGCGATACCGAACAGCGGGAAGAGCGTGTTGATGCCACCGAGCGGATCGGTCACGCCCATCAGGAGAATGCTGCCCCACGCCGCGACCACCACGATGCTGCAGGTCCATGCGCCGATCCGCCAGCTCGGGTCACGCAGCTTCTTCAGCGGCCCACCGAGATTGCCCAGGCCGTCCGAGAGCATGAACCGCGCGACGCGGGTGCCGGCGTCGACCGTGGTCAGGATGAACAGCGCCTCGAACATGATCGCGAAGTGGTACCAGAACGCCTTGAGCGTCTCCCCGCCGAACACCTGATGCAGCACCTCGGACATGCCGAACGCCAAGGTGGGCGCACCGCCGGTGCGCGAGATGATCGACTCCTCGCCGACGCTGCGGGCCGCTTCGTCGATCTCCTCGGGACTGATGGCCGCCCCGGACAAGCCGAGGCCGTTGACGTAGTCCGCGGCCGTCTGGGCGGTGGCGCCCGTGGCTGCCGACGGCGCGTTCATCACGAAGTAGAGATGCTGGTTGAGGATCGCCGCGGTGATCAGAGCCATGATGGCGACGAAGGATTCGGTGAGCATGCCGCCGTACCCGATCAGCCGCATCTGGCTTTCTTTTTCCAGCAGTTTCGGGGTGGTGCCCGAGGAGATCAGCGCGTGGAAACCCGACAACGCGCCGCAGGCGATGGTGATGAACAGGAACGGGAACAGCGAGCCGGCGAACACCGGACCGGTGCCGCTGGCCGCGAACTGCGAGATCGCCGGGGCCTCCATGACCGGACGCGCGATCAGGATCCCGACGGCCAGCAGGGCGATGGTGCCGACCTTCATGAACGTCGAGAGGTAGTCGCGCGGCGCGAGCAGGAACCACACCGGCAGGATCGACGCGGCCAGCCCGTAGATGATCAGGCACCACGACAGCGTGACCTTCGACAGGGTGAACCATTCGGTGCCCCAGTCGGTCTCGGCGACCCAGCCGCCGGAGGCGACGGCCAGGAGCAGCAGCACCATCCCGATCAGCGAGACCTCCGACACCCGGCCGGGGCGCAGGAAACGCAGATACAGACCCATGAAGATCGCGATGGGGATCGTCATCGCGATCGAGAAGACACCCCAGGGGCTTTCGGCCAGCGCGTTGACCACCACCAGCGCCAGCACCGCGAGCAGGATCACCATGATCACCAGCACCCCGACGATCGCGGCCACACCACCGACGGCGCCCAACTCGTCGCGCGCCATCTGTCCCAGCGACCGCCCACGTCGCCGCACCGAGATCGACAGCACCAGGTAGTCCTGCACGCAGCCGGCCACCACCGCGCCGATGATGATCCAGATGGTGCCCGGCAGATAACCCATCTGCATCGCCAACACCGGCCCCACCAGTGGTCCGGCACCGGCGATCGCGGCGAAGTGGTGCCCGTAGAGCACCCGCCGGTCGGTCGGCATGTAGTCGGTGCCGTTCTCGAAAACCTCAGCCGGAGTGGCAAGGTCGTCGCGGGGACGGACCACCTTCATCTCGATCAGGCGGGCATAGAAACGGAACCCGATCACGTAGGTGCACACCGCGGCGATGACGAACCAGACGGCGTTGACCGTCTCTCCGCGGAAGAACGCGATCACCGCCCAGGCGACGGCGCCCAGCAGCGCGACGGCCGCGAAGATCAGCCGGTGCTTCGTGGTGATGGGGGAGCGGTCGATGATCGCCACCGGCGGCAGATCCTTGTCCGTGCGGACATAGGTGATGTCTCCGTGTCGCTCCTCGATCCGGTCGGGTGATTCTGCGGTCGGAGTGGCCACGTTCCTCCTCGTCGGCTCGACAGCGTGGATGCCCGGTCCCTACCTTGTCCGATCCTTGCACCGGCCCAGGTGCGGCGGGGCCGAAATCCAGTTTCGGTCAGTGCCGGTCGTAGAGGGCGCGCACGGTGTCGATGGTGTCGGCCTCGGCGGCGGACTTGTCCTCGCGGTACCGCAGGACACGCGCGAACCGCAAGGCCATCCCGCCGGGGTAGCGCGAGGAGGTCTGGAGACCGTCGAAGGCGATTTCGACGACCTGTTCGGGACGTACGGGCACGACGTAACCGTCGGTCGGCCCGGTGGCGAGTTCGAGGAACCGCTGCGTCTGCCAGGCCAGCATGTCGTCGGTCATGCCCTTGAACGTCTTGCCCAGCATCACGAAACCGCCGGTCTGCGGATCGCGGGCGCCGAGGTGGATGTTCGACAACTTGCCGGATCGCCGGCCCGATCCCCACTCGACGGCCAGCACCACCAGGTCCAGGGTGTGCACCGGTTTGACTTTCAGCCAGGCCGCTCCCCGCCGGCCGGCCTCGTACGGTGCGGTCGGTGATTTGGCCATGACGCCCTCGTGCCCCGCGGCCAGGGTCGTGTCCAGGAAGTGTTGCGCCGCATCAGGATCACCGGTGACCAGGCGGTCGACGCGCTGCTGGGCGGGCACGATCGCGTCGAGTGTGGCCAGCCGCTCCCGCGCGGGCCGGTCCAAGAGGTCCACCCCGTCGGCGTGCAGCAGGTCGAAGAAGAACACCGACAGCAGCTGGGTCGCGGGCGCGTCGCCGCGTCGGCCGAAGCGTGATCCGGTCACCTGGAAACGATGCGGCCGACCGTCGTCGCGCAGCGCGATCGCCTCCGCGTCGGCGATCAGGTCGGTCACCGGCAGCGCCAGGACGGCGTCGACGACCTCCGGCAGCCGGTCGGTGACCTCGTCGAGACTGCGGGTGTAGATCGACACCTCTTTGCCGCGGCGATGGATCTGAACCCGCGCCCCGTCCAGCTTGGCCTCGAAGATCGCTGTCCCGCCGAGGCGGTCGAGCGCCTCTGCGACGTCTGCGGCCGTCTGGGCCAGCATCGGCCCCACCGGTCGGCCGACTTGCAGGGTGAACCGGCCGAGCGCGTCCTCACCGCCGGTGAGGGCGGCCGCGGCGACCGCGGGCAGCGCGCCGCCGAGCATCGCGGCGCGGCGCACCGCTGCGGCCGGAACCTCGGCGGCCGCGGCGACGGCGTCGGCCATCACCCCGAGCAACGCTCCCTGGCGCAGCTCCCCGCTGAGCAGTCGACGCAGAAACGTCTGTTCGGTGGCCGTCGCGGCGGCGAAGAGCGCGCCGAGCAACTCGGCGCGGCGGGATTGCGAACCTCTCCCGGCCACCTGACCGATCGCGCTCAGCCGGGCCTCGACGTCGGACACCGTCAGCGTCGGGTGTGCGGCGGGGTCGGGTAGGGCGCGCAGACTGGCCCAGCCCACACCGATCTGGCGTTGCGTGAGCTCGCCGGACAGCCACGAGACGATCACAGCGACCAGATCCGCTTCGCCGCGGACCTCGTTCAGCAGCGCAGCGATCCGCGTGATCTTGGCCCGCCGCGCCGACGACGCGCCGACCTCAGCCGACGCCCGGGCCACCTCGATCAACAACACGAGTCACTCTTTCCCGCCGAACTCGCATTCCACGCGCGTCAACTTCGCGTGACGCGCGTGGAATGCAATTTCGGCGAATGGGGGAAGGGGGTCATGGGGGAGGGGCGGCATCAGTGGACGGCGAACGTGATCGAGTGCCAACCGGTCGCGCCGTCGGGGATCGGCGCGGCGCGGTCGGCGGTCTGGACGTACCCGGTGTCGTCGGTGGCGCGCACGGTGATCGTGTGGAATCCGGTGTCCCGGGCCACCCACGGGAAACTCCACAACCGCCAGGTGTCGCGGGAATAGGCGTGCGCCAACTGCGCCGGTTCCCAAGGCCCGTCGTCGATCTGCACCTCGACCGCGCGCACCCCGCGGTCCTGGGCCCACGCGACTCCGCCGAATGTCACCGGCCCGAGCGCGACGTCGGCTCCGCTGCGCGGCACGTCGATCCGCGACGCCGTCTTGATCGGTCCGCGCTCCGCCCACCCCAATCGGGTCCAGTAGGCCTGGGCGCGGTCGAATCGGGTGACCTCGAGGTCGACGACCCATTTGGTGGCCGACACATATCCGTACAGTCCCGGGACCACCAGGCGCGCCGGATATCCGTGCTCGACGGGCAGGGCCTCCCGGTTCATCCCGACCGCCAGCAGTGCATCGCCGTCGAGGAGCGCCTGCACGGGAGTACCCGCCGTCCACCCGTCGATCGAGGTCGACAACACCATGTCGGCATCGGAGTGCACCCCGGCTCGGGAGAGCAGGTCGGACACCCGGTAACCCGTCCACAGGGCATTGGAGATCAATTCGCCGCCAACGGGATTGGACACACACGTCAACGTCACCGCCTTCTCGACGACCTCGAACCCGTCGAGGTCGTCGAAGCGATAGGTGATCTCGCGGTCGACCATGCCGTGCACGCGAAGCTGCCACTCGGTCGCGCTGAGCTGGGGGACGCTCAGTGCGGTGTCGATGCGATAGAAATCGGCGTTGGAGGTGACGAAGGACGGCAATGCCACCCCCTCCGGTTGCACCGACGCCGGTATCGGCGCGGCCGGCACATCGGCCGGCGGCACCGCGAAGGCCCGGCGCTCACCGGAGACCGAGGTCGTCAACCTGGCGAGCACGACGCCGAGGACCCCGCTCGCGGTCCCCGCGACCAGAAAGCCCAGCCCCAGCAGCGACGCCCGGCGGCTGCGATCGGTCACCTCGTCGCGCGCCCGGACGGTCAGGTACCGCAGCACAGCGATCCCGCACGCCGCGCCGAGCACGGTCGGAAGGACATCGACCGGACCCGACCCGCTTCGGGACAGCACCGCCGCGCCGCCGAGGGCCGCCGCGGCCGCGATGATCAGGCTGCCCACGGGACGTCGCGGGGTCTCCAGGAGGCCGGCCGCGGCGCCCAGTACGGCGATCACGATCAGCACCGACGCCGTGAGCACGGCTTTGTCGGCCGTGCCGAAGGTCTGGATCGCCCACTCTTTGACGGCGCCGGGCGTCAGGTCGATCACCGAGGAGCCCACTGCCGTGCGGGCGTCAGACCGGGGGCCGAACAAGACCGCGACCAGCTGCGCCACGCCGAGGGCGGTGGCGGCGGCGGCCACACCGCCGAGGGCCCGCGCACCCGGGGTGGTCATGGCGCCAACGTACCGCCGGAGGGAACCCGAAAGGCTTACAGATCGATGTCATCAGCTAGGTTGCTTTACGATTCGAGCACTTTTTGGAAAGGGGAACTTGCGTGGAAATCTCGGGCAAGAAAGCCATCGTCGTCGGCGGAGCGTCCGGCTTCGGCAAGGCCACCGCCGAGCTGCTGGCCCAGCGCGGCGCCGATGTCGCGGTGTTGGACCGTCCGCAGTCGAAGGGCAAGGAAGTGGCCGATGCGATCGGCGGCTCCTTCTTCGAGGTGGACGTCACCGACTTCGAAGGCACCGAGAAGGTGCTGCAGCAGGCCATCGACAAGCTCGGCGGGCTGCACATCATCGTCACCACCGCCGGTGGGGGCGCCGCCGAGCGCACGGTCAAGAAGGATGGTCCGCACAGCCTGGACACCTTCCGCAAGTGCGTCGACCTGAACCTGATCGGCACGTTCAACATCAGCCGGCTGGCCGGTTGGCAGATGAGCCAGCAGGATCTCGTCGACGACGAGCAGGAAGAGCGCGGCGTCATCATCAACACCGCCTCGATCGCCGCGTACGAAGGTCAGATCGGCCAGGTCGCCTACACCGCGTCCAAGGCCGCCATCGCCGGCATGTGCCTGACCATGGCCCGCGACATGGGCAGCCTCGGCATCCGTGCGCTGGCGATCGCGCCGAGCCTGTTCGCCACCGGTCTGACCGAGGGCATCCCGGACGAGTTCGCCAAGGCCCTGACCAAGGACGCGGCGTTCCCGAAGCGCCTGGGCAAGCCCGAGGAGTACGCCAAGCTGGTCGCGGCGATCGTCGAGAACCCGATGCTCAACGGGCAGTGCCTGCGCCTGGACGCCGGCCAGCGGTTCGCCCCGAAGTAGCAACCGTGCGGCGCGCCGACCCGCCACCCGCGGGCTCGGCGCGCCGATACCGGCTGTCGGACAGGCATTTCCGCGTCTGCTCGAGCCGACCTGACACCATGGCGACATGCCTGTCGATATGACTCTCACCGAGGCCGAGCAGGGTGCGCTGCAGGACTGGGTCCGCCGCACCGGTCTGGGTGCCACCGTCTCCGATGTCGCACCGCTGACCGGCGGCTCGCAGAACATCGTGGTCCGGTTGCTCGTCGACGGCGCTCCGATGGTGCTGCGCCGCCCGCCGGAACACCCGCGGCCCACCAGTGACAACACCATGCGCCGCGAGATCGCGGTGCTGTCCACACTCAAGGGCACCGCAGTCCCGCATCCGGAGCTGATCGCCGGTTGCGAGGATCTCGACGTGCTCGGAGTGGTCTTCTACCTGATGGAGGCCGTCGACGGGTTCAACCCCGGCACCGAGATCGACGACGCCTACATCGGCGACCCCGCGATGCGTCATCAAGTCGGGCTCTCCTACGCCGCGGGTCTCGCCCGGCTGGGGAACGTGCCCTGGGAGGGCAGCCCGCTGGCCGCCCTCAAGCGTCCGGGGTCGTTCCTGGCGCGTCAGGTGCCACAGTTCATGCGGCTGCTCGAGAGCTACCGCCACGAGCACTACGCCCCGGAGTCCTTTCCGTCGGTGCACGCGCTGGCCCAGTGGCTGGAAGACCATCGACCGCCCGACACCGAGCCGGGAATCATGCACGGCGACGCGCATCTGAACAACGTGCTGCTGCGCCGCGACGTCCCGGAACTGGCCGCATTCATCGACTGGGAGATGTGCACCGTCGGTGATCCACTGCTGGACCTGGGTTGGATGCTGATCTGCTGGCCGCAGGGACCCAATCCCATCGACGCCGGTTCCGCCCTGGCCGCGCACGGCGGACTGGCCGACCGTGCCGAGCTGCTCGACGCCTACCGCGAGGCGGGCGGTCGTGGAACCCAGCACGTCGACTGGTACGTGGCGATGGCCTGCTTCAAACTCGCGATCGTCATCGAAGGCACCTGGTCGCGGTACCTGGCCGGCCAGGCGAGCTCCGAGGCGGGGGAGCGGTTGCACAACTCGGCGCAGAACCTGGTCGAACTCGGCACCCGCGTCACCGCCGGTGACAACCCGTTCGTGTAGTCGCGATCAGCGGTAGGCGTCCCAGCCCAGCCGCGCGGCCAGCGCCAGCCCGGCCACCCCGATCGCCAGCCGCATCGGGCCCGCCGGTGCGTGCCGCACCACCACGGGACCCATCCGGGATCCCACCAGGCAACCCAGACCCAACACCAGCACGGCGTCCCAGCGAACGTCGGCGACCGCGGCGAAGATCACGGCCGCCACCGTGTTGGCCACCCCCAACACGACGTTCTTACCCGCGTTGGCCTCGGCCAGAGAGCCACGGTTGAGCCGGAGCAGGACCGCCAGCAGCAGCACCCCGGCCGCGGCGCCGAAGTAGCCGCCATAGATACAGATGGCGAAGATCAGGGTCGCGACGAGCAGCACCCTGGTGCGCCGGCGCGTGGTCACCGAGGTATCCGGGCGCGGGCGTACCGGCAGCAGGATCGCAACCGACGCCACCCCCAGCAGGAGCGGGACGAGCTTCTCGAAGCCGTCGGCCGGCGTCGACAGCAGCAGGACCGCCCCGACCACCCCACCGGCCACCGCGATCGGGACCAACCGCTGCAGCTGGGCGCGTTGACCCCGCAACTCGGGCCGGGAGCCGGCGATGGAGCCGATGCCGTTGAAGACCAGCGCCGCGGTGTTGGTGACGTTCGCGCTCACCGGCGGCAGTCCCACCAGCAGCAGCGCCGGATAGGTCGCCACCGACGCCAGGCCGGCGATGCTCCCGGTCAACCCACCCAGCACACCCGCGCCGACCAGCAGCACCGCCTCCGACCACGACATCCCCGACATTGTGCCCGCGCATGTGCGCGGCGCCGGGGGGCGGTGCGGAACACATTTGCGCGCCCCGCGTCGGCCGGACTAGCATCGCGACCGTGCCGAGACGACTCGTAGTAGCAACCCGCAGCGGGGTCTGATCCTGACCGACCCCTCGCTGTGGGTCGTCGCTACTTCGTCGGTCACCTTTTCTCGATCTGCAAGGTCGGCACATGACTTCTCAACTTGCCTCTTCTGCGGTGTCCTTCGCCGCCCACCTCGACGCCCCGATGCCGCGGGCTCTGCGCGCGCAGGCCGCCCAACGCTCCTTCACCGACTTCGTCGCTGAGTACGCGCCGTCGGCCGGTCCGGTCAAGCTCGGACAGTGGACGTGCGTCGACGAGCGTCCGGGCCGCCGGCTCGGGCCGCAGGCATGCAATTACCAGGCCACGCTCGCGGTTGGGGACCGCATCGGCACCCGTCGCGCTGCGGCCACCGGTCCGGTGGCCGCGCTGACCCAGATGCTGCACGACTGTGGTGTGGCCGTGGAGATGACGGCGTTTCACCAACTGCCCGCCGGAGCCCACACCGCAACCCTCATCCAGGGCAGTCGCGACGGCCGGACCGAATGGGCGCTGGGGTGGTCCGAGGACCCGACGACGTCGGCGTTGCGGGCCGTGATCGCCTGCGCCAACCGGTTGCTCGCACACGCGTGAGGGCCCGCCGGATCACATCCGGCAGGCCCTCAGTCGCGTCGTTCAGGCGGTCGTCACTGCAGCGGACGCAGCACGATCGGCATGCCGTCCACCGGCACCGACATCCCGCCGTGGTCGTAGAGCGGCTTGTAGTTCGGATCCACCAGCTCCAGGCGGTACTTGCGCAGCAATCGGTGCATGACGGTCTTGATCTCGAGCTGACCGAACACCATGCCGATGCACTTGTGCGCGCCGCCGCCGAACGGGGCGAACGCGTAGCGGTGCTTCTTGTGCTCGTTGCGCGGCTCGGCGAAGCGTTCCGGGTCGAACTTCTCCGGGTCGGTCCACAACTCGGGCAGCCGGTGGTTGAGTGCCGGCCAGGTCATGATGTTGGTGCCCGCCGGGATGTAGTAGCCCAGCAGTTCGGTGTCGCGCACGGCCTGCCGGAAGTTGAACGGCAGCGGCGTCATCATCCGCAGCGCCTCGTTGATCACCAGATCGTAGGTCTCGAGCTTCTCCAGAGCCTCGATGTCCAGCGGGCCGTCGCCGATGCGCGCCGACTCGTCGCGGCAGCGGTCCTGCCACTCGGGGTTGGCCGCCAAGTGGTAGGCCATGGTCGTCATGGTCGAGGTCGACGTGTCGTGCGCGGCCATCATCAGGAAGATCATGTGGCTGACGACGTCCTCGTCGGTGAAGCTGCCACCGTCCTCGTCGCGTGCGTGACACAACACGCTGAACATGTCGGTGCTCTCCGAGGCGCGCTTCTCAGCGATGCGCGCGTTGAAATAATCCTCGAGAGTCTTACGCGCCTGGATACCGCGCCACCAGGTCAGCGGCGGCACCGGCTTGCGCACGATCGCGTTGCCGGCCCGCGTGGTGGTGGTGAACGCCTCGTTGACCGTGGTGACGAGTTCGACGTCGGTGCCGGCCTTGTGGCCCATGAACACCACCGACGCGATGTCGAGGGTCAACTCCTTGACCGCCGGGTGGAACAGGAAGCGGGGATCGTTGGCCACCCAGTCGTTGGCGACGACCTTCGAGGCCACCGAGTCGATGTGCTCGACATAGCCCGCCAGTCGCGTGCGGGTGAACGCCTCCTGCATGATCCGCCGGTGATAGAGGTGGTCGTCGAAGTCGCGCAGCATCAGGCCGCCCTCGAAGAACGGACCGATGACCGGGTCCCAGGCGCGCTGCGAGAAATCCTTGTTGCGGTTGGTGAACACCGCCTGGGTGGCGTCGGGGCCCAGCGCGGCGACCGCGGGCAGCACCTGCGAGCCGGAGAAGTAGATGGGGCCGTACTTGCGGTACTGGTGGAGGATGAAGTCCGGGCCGCCGCGGAACATCTCGATCATGTGCGCGATCACCGGCAGACCCTTGTCGCCCTTGACCGCCTTCAGGCCGCTGCCCGGGGGTGGTTCGGCCAGAGTGATCTGCTTGAACTCGGTTTCGAGGAGTTTCTTCTCGAGCAGGCCCATGCCCGGGATGGTCACCGGGGTCGGCTTGAGACGTCGTTTTGCCTGGTCGATCAAGTAGTCTCTGGTGCTGATCGTCGCCATTGAACGCTCCTGTGGAGAAGTGCTTGTGGTGGATGTCACCCTGGGTCCATCCTGATAGGGACACTTGACGCCTGTCAAGTTTGAAGTGAGTCGAGTTTCGATGAAAAGGTCTCCAGTCATGACCGTTGAACCGACATCCTCCGGCGAGGACCGTCGTAGCCGCGGCGATCGGCAGCGTGACGCGATCGTCGCCGCGGTGCGTGAACTGCTCGAGGAGCATTCGTTCGCCGACCTGTCGGTCAGCGCCATCAGCGAGCGTGCCGGGGTGGCACGGTCGGGGTTCTACTTCTACTTCGAGTCCAAATACGCGGTACTCGCGGTGATCCTCGACGACGCGCGCGAAGAGCTCACCGAGTTGACCCACGATTTCGCCCCGCGCGAACCGGGGGAGACGCCGTCGGAGTTCGCCAAACGCATGGTGGGCAGCGCCGCCAAGGTCTACGCCACGAACAACCCCGTGATGCGGGCGTGTTCGGCTGCCCGCAACACCGACGCGCAGATCAGGACCATGATGGACGACTTCGCCGAAGCGGTCGTGGCCCGGATCGTCGCCCTGGTCCAGCAGGACGACGGCGCCCGACCGATCACTCCCGATCTGCCCGCCCTGATCCGCACCCTGGCCGCCACCACGATGATGACGTTGACCCACGACAGCGCCTTCATCGGAACCGACCAGGACGTGGCGCGCGCTGTGGAGATCGTCGAACGGTTGTGGCTCAACGCGTTGTGGGGTGGAAGCGACCTCCGTAGTTGACCGGTTGCGATTTCGGCGAGGCCGACCGCCGGTAAGGTCGGCGCACATGGCGCAGCGCAGCGGATCACGCAGACCCTTCCGGAACGGCTACCAGGGGAAGCGGTGCCTCGTCACCGGAGCCGCCAGCGGAATCGGTCGCGCCACGGCGCTGCAGTTGGCGGCCCAAGGTGCCGAGTTGTACCTGACCGACCGCGACGAGGAAGGCCTGTCGGCCACCGTGGCCGACGCCCGCGCACTCGGTGGCACCGTCGCCGAGTACCGTGCTCTCGACATCAGCGACTACGACGCGGTGGCGGCTTTTGCCGACGACATCCACGCAGGCCACCCGGCGATGGACCTCGTGTTGAACATCGCCGGGATCTCCGCGTGGGGCACCGTCGACCAGTTGACCCACCAGCACTGGAAATCGCTGATCGACATCAACCTGATGGGCCCCATCCACGTCATCGAGAAATTCGTGCCGCCGATGATCGAGGCGCGCCGCGGCGGCAGTCTGGTCAACGTCTCGTCCGCGGCGGGGATCGTGGCATTGCCCTGGCACTCAGCGTATTCGGCCAGCAAGTACGGACTGCGCGGACTCTCCGAGGTGTTGCGGTTCGACCTCGCACGGCACCGCATCGGGGTGTCGGTGGTGGTGCCCGGCGCGGTGAAGACCCCGCTGGTGCAGACCGTGGCGATCGTCGGAGTCGATCGTGACGACCCGCGCGTGCAGTTCTGGACGCGCCGGTTCGGTGGGCACGCGGTCTCGCCGGAAGTCGCCGCGCAGAAGATCCTGCGTGGTGTGGCACGCAACCGCTACCTGATCTACACGTCCAATGACATTCGGGCGCTCTACATGTTCAAACGCACGATGTGGTTGCCCTACAGCGCGGCGATGAAGCAGGCCAACGTGCTGTTCACCCGCGCGCTGCAACCAAAGGGTAAGTCCCGCTGAGGGGTCACCGAGAACCCCAGTCCCAGCGCGGGGTGCTGAGCAGGTCCTGACCCGCAATCGTGGTCTCGCCCCAGTCCTTGACCAGTTCGATCTCCCAGGCCTCGGGGTCGAGCGCCTGACGCAGGACAGCCGAGTGCGTGACCACGACGACCTGGGCGCGCGCCGCCGCCGCGGAGATCAACTGCGCCAACGGCGCCACCAACTCCGGGTGCAGGGACGTCTCGGGTTCGTTGAGCACCATCAACGATGGCGGTTGCGGGCTCAACAGTGCCGCCGCCCACAGCAGGAATCGTATTGTGCCGTCCGATAATTCGGCGCTGCGCAGCGGGCGGAGCATCCCGCGTTGATGCAGCTGCAGGTCGAACAGTCCGTCGTTGACCGACACCGAGAGTCGCGCGCCGTCGAACGCGGTCGCCACCGTGCGCGCGAGGTCCTCGGTGCCGGTCTCCAGGATCGTCTGGACCGCCGAGGCGAGGTCGGCGCCGTCGTCGGCGAGTACGGTGGTCCGCGTGCCCACCTGCGGGCGGCGGGCCGGGGCTTCACGGTCGGTGCGGAAGCCGTCGTAGAAGCGCCAGTCGCGCAGGCGATCCCGGACCATGGTCAGCTCGGGAACCGCGCCGGCCCAATCGCTCAGGACGCTGCGGTGTGGAGCCAGGTTGCGGGCCAGTTCGTCGAATCGTCGGGTGGCCTCGCCGGCGACCTCGACATGGGCGCGAACCCGGCGCACCAGGGTGGCCGCCGGTCGCGGTACCGGGCCGGCGAAGATCGACTCGCGTTTGATCTCCGGATCGCGGGAGAACGCGGTGTTCCTGTCCTGCGGTAGGCCGAGGTCGATCAGATAGCCGAAATCGTCTGATGCGTACCCGAGTTCGATCGTCATGGGGCGGGTGCGTCGCCCACCCTCGGCGACCCCCGAGCTGCGCGCGGCGCCCAGGCTCTCGGGTCCGGCCCACAGCGCCGACTCGACCCCGCCCTCTCGGGCGAACGATCCGATCACCTCGCCGCGGCCACAGTCGGCCAGCAATCGCAAAGCCCGGTACAGCGACGATTTTCCGGCGCCGTTGGCCCCGGTGACGACCGTCAGCTGCCGCAGCGGGACCACCACGTCGCGCAGCGAGCGGTATCCGCGGATGGCGACCGTCTCCAGCATCGGTTTCTACGCTATCGGCTGGTGCTGACAGCCGAAGTGGCGGGCGCTGCGAGCTCCAGGCGGACGCCGAGCAGGCGGACCGGTCGGTCCAGATCGAACTGTGCGAGCAGCTCCATGGCGGTGGCGACGATGACCTCGGAGTCGGTGCCCGGCGCGGCGAGCTTGCGGATCTTGGTGCGCGTGTAGAACGTCTTGGTACGCACCGTGACCGCGACACGGGTGACGATACGGGCTTGTTCGACAACTTCGGTCAGTGTGCGGCGCGCCAGATCAGCGACGGCCTCGGCCATTTCGCGGGTATCGGTGAGGTCCTGTGGGAACGTGATCACGTGGCTGCGCGACCGCGGTACCCATGGCTGTGCGCTGACGGTGCTGTCGCCGCCACCTTTGGCCAGCAGGAGGATCCACAGCCCCGTGGTCGGTCCGAAGGTGGTGGTGAGGTCCTGGGCGTCGGTTGCGGCCAGTTCCGCGACCGTGAAGATACCCATCGCGGCAAGCTTTTTCGCGGTCTTGGGGCCGACACCCCACAGTTCGTCGACGGGACGCTCGCCCATCGTCGTCATCCAGTTCTCATCGGTGAGGGCGTGGATCCCTGCGGGTTTGGCGAACCCGGTGGCCACCTTCGCGCGCTGCTTGTTGTCGCTGATCCCCACCGAGCACGACAACCCGGTCTGTGCGCTGATCAGGGCACGGATCTGCGCTGCCAGGTCGATCGCGTCACGCAGGCCGGCCACCTGCGCGCCGACGTAGGCTTCGTCCCAGCCCCAGACCTCCACAGGGTGGCCGAGGTCGCGCAGCAGCGCCATGACGCGCTCTGAGGCGGCGTCGTACGCTTCGGAGTCCGAGGGTAGGAACGTCGCTTCCGGGCAACGTCGGACCGCGGCGCGCAACGGCATTCCGGCGCGGACCCCGAACGCCCGCGCCTCGTAGGAGGCGCAGGCGACCACTTTTCGCGCCTCGGTGGGATCTCCACTGCCGCCGACGATCACCGGCGTCCCGATCAGTTCGGGGTGACGCGCCAACTCGACCGCGGCCAGGAACTGATCGAGGTCGACGTGCAGAATCCACCCCGTGTGCTGGTCGGTCATGTCCCGCACAACTTGCGGGCCACGCTCTCCCACGCGTCGCCGAGATCGTCGAGGGTTCGGCCGCGTTCGGTCGTCTGGAAGTGCACGTAGTCGGCGTCGAGGAGCGCCACGAGTGCGGCGGCTTGGCCGTCGAGATCCCCGGTGGTGCCGGCGGCCTGCAGCAGTACGCGAATGTGGCTGTGGTGGAACGCCATCGGCGCGGTGAAACGCATCTGGGCGTCCCGATTGACGGTGGAGAGCAGCGCATGGTGGGAGTCGACGAAGGCCAACCGCTCCCGTCCGTAGGCCAGCAGCCGCTCCAGCGGAGGCGCGCCGGGTCCCAACGGAGGCGGACCGAACAGCAGGGCGTGCTGATGTGCCTTCTCGTCCTCGTCGAGCAGAACGTTCATCAGGCCGGCCCGGCTGCCGAAGCGGCGGAACAGCGTGCCCTTTCCGACGCCCGCGGCCCCGGCGATGTCATCGGTGGTGACCGCGTCCACTCCGTGTTCGGCCACCAGCCGGCGCGCGGCCTCGAGGAGCAGACCCCGGTTGCGTGCGGCATCACCACGTTCGGGTGGTCCACCGTCGACCGCCCGCAGCGTGCTGGGATGCTCGGACACGCTCATCTCGACCACTTTAACTCAACGGGAAATATATCGGACTACGGTCCGGTTGGTGCGTGAGACGATCGAACCGACTCGAGGAGGAACCCGTCGTGGCGAACGAGACCGTGTTGGTCCTGGTAGGCAGCTTGCGTGCAGCATCGATCAATCGTCAGCTCGCAGAGGTGGCCATCGACAGCGCGCCTCCCGGGGTGGATGTGGAGTGGTTCGACCGACTGGCGGAACTGCCGATCTACAACGAAGACATCGACACCGACCCGGTACCGGAGCCGGTCGAGGCCTTGCGTGCCGCGGCCGCGCGCGCCGGAGCGGCGTTGGTGATCACCCCCGAGTACAACGGCTCGATCCCCGGCGGGCTCAAGAATGCGATCGACTGGCTCTCCCGGCCGTGGGGCAACGGCGCGCTCAAAGACAAGCCGCTCGCCGTCATCGGTGCATCCCTGGGGCGCTACGGCGGGCAGTGGGCGCACGACGAGACCCGGAAGTCCTTCGGCATCGCCGGTCCCCGCGTGCTGGAGGACCAGGTGTTGTCGCTCCCCACGAAGACCCTCGACGGCAAGCACCCGCGGGAGCACGCCGACGTGACCGAGCGCGTCCGGGACATCCTGGGCAAGTTGGTCAGCGAGATCGCCTGACCCGGGGCATCCGGCTGCCCATCGACGCCGACGTAGGTGCCTTCTGTCCGGCTGCGGAGTAGCCGGGCCCGGTCGGTGTGCTGCGCCGAGCGAGTCGCTTCGCGCACGGGTTCGCAGCGTAGCGGCCGTCACCACGCCGGACGGTCTTTGCCCGCGACCCTCGCGACCGTACAAATTGTTTGCTGAACGCTGACGCGGAGGCCTCGCGGGTCGGCGCTGTTGTCGGTGGGTGCTGGTACACCTGTCCTGCGGCGTGCGACACGGTCGGTTGTGACGTGCGACACGCCGGTGCGTCGCGTGGAGAAAGGCTTACGACCTGGGAATTTCAAGAATGTCATTCAGAACATCTTGTATCTCTTCTGAAAGTCAGACACTAGGTGTAGTGTTTCGAGCACCAACGGAACCCCAAGATATGGTGTCCGAGCGGGACCGAGAACACCGGCACAGTCGCCCTCAACGCGAGCCGGGACACGGTCGCGGCGGCCCGGAATTTCGGCGGTCCCCAGGTCGCTGAACCACAGCGAGACGCAGTAATCCAGATGTTGCCAGCCCTTCTTCTCATATGCCTCACGACAGGAGCCGATCACAGATGACACAGCCAGCCGCCGTCACCGTGTACACGAAGCCGGCCTGCGTGCAGTGCAACGCGACCTACAAGGCGCTCGACAAGGCGGGCATCGCCTACGACGTCATCGACATCTCGGTCGACGACGAGGCGCGCGACTACGTGATGGCCCTGGGCTACCTGCAGGCTCCGGTGGTCGTGGCCGGTGGCGAGCACTGGTCGGGTTTCCGCCCCGACCGGATCAAGGCGCTGGCGGGAGCGGCGGCCACGGCCTGAAGCGCGATGGGCGGGAGCAGGAGACGGACGAGCCAGGGAAGTGCAGGAGTGAGATGACCAACCTCGTGTACTTCTCCAGCGTGTCCGAGAACACCCACCGCTTCGTCGAGAAGCTCGGGGTGCCCGCCACCAGAATTCCGCTACACGGGCGTATCCAGGTCGACGAACCGTACGTTCTGGTCCTGCCGACGTACGGCGGCGGGCGGGCGACGCCCGACATCAACGACGGCGGTTACGTCCCCAAGCAGGTGATCGCTTTCTTGAACGACGAACACAACCGGTCGTTGATCCGCGGCGTCATCGCCGCGGGCAACAACAACTTCGGCGCCGAGTTCGCCTACGCGGGCAACGTCGTCTCACGTAAGTGTGGCGTGCCATACCTCTACCGATTCGAACTGATGGGAACCCCGGACGACGTCGACGCCGTCCGGGCGGGATTGCAAGACTTCTGGAAGGAACAGACGTGCCACCAACCGTCACAGCTGCAGAACCAGTAACCACGGGCACGCACGCGCTGCCGGGGGAGACCGACTACCACGCGTTGAACGCGATGCTGAATCTCTACGATGCCGACGGCAAGATTCAGTTCGACAAGGACGTGCTGGCCGCGCGCGAGTTCTTCTTGCAGCACGTCAACCAGAACACGGTGTTCTTCCACAGCCAGGACGAGAAGCTCGACTACCTGGTCGAGAAGAACTACTACGAGCGCGAGGTGCTCGACCAGTACTCGCGCAACTTCGTCAAGACGCTGCTGGATCGCGCCTACGCCAAGAAGTTCCGGTTCCCGACCTTCCTCGGCGCGTTCAAGTACT
This sequence comes from Mycobacterium sp. pV006, assembly GCF_041287115.1. NCBI lineage: Bacteria > Bacillati > Actinomycetota > Actinomycetes > Mycobacteriales > Mycobacteriaceae > Mycobacterium > Mycobacterium sp. pV006. The sequence goes on along the minus strand of NZ_JBGGKT010000020.1, from coordinate 18,696 downwards.
ACACCTCCTACACGCTGAAGACCTTCGACGGTAAGCGGTACCTGGAGCGGTTCGAGGACCGCGTGGTGATGGTGGCGCTGACGCTGGCCGCCGGTGACACCGCGCTGGCCGAGAAGCTCGTCGACGAGATCATCGACGGCCGGTTCCAGCCGGCGACGCCGACGTTCCTGAACTCCGGCAAGAAGCAACGCGGCGAGCCGGTGAGCTGCTTTTTGCTGCGCATCGAGGACAACATGGAGTCGATCGGGCGCTCCATCAACTCGGCACTGCAGCTGTCCAAGCGAGGCGGCGGAGTTGCGCTGCTGCTCACCAACATTCGTGAGCACGGTGCGCCGATCAAGAACATCGAGAATCAGAGTTCGGGTGTCATCCCGATCATGAAGCTGCTCGAGGACTCGTTCTCCTACGCCAATCAGCTCGGTGCACGTCAGGGTGCGGGCGCGGTGTACCTGCACGCCCACCACCCCGACATCTACCGGTTCCTCGACACCAAGCGCGAAAACGCCGACGAGAAGATCCGGATCAAGACGCTGAGCCTGGGCGTGGTGATCCCCGACATCACCTTCGAGCTGGCGAAGAACAACGACGACATGTACCTGTTCTCGCCGTACGACGTCGAGCGCGTCTACGGTGTTCCGTTCGCCGACATCTCTGTCACCGAGAAGTACTACGAGATGGTCGACGACAGCCGGATCCGCAAGACGAAGATCAACGCCCGCGAGTTCTTCCAAACGCTGGCCGAGCTGCAGTTCGAGTCCGGATATCCGTACATCATGTACGAGGACACGGTGAACCGGGCCAACCCCATCGACGGCAAGATCACCCACTCCAACCTGTGCTCGGAGATCCTGCAGGTCTCCACACCGTCGGAATTCAACGAGGACCTGTCCTACAAGAAGATCGGCAAGGACATCTCCTGCAACCTCGGCTCGCTCAACATCGCCAAGGCCATGGATTCGCCCGACTTCGCGCAGACCGTCGAGGTCGCCATCCGCGCGCTGACAGCGGTGAGCGACCAGACCTCGATCGCCTCGGTACCGTCGATCGAGCAGGGCAACAACGACTCTCACGCCATAGGGCTGGGGCAGATGAACCTGCACGGCTATCTCGCGCGTGAGCGGATCTTCTACGGCTCCGACGAGGGCATCGACTTCACCAACATCTACTTCTACTGCGTGCTGTACCACGCGCTGCGCGCGTCGAACCGCATCTCGATCGAACGCGGCGTGCACTTCAAGGGATTCGAACGATCGAAGTACGCCAGCGGTGAATTCTTCGACAAGTACACCGATCAGGTGTGGGAGCCCAAGACGGCGAAGGTCCGGCAGATCTTCGCCGAGGCCGGCATCCGCATCCCGAACCAGGACGACTGGAAGCGGTTGAAGGAGTCGGTGGGCAAGCACGGCATCTACAACCAGAACCTGCAGGCGATTCCGCCGACGGGATCGATCTCCTACATCAACCACTCGACCAGCTCGATCCACCCGGTGGCGAGCAAGATCGAGATCCGCAAGGAAGGCAAGATCGGTCGCGTCTACTACCCGGCGCCGTACCTGACCAACGACAATCTGGAGTATTACCAGGACGCGTACGAGATCGGGTACGAGAAGATCATCGACACCTACGCCGCGGCCACCCAGCACGTGGACCAGGGGCTGAGCCTGACGCTGTTCTTCAAGGACACCGCCACCACCCGCGACGTGAACAAGGCGCAGATCTACGCCTGGCGCAAGGGCATCAAGACGCTGTACTACATCCGGCTGCGTCAGATGGCACTGGAGGGCACTGAGGTGGAGGGTTGCGTCAGCTGCATGCTGTAGAACACTGACGGCGCGGAGGTCCGGGATTCCCCGGACCTTTGCCCGTCGGTGCCGGAGTCGTTGCGCACGAGGGTGTTCCGATGTCGACAACCATGGAAGCGCTTCTGATTGCCGCGCTGGTCCTCGGGATCGTCATCGCGCTGTTCGGTCTGATTTTCGTGTGGGAGACGTGGGTTTCGGGGAGCCGACTGGAGCGGCGCATCGATGACTTCTTCGATCGCCTCAGCGACAAGTTCTTTCGGTAGCACTAGGACGAAAGGTGGGCTGTCATGGTCGCTAAATCGTGGAAGGATCTGCCGCCGGCAGGCAGAACGGCAATCGTTGTCGCGGCGCTGGTCGACGGTGTCTTGCGAGCATGGGCGTTGCGTGACCTGGCCGGGCGCGACGACGCCGCGGTCAACGGCCCACGCTGGCTTTGGCGTGCCGCACTCACCGTGGTGAGTTCGTCGGGAGTCTTGCCGGCCGCGTACCTGCTGCGCGGACGTCGGTAACTCCCGCGTCGATGTGCGGGTGTTTTCCGGCCGGATCGACGAGTCGCGTATGAGGCTGCACAGCCGGACTCAGACCGCTCAGGTGTCTTGAGCCTTCTCCGACCGGAGCGACTTCAAGCGCCGCTCCTCGCGCAGCACATTCTGGTAGCTCTCGCGCTCGGCGACCAGCCACTCGGGCATCTCCTCGAGAAGCTGACCGATCTGCTCGGAGGTCAGCGCTTCGGTGACGCCACCGCGCGCGAGACCGGCGATCGACACGCCGAGCTTGGCGGCGACGAGGTTCTTCGGGTGTGGCCCGTTCTTGCGAAGATCTTTGAGCCACTGTGGCGGGTCGGCCTGCAGCGCGGCCAGCTCGCTGCGGGTGATCGCGTTCTCCTGGAACTCCGGGGGAGTGGCAGGTAGGTACACGTCCAGCTTCTTCGCCGCGGTCGCGGGTTTCATCGACTGTGCATCGGGCCTGCTCATGGGCACAGCCTATCGGTAGCCTGATCCGATGACCGCGCGCTCGCTGACCCTCGGGTACGTCCCGGGTGCCACGCCGGCGAAGTGGGCGCGGACCTGGGCGCAGCGACATCCAGACGTCCCTCTGCAGTTGCGCACTGTCGGTGCCGCCGAAGCAGCCGACGCCGTCCGTGACGGCGCTGTGGACGTGGCGGTGTTGAGGCTTCCGACCGACACGTCCGGATTGGCGGTCATCCCTCTCTACGAGGAGACCACGGTGGTCGTGGTGCCCACCGATCACCTGCTGACCGCAGCTGACGCGGTCGCTGCCGCCGACCTGGGGGATGAGCCGACGGTGCTCCCGCTCGACGACGTCGTCGACTGGGCCGACCCACCCGGTGTCCCGGTTGATCACCGTCCCGAAACCACCTCCGATGCAATCGAACTCGTCGCTGCCGGGATGGGCGCCCTGATCGTCCCGCAGTCTTTGGCGCGCCTCCATCACCGCAAGGACCTCACCTACCGACCTATCACCGATGCCCCCACTTGCGCGGTGGCGCTGGGCGTTCCGGACGGGCCGCAGCCGCAGCTCGTCGAGGAGTTCATCGGTGTTGTCCGAGGCCGCAAACCCGGGTCGTCGAGGGGGCAATCCGAACCCGCACCGAAGCGCACCGCGCGGGAAAAGGCACTGGCCAAGCAGGCTGCGCGCGCGGCAGCGGGCAAGGTCGCACGCAAGCCGGGCGCGGCCAAGCGCGGCCGACGCTGATCAGATGCTGAGAGTGCCGTCGTCGTTGATGGTCCACTGCGGGTTGAGGGCAACCTCCCAGACATGGCCGTCGAGGTCGGCGAAGTAGCCGGAATAGCCGCCCCAGAACACTCTTTCGGCCGGCTTGAGGATGGTCGCTCCTGCAGCCTCGGCCTGCGCCAGTACCGCGTCGACGTCGGCTTCACTGTGCTGATTGATCGCGATCGTGATGCCGCTGAAGCGGCCGTCGATCGGATGGCGTGCGTCCTCGGCAAGATCGTCGCGACCGAACAGTGCGAGCGCGATGCCGGGTAGTTGATAGAACACGACACCTTCAGGGGCGTCCTTCGGATTCCAACCCAGGCCTTGCTCGTAGAAGCGGCGCGCCCTGGGGAGGTCGTCGACGCCGAGGGTGATCAAACTGATGCGCTGCTCCATGGGCGTCATGCTATGTCCGTCGACCGACAGGCTCAGTCGGCGATGGGCGGGGGAGGTGGCCCGAGTACCTGGATCGAGAACTCGCTGCACACCTGCGCCACATGTGCGGGGTCGATCTCCTCAGGTGCGGGAAGTACCGGTTCGTCGGCGGGACGTCCGAGCGCCGCCACGAAGCGCTCGAACTGTCCCGGGCAGGACACCTGCAGCAGTCTCGCGGTCTCGGAGCGAACCTGGAAGGTGTGGGGCAGGCCCCGAGGAAGCCAGACCATCGCGCCGCTGCCGTGTACGGCTTCGACCTCTCCGCACGAGAACCAGACCGCGCCGTCGAGGACATAGAGGAGTTCGTCCTCGGCGTCATGTCGGTGCAACGGGGGTGCGAAGTTCTTGTACCCGAGGAACTCCATGACGGTCAGAGCCCCGTTCGTCTGATCGCTCGTGATCTTCGAGGTGTACAGGATGTTGAGGAAATGGAAATGTTCGCCCTCGGACTGACCGACCATCGCCGGGACCTGCATTGTCATGGTGAGACGGTACCGGTTCTGGTGACGTCTTACGTTGTGTTGAAAGAGATTTGGAGTACACAGCGTCGCTCGTGCCGGATCATGCCGCGTGTTCTCCTGCCCGTCGGGTCCTGCAGGATCGGCGGTCTATTCGGTCGGGGGCGGCATAGTCGTCTGGTGGTCACCTCTGGGTGTGTTGCGAATCCGCAAGTCGACCGGTTGTCACAACGCCTTCAACTCGACGACTCCCGCGTCGACGAAACCGCCTCCCGCAGGTTCGAGTTTCGTGAAGTCGACACCGTCATACAGTGAATTCTCGTAGCCCTCGGCCACCACGCCGACCGAGTACACCTGATCCGTGGGAAACGCGACGCTGCTCTGGTAGGCACCCCGGGCATTGGTCTGCGTGACGTCGAGGATGTGATCAGGGTTGTCGAGATCGGCGTCTGCCCAGGTGATTCCCGGCGCCAACACCACGAAGTAGGCCTCCGAGATCGGTCTGCCTGTGTCGGCCGAGACCACGGATCCGCGGACCGACACCTTTGCCGAGGCCGCCGCTGTCCCGCCCACTCTGATCTCCGGGGTGGTGCCATTGCCGTTGCCGGCCGTGATCCGCACGGAGTACCGGCCGTCGGCCAGGCCTTTCGCGTTGGTCGTACTCACCGTCAGCATGCCGTCGCCGGCCTCCACCGGCCACTCGTCGTGCTCCTCGCGGACGCCTGTCGGTTGCCCGTCCCGCAACCACTCGAACGCGAACGGCGTATTGGCCGGCACGGCGTAGTAACCGAAATGTGCGAACAACTCAGTCGATCCGCTCGGCACGGTTTCGACGGCTTCCGTGGCGTCCGCGGTCGCGGTGTAACCGAGGAAAGCGACATCGAGGGGTCCGTAGGCCCCGGTGGACGGCACGGGCCCCAGCGACGACCCTCCTTTACAGCCCGGAACCCCCAACGAGCCGACGTCTTTGGTGATCTCGGTCCCAGCGGCAATGGGGCGGATGAACCCGATCTTGCCCTGCAGGCTCGCGTCACCCGACGTCATGATCTGGGTCGGGACCCCGACCAACTTGCCCTCGCCGTCGATCGCGCTTCCCCCCGAGTTCCCCGGATTGATCTCGGTGTCGGTCTTGATCCACGGGCCCGACTTTTCGAAGCCGCTGACCGTTCCCTCGGTATAGGTCACCGAGTTGCCGCCGAGGCTGGGAAAACCGATGACGGCGACTTCGTCACCGACGAGCAGCCCGTCGGAATCGCCGATCGAATGGGTGGGCAGCGTCAGGCAGCCCGTGAGGTCACGTCCGCTGATATCGGAGACGACCGTGACGAGTGCGAGATCCAGCGCGGCGTCAGAGCGGATGACCTTGCCCAGGTAGGTCGGGTTCGGCGGATCCCGGGGATCCGTAGTGATCGAAATCAGGACGATGCCATCGGCATTGGCCAACTCTCCGGCTTCGTTGGCGACGACATGGTGGTTGGTCAGTATCTGACCGCTCTGCACGAGTATCGAACCGGATCCCGTTCCGATGGGAACAAGGTCATTGTCGAGTGCATACACCTTGACCGTCGCGGGAATGACTTTCTCGCGAGTTTCCCGAGGGATCGCTCCGGTGCTCGGTTGGACGAGGGCGGCGGTGAGCAACAAGACCGAGAACACCGAGAAACCGAGCTTGAGTCGTCGCAGCGTGTCCATCGTCGCTCAACCTCCAAGGCTGACACTGGATTGGATCTTCGGCCACATCGCTTCCAGTTCGGCGCGGCGGTCCGACGGCCCCTCGAGCGCCACCGCGTAATAGGACTGTTCGCCGGGAACGAGCAACTCGTTCCCGACGATCACGCGCAACCCCGTCGCGAACGCCTGAGAACTCTTGTCCACGTACTGATAACTGAGCACTTCGGCATCTCGGCCGTCTGCCTGTACCGCCTGAGTCCCCGACACCTGATACAGCGTTCTGCTCTGAGCCTGTTGCAACGCCCGCGAAGCCGCCAGATCTCCGCTCTCGCCGGCCGGACCGCTCGGAGTCGGGAGCTTCTCGACGCGCACCGTCATACCGGGTGCGGTCGCAACATATGCGTCGGTCGTGGACTCGACGATGGATCTTCTCGGGACCTCGAACACCACGTCGCCGAAAGACGCGGATTGTGTTGCGTTGACGTTGAGTTGCCGTAGAACGATGGCACATACCAATGCCACGATCACGAGCAGCAACACCGACAGGTCGGCCGCACGCCACCGCCGGGAACCGGGCAGGTAGGCGTTCTCGGTTGAGGACTGAGTCCCACTCATGCCGATGCCCCCTCCACCGTCGCGGTGCGTCCTACGGCGCGGCGGATGAGCAGGAATACGACGGCGAAGACCAGGACCGCGAAGACCGTCGTGGAGATCAGCGTGGGCCACGGGTTGTAGGACAGGCCGGTCGAGGCCCCGCTGAAAAGGCCTGAGACGTAGAGGTACAAGCCGTGGACGACCGCCGTGACCAGGACGCCGAGGCCGGCGTACCACGGGGGTGCACCCCCCGGCTTGACCAGTCCGAGGAAATAGCCGACAAGAGCGCCGAAGGTCGCATAGGCCAGGCTCGTGACGATGACCTGCATCGTGCCGACTCCGATGCTGACCGTGCCGTGGTCGAACAGGTAGGTCAGATTGGCGGCGATCCCCAAGCCGAGTGCCACCGAGGTGCCGTAGATGATGCCGTCGACGCGCTCGTCGAACTCCGGCGTGGGCAGCACGGTGAAACGGACAGCGACGTACACCAGAGCGGCGGTCAACAAACCATGGACGAAGATGTTGGCCAGCAGTTCGGACAGGATGCCCGATGGTGCCCACAGTTGGACCTTGAGGAAGTCACGCAGCAGCGGCTGTTCGACGGCTCCGCCCAGCAGCCCGCCCAGGACGAACAACCCGACGACGTAGTGGTGCGGTTCGGGTTCGAGGTGGTCCTGCGCGTAGAACAGGCCGAGCCACAGGACGGCGGGAACGATGGCCAGAAGAAGGCCCACGATCAGCCGTGTGGTCTCGGACAGTTCGAAGAGGGTGCCCCCGAATGCGGTCAGGAGCACTCCGACGAGCGCCAACAGGATCAACAGCACGACCGTGGCTCGCACCAGGCCGCTTCGCCGCAGCGACGTACCAGATTCCGGAGTCAACGCCGGCACCTCCCCCCGAGCGCAGCGATGTGAATCAGCGACGAAGTCGCCACTGATCGAGCAAGATCAGACTGTACTTTGACACGGAAAGAATTGCTGTGCAATAGCGAGAAATGCAGTAGACGTGGCGGGACGCGCCGAACTCGACTGTGCTGTTCTCGCATCGCCGGGGATTTTTCTGTCTGTGTGGCGGCAGGTTCGTGGACTTGCCGGTGCGGAGGTGGCCGGAACCTTCACCGGTCGTGACCGGCAGGAGGCGCCTGCAAGCCTCGTAGTTCGCCTCAGGTGCGCGTGGGCTGCCGAAGAACATCGGACACCGCCCGCGAACGGGCAGAAAGCGGTACTTTGCAGGCGCGATCAGTCAGCGGTCACGGCGGGCGGCAGATTGCTAGATTCGAACGGCGCTGTCGATACTGTCGATGTCGTGCTGATCTGAGGGGGGTGGATCATGGCAGCCGGAGATCCGGATGGCGTCCTCGCCGAACGTATCGCTGCGTTGGAGTCCGAGGTCGAGCGTCTGCAGCGACGTATCGCCGAGGACCGGTTCGCCCAGGATCTCCGTGACGCGCTGCAGACCGCGTCAGCCGCCGCCGCAATCGGCGCGCCGGTCAGCTATTCGCGGCTACTGCAGACCATCGTGGCCACGGCCGCCGACATCATCGACGCCAAATCGGCGTTGTTGTGCCTGGTGGATCCGGACAGCGAGGAACTCGTCTTCGAGGCCGCGTTCGCCGACGGCGACGGGGAGCCCAAGAAGACCCGTGTGCCGCTGGGGGATGGTGTTGCCGGCCTGGTCGCGAGAACCGGTCAACCGATGGCCATCTCGGACACCGAGGACGACGACCGCGACGCGAACGACATCGCCGCGGCGCTGGGATTTCGACCGAAGAACATCTTGTGCGTGCCGCTGTCGTTCCAGGGCACCATCATCGGCGTGCTCGAGTTGTTGGACAAGGAGGGGGTGGACGCCTTCAGTGTCGCCGACATGGAGGCCATCGGCTTGTTCGCGAACCTGGCCGCGGTCGCCATCGAGCAGTCACGTAACCACAGCCGAGTCGGCGCCATGGTCGCCGACCTCATTCGGGCAGTCGATGGTTCCCCGGACTACGACAGCCACGGTCTCACCCAGCGCGCCCACGCCTTCACCACGGAACTCGGCCGGCAGACCGGGTTTCGCAATTCGTTGGCGCTGGCCCGCCTGGTCCAGGAAATCGTGCACTCCGGTGACGATGCAACCGACGCCGTCAAAGGGATTCTCGGAAGCTTCGTCGGTTACCTGCGCACCCGCGAAGTGACTGCCGCAGGCGAAGTTGGTCTCTCATGGTGAGTATGCGCCCCGCGTATTCGGCGGCGTTCGCCGACACCAAACTCACGACCTGTGCACCCCTGGAACCCATCGATGCCGTCACCCCGCAGTGGGCCTGGGAGGGCAGCTCCGGTGAGGGCGTGAAAGTCGCGGTCATCGACAGCGGCGTCGACGCGACACACCCCGATATCGGTCCGGTACACGGATATGTTGCCATTCATGAGGACAAAGACCTCAAACTCATCTACGACACCGACCCGCACGCAGACAGTTTCGGCCACGGCACCGCCTGCGCCGGGGTGATCCGGTCTCTGGCGCCGGGGTGTGAGCTCTACAGCGTCAAGGTGTTGGGGGACAAGGCCACCGGCCAGGGCCGAGTCTTCGCTGCTGGTGTGCGGTGGGCGATCGACAACGGGATGCACGTGTGCAACCTGAGCCTGGGCACCACCAAGCGGGACTTCTTCAGCATCTTCCACGAACTGGCCGACGACGCGTACTTCAAGAACATCGTCTTGGTGACGGCGGCGAACAACATGCCGATCCCCAGCTATCCGTCCGTGTATTCCTCGGTCATCTCCGTCGCCTCACATGCGGTGCAGGATCCGTATGTCTTCTACTACAACCCGAATCCGCCGGTGGAGTTCGGCGCTCTGGGCATCGACGTCGATATTGCGTGGCAGGAGCACAAGCGTCGCAAGATGACCGGCAACAGTTACGCCTCACCCCACATGGCGGGAATCGTGGCCAAGATCCTCGGGAAACACCCCGGGCTGACCGTCTTCCAGCTCAAGACGATTCTGCGCGAGCTCGCGGCCAATGTGGATCGCAACCGCGTGAGTCGTCCGCCGCGACTCCTCGGAGAGCAGGCAGGGGGCGCGGCCGAATGATGGTTTGCGACCGGCGTCCTGCGGTCCTCTGAGAAAACACCGATCGACATGCCGGCCGTTCCCGACCCCACCAGCCTTCGGAGGATCTCCCTCTTCCGTGACATGGCGTTGGCTGAGCTGGCGGTGCTGAACGGGCTGATGCGACGGCATATGTTGCCCGCCGGAGCCCGGATCGTGATGTCCGACCAACTCGCCGACACCGCCTATGTCATCCAGTTCGGTGTCGTGAAAGTCGTTGTCGAGCAATCAGATGGCAGCGAGCTGATGATGGCGATCCTCGGTCCGGGTGACGTGATCGGCGCGTTGACCATCGGAGAGTCGCCCGACGGTGCGCACTCCATTCTTCCGCTGGAGGACACATCTCTGCTCTGGATCGACCGCCACGCCTTCGAGCGCTGCATCCAGACCATGCCGGAACTGAGCGCCAACCTGGCAGGAGTATTGGGGCGGCGAATCCGGCTGGCCAACGACCGGATCGAGGCGATGGCCGGCATCGATGTGCGAACCCGCATCGTTCGGCACCTGTTGTTGCTCGCGCGCGAGTATGGCGAGGTGATCGAGGACGGCGATGGTCAATGTGTGCGGATTCCGTTGCGTTTCACCCAGGCCGACCTTGCCCGTCTGGTCGGGGCGTCCAGAGTGCGCGTGAACCACGCGCTGAGCGAGTTGCGCCGCCGCGAGGTGGTGCAGATGGATGACAACCAGAAGCTGCGGATCCGCAACATGGCCGCATTGGAGAAACTTCGCTGAAACCCGCGGGCATCCGGTCGGTGCGCCGGACTTGCCCTTACCAGAATGGCAAACAGAGTTCAATCTGATTGACGTCAGTGTAAAAGATTTCACAGGCAGCTGTCGCGCACTTGATTGCCGCGATCGAGACGCCGGTGGTCTGATCATCTCGTTCAGTCGGCCGAGTCGGATTCGGTCGACGACATCGATCAGAAGGAGACCGAAATGGCCGTCTTGAGTGGGACCGACGAAACCGGCGCACCAGCGCTTTACGACGTTCCCGACGCGGAACTGTCGAAGTACAAACTGAACCTCAAGCCGATGACCGACGAGGTCCGCAATCGGCTGTTCCCCGGGAAGGACGAGCTGAGCAAAGATGACGCGCAGGGCGTTGTCCCGGCCGGCGCGACCTCCAGCGAAGTCCAGGGATACGCGGCGATCTGCTGGTACTACGTCGAAGATGGCTACGGCAACTGGGTTTACTGGGAGGCCTACTGCTGACCGTCGGGCTCAGCGGTCGCGCCGCCCCGGGTCCTACTGCTGAGGAAGCTCCGATGCTGTCCTCGGCGGAACGACCCGGGCGGCGCGGCGCCCATTTGCAGTCCGGATCGCCGGCAGAGTCAACTGACGAGAGTAGACCCCCAGTGCCCCACGGCCCCTCGCTTCCCGAAGCCGTCACCGGCGCCGCTCGACTGCGTCGCGAAGGCCGAGTAGGCGATGCCCTCGCGATGGTCGAATCCGCACTCGGCGAGGCCCGAGCGCGACCGTCGGACACCCCTTTTCGGGACCGCGTTTTGCTGGGACTCACCCTCGCAGACCTACTCCTGCTGGCAGGTGACCACGAACGGGCCCGCAACCTGCTCGAGATCGAAGCGGCCTTCGCCGAGCGCGTGCTCCAACTCATCCGCGAGGGCGGATCGCCCGAGCAGGTGCTCGCCGCGTCCACGGGCTACGGTCAGTTGCGGGACAGGGCGATCCAGATCGGTCTGCTGGGAACCGAGGCACCCGAGATCGACGTCGACCACTGGGTGCCCAACGGCCCGACAACCCTGGCCGACCAGCGCGGCGATGTCGTTCTCCTCGAGTTCTGGGCGCCGTGGTGCAAACCGTGCCTGGCGATGTTGCCTGCGTTGCAAGATCTGTTTCAACGGCATGGCCGCGGTGGTTTGCAAATCCTGGCGCTGACACACTTCCGCCGCCAAGATTCGGACGGGCGCAAACAGGAACTCGAGGTGGTTCGGCAGTTCGTCATCGACCACGACCTGAAGTTCCCGGTGGGCATCTGCGCGGATGCGCAGACGCGACAGCACTACGGCGCCAACGGTATTCCCACCTATGCACTTGTCGACCGCGCCGGCATCGTCAGGCTGGCGTCGTCCAAACCCGACAAAGCAGCGCTCGAGCAGACGATCACCGATCTGCTGAATACACCGGTCGGCAACTGACCAAGGAGCGAACAGATGGCCCAGCATCCGATGTCACCCCGCATACCCGGCGGTCCTCCCGCCGGTGTGAGCCCGATGGCAGGTCCGCCCCCGGCGGGGGGCCCGCCGGGCGTTCCCGCCGGCGCCATCAGTGCGGCGATGGTAGGTGCCCGGCCGAAGCCGGTCCATCAGCGCGCGAACATCGTTCGCAGCCTGCGCCTGCTCGACTCGTTCCGCGGGCCGGTGACGTTGTTGATCCTGCTCGGATTGGTCGTCGCGGCGTTGCCGTTCGTATCCAACGCGGCGTTCGGTCCGATGACGCAGGTCATGGCCGAAGCGTTCCAACGCGGAAGTCTCGCCGACGCCTGGGGACTCAGCGGCCCGCTGATGGGCGGGCCGGGGAGCAGCCCGTCGGGACTGTTCGGGTGGTTGGGCACCCCACTGCCGTTCGCGGTACTCCTGACCATCTGGGCTGCGGCACTGGTGCTGGCGCAGCTGCTCGGATTCGCGCACTCCTGGATCGACGCACAGGTCGACCGCAAACTACTGACAGAGATCCGGCAACGCACACACGACCACATCCAGTCACTCTCACTGGATTTCTTCACCGGTGCGCGCAGTGGGTCGTTGATGCAGCGTGTGCAGATGGAAGCGGGCAGCGTGCAACGCCTGCTGACCGAGTGCCTGATTCCGCCCGCGGTCGACGTGGTCATCCTCGCGGTAGCGCTGGCCTACCTGATCGCGTTGTCCTGGCAGATGACGCTTGTCACGCTGATCCTGTCCCCGTTCGTGCTGATCTGGCTGCGATTCGCCGGTCAGCGACTGCAGGCGGCTACGCGACGCAACATGATGGGTGGCCGCAGGATGGGCGGCGAACTCGAAGAGACCATCAGCGGCATCACCGACATCCAGGTCTTCAACGCTCAATCGCAGCGGAGCAGGAGATTTCTCGACGCATCGGACACAGCGGCCAAAGACCTTTCGGCGATGATGATCTGGCTGCAGGCCACCAGTCGCAGCGTCCAGGTGTTCATCGCGCTGAGCACCGCGCTGGTGTTGATCGTCGGCGTCGCCTTCAGTACCAGCTTCGGCCTGGACTTGGCGAGTCTGCTCGTGTTCGTGTCGTCGGTGCCGACGATGTTCGCTTCGTTCCAGCGGATTGTCACCGCCTGGACCACCTACAAGTCGATCGCACCGCAGGTGGAGTCCACCTACGATCTACTCGACACCGAGCCGACGGTGCGTGAGCTACCCGACGCCACCGCACTCGGGGAAGTGCACGGCAACATCGAATTCGAGGATGTCGCTTTCGGATACACACCCGAACAGAAGATTCTCGACGGCGTGTCCTTCTCGATCAGGGAAGGTGAGACCGTCGCGCTGGTGGGCGCCATCGGGTGCGGCAAGTCGACCATCTTCAACCTCCTGCTGCGATTCATCGACCCGCAGCGCGGTCGGATTCTGCTGGACGGCCACGACATCAGTGAGGTCACGATCGCGTCGTTGCGTGAGCAGGTCTCGAAGCTGGCGCAGTTCCCGTTCTTCATGAAAGACGCCATCCGCGAGAACATCCGGCTCGCACGGCAGAACGCCACCGACGAACAGATCGAGGAAGCCTGCCGACTGGCCCACGTCCACCCCATCATCGTCGACCCGGCCAAGATGCCCGAAGGCTACGACACCGTGGTAGACGTCCAGGTACCGTCCGGTGGTCAGAAGCGGCTGATCGCGATGGCGCGTTGTCTGCTGCGCAAGCCCGAGGTCCTGCTACTCGACGAGCCGACAGAGAACCTCGATGCCGATCAGCGCACCCGGCTGACCACGGTGATCCGCGAATACGCCCGCGACCGCACCTGCGTCGTCATCAGCCACGACATGGACTTCATCGCCGCGGTAGCCGACCGGGTCATCGTGCTGGGCGGCGGGAAAGTCGTCCAGGAAGGCACGCACCACGAATTGTTGGCGGCCGGTGGTTTGTACAAGAAGCTCTACGAGGCGCAGAATGTGGAGCCGTCACTGGTCCGCCCGGCGGCGGCCGCCGCTGGACCCGTCAGCCCGGGAGCTTGACCTCGTGACCGACAGTGAGCCCGGATTCCGGCTCACCCGCAGAAGGTGGCTGCGGTCAGCGGCAGCGGTCGCGGGCGCGTGCTACGTCGCGGCGGTGCTGTATGTGTGTGCGCTGGCGGTGAATCCACAGCTGTCCGAGGCGGTTGCGCATCGGTTGTGGGGTTTCGGATTGCCGGGATCGCTGTGGTCGATCGCGGTGGTGCTGGCCATCCCGATCATCTATGTCGGGCTGCGTCGCCTCGATGGAAGCACGACATTCACGGCTCCGCTGGTCGTCATCACCGTGATGGCGGCTTCGGTCCTCGTCCTCGGCATGAGCGGTTACTGGCGGTGCCACGGCGATCAAGCACCGTTTTTCGCGCCGCTGGCCTGGACACTCGCGCTGTTCCTCGGCAACGTCGAGACATTCGATGCCGGGCCCTGTGCTCCGATGCCGGTCGCTCTGGAGATCGCGCGTCTGTTGGCGCTGACCACCACGCTCACCGCGGCACTGGCCGCCGGACTGCAGCTGTTCCGCTCGCAGGTCGATCGATTCGCGATCTGGCGCGCGCGTTCGCTGACCGTCATCGTCGGCGTCGATGACGAGACGCTGTCGATGGTGCGTGCGATTCTGCAGACGCTGAACCCCGCGGGCGCCGCGGTGATCCTCACCGTCGATGCGGGAAGCGACGCCGCACGCAGAGCGCGGGAACTCGGCGCCAGACTCCGAAAAGTCGATGTGACCGATCCCGCGCTGTTGTCGTCGGGGACCGTGTGGGGCCGACTCGATCGTCTCTACCTGATGTCGGCGGACCCTGTCGAGAATCTCCGACGGTTCAACGCGATCGACTCTGTGGTGCGCGGACGCGTCCGGGCCCGCATCCCGCTGACCGTACGCATCGACGACCCGTGGCAGGCGGAGGTCTGGCGCCGCAGTTTCTCGGTCAGCGCCGACCGTGGCTGGGTGGCCGACGCGGTCGGCAGATACGAGATCACGGCCGCGAAAGTGGCCCGGCACATGACAACGCACGACCCTGCCGACACCGAGGCCCGACCGGATCGCCCGACGGTGATCCTGTGCGGGTTGTACCCGCTCACCTATGCCCTGGCATCCGAGCTGGCCCAGATCGAACGGGAGCAGCATCTGCATCACAAGGCGCATGTGGTCACTCCGTCGAACGTCGTGATCTTCGCCAGGGGCGCTGACGGCTTCGTCGTGGATCACACGGCCCGCCAACGGCGGGTCTCACCCGCCGGGAGCATGCTGGCTGTGACCGCCGTCGACGAAGAACCCACGGTCGACGCGATAACGCGGTACCTGCAGGGCGTGGACAGCACGAACCACATCGTGGTGCTCGGTGATCCAGACCTGGAGACACAGGGCACCCGGCTGGCGTCACGGTTCCCGCACCTGCGGGTCTATTCCGCCTCCCGAACCGCGACATCGCTGATCGATATGTCGATCGTCGGTGCACTCTACACATTCCCGATCGACATGGAACTCGATGCCGGTGCCCCACAGGACGTCTGGGAACGTGCAGCCGAGCTCATCCATGAGCACTACAGCGCCGACAAGCCGCGCGACAAACCAACGACGAAGTACTGGAAGGAGCTCGACCCTTTCATCAGGCAGTCCAACCGGCGTCAGTTGCTCAATGCGCTGTGGATGGTCGAGGCCCTCGGAAACCACACCTGGAACAGCCTGGAGCAGACCGCTCCCGCCGCTGCTCTGCCGGACGATTTCGCGGATCTGGACCCGATGGCTCAGCTCCAGATCCTGGGCTTCGACGAGGAGACCGCCGATCGAATGATCGAAGCCGAGCACGAGGACTGGCGAAAGTACTACAGCGACGCGGGCTGGAAGTTCGCGGAGAACCGTGACGACGCCCGGCGCCGCCACGATCGGCTACTACCGTGGAACGAATTGGTGGAACAGAAGCCGGATTTCGCCGACGCCGCCCGCAAGAGTCTGGTCAGTACCCTGGTGTGCCTGCGCAACCTCGGCTACCGGTCGGTGCCGAAAGACGCGACGGCCCAGTCTTCGACCCGGCCCCGGGCAGATGTGTCCGGGTGGCGGCGTTACCAGCGCCGCGGACAGGTCACGGCGGAGAGACGTGATCGTCCGTGGACCTGGACAACGCCGTCCGGAGATGTCATGCACGCCGCGCAGGGGGACTGGGCGGTCGTCGACGATGCGGGCCACGAGCGGTCGGTTGCCGCAGGCATTTTCGAGGCAACCCATCGGCAGGTGGGACCCCGACGATACGAACGTTGCGGGACGGTGCTGGCACGCAGGACCGATCGACGTGAACTTGTGCGCACGCTCGAGGGCGACGTTGTTGCGCACGAAGGAGACTGGATCGTTCAGGGTGGGGCAGGCGAACAGTGGCCGGTTGCCGACGAGGAGTTCCGCGCAAGTTACGACGGTCCCGTGAGCGAGCAGCCGGCGTATCGAGAGTCGTAATCGAAAGCGGCCGTTCACTTCGCCACCGGACCGTCCGGGGCCACGGGTAGGTCGGGGCAGGTCTGCTGGTAGTCGATGTCGGGGGAAACCCAGTCGCGCCATTGCCGGTGGCTCATGTTGGCGGTGAGCTTTGCGCACAGTTCCGACTCTTGCGCCGATGTGGGCCACAGGCGCACAGTGTGATCGACTCCCGCACTTGCGACGATATTGCCGTCGGGCGCGAACGCCACATTGAACACCTGATAGTCGTGGCCCAGGAGCGGATCACCGAAAGGCTGACCGCGACCGACGTCCCACAACCGCACGGTGCCGTCGAATCCGCCGCTGGCCAGGCGTTGCCCGCCGGGGTCGAACACCACCGACCGCACAAGTCCACGGTGGCCGTTCAACGGTCCGCCGACGGGCCGGCGGGTCTCGACGTCGAACACCCGTATGAGACTGTCGTAGCTGCTGGCGGCGAGGAACCGTCCGTCAGGGCTGAACGCGGCACCCCCGACGGCGGCATCTCCTGGGACATCGAAGGGGTCACCGAGCTGGTCGCCGGACTCGGCGTCCCAGAGCAGAAGCGTTCCGCGATTACCGGCACTGGCAAGCATCGTGCCGTCGGGACTGAAGGCCACGCTGATCGCCGCGGTACGCGCGGGCACAGCGAGTTGACCGGCCTGTTCATAAGTTTCGGTGTTCCACAACCGGATCGAATCATCGAAGCTGCCCGTGGCGAGTCGGGTGCCGTCGGGGCTGAAGGCGACGCTGCTGATCTCGCCGGTGTGGCCGGTCAGGGGTGCGCCGAGGGGTTGGCCGGTGTCGGTGTTCCAGATGCGCACGGTGTGATCGGCACCGCCGGAGGCCAGTTGGGTGCCGTCGGGGTTGAAGGCGATGCTGGTGACTGGGCCGGCGTGGCCGGTGAGGGGTTCGCGCAGTGTTCGGCCGGTGCGAGGGTCCCAGAGTCGGATGGTGCCGTCACCGCTGCTGCTGGCGAGTTTGGTGCCGTCGGGACTGAACGCCACACCGGTCACCACATCGGTATGTCCGGTCAGGGGTGCCAGCGCGTCAGGATTCCAGATCCGCACGGTGCCGTCCCGGCCGCCCGAGATGACGCGTTGCCCGTCCGGCGTGAACGTCACGTCATAGACGGCACTTTCGTGGCCGACGAGGGGTTCGCCGATCATCTCCCGGGTTGCGACGTCCCACACTCGGACCGTGGCGTCGTCGGCACCGGAGACGATGCGACGCCCGTCCGGACTGAAGGCGACGGCAAGGACTGTGCTCCAGTGTCCTGAGAGGGGCTCGCCGAGGGCTGCGCCGGTCTCGGGATCCCAGATGCGCACGACGTTGTCGCGACCACCGGTGGCCAGTTGGTTGCCGTCTGGGCTGAAGGCGATGCTGGTGACGGTGTCGGTGTGGCCGGTCAGTGGTGCGCCGATCGGTTGTCCGGTGGTGGCGTCCCACAAACGGATGGTGTCGTCGTAGCTGCTTGTGGCCAGCCGGGTGCCATTGGGGCTGTAGGCGATGCCCGTGATCGCCTCGGTGTGTCCGGTCAGTGGTTGGCCGATTTGTTGTGTGGTGGTGGTGTCCCAGAGTCGGATGGTGGTGTCGGCACCGCCGGTGGCCAGTCGGGTGCCGTCGGGACTGAACGCCAAGGTGTTGATCGCGTCGGTGTGTCCGGTCAGTGGTTGGCCGATTTGTTGTCCGGTGGTGGTGTCCCAGAGTCGGATGGTGGTGTCGGCACTGGCGGTGGCCAGCCGGGTGCCGTCGGGACTGAACGCTACGGAGTACAAGAGCGACTCATGCCCGGTCATGGGTTCCGCCACGAGTTGGCCGGTGGTGCTGTCCCACAACCGGGCGATGTTGTCGCGGCTGCCGGAGGCCAGCCGGCTGCCGTCGGGACTCACAGCGAGAGCGTTGACGGGCGCGCCGCCGGGGATCTCGATGATTTTGGTGGTGGTGGTTTTTTTGATGGTGGCGCTGTAGAGGGCGCTGTCGTTGGTGGGGGTGGGGGTGAGGTGGCGGGCGGCGAGGAGTTGGTGGAAGGCGCGGGTGTCGCTGCCGGGGGTGGTGTCGTTGAGCATGGCTTGGGCTTGGGAGGTCAGGCGTTGGCTGGTGGCTTGGAGGAAGCGGTCTTGGGCTTGGGTGCGGGCGCGGATGGCCAGTAGGCCGCCGAGGACGGCCAGGATGGCGATGAGTGAACCGCCCTGGTTCTACTGGAGGCTCGATCTATTGGATTGCGACCAGTGGTTGGTCGCTCCGTGGGGCATCGTAGAA
>NZ_JBGGKT010000019.1:0-71542 GCF_041287115.1 Mycobacterium sp. pV006 | reverse complement strand
CGACAGCGGCACCGGCACTCCTGACGGCATAGCAACTCCCCAGATCAATGGATGTTGCACTCACCGTATGAATCCGCCGCCTTTTGACGCGCGTGGAATGCAATTTCGGCGAGAAAAACGGGGGCGGGGCTCAGCCCAGGCCGAGTTCCTGGATGCGCGTGCTGTGGGTCTGCTGCAGACGATCGAAGAAGTCGGTCATCTGCCCCAGCCCACCTCCGGACATCACCAGGTCGACGAGCTCGTCGTGGTCGGCGAGCACGTACTGCGCCTGGGTGATCGCCTCGCCGAGCAGCCGGCGCGACCACAGCGCCAGGCGATGCCGCTGCTTGTCGCTGGCGGTCACCGCGGCGCGCACCTCGGCCACCACGAACTGCGAGTGCCCGGTCTCCGAGAGCACCGAACGCACCACATCGGCCGCCTCGGGCGGCATCGAACCGGAGATCTCGCGATAGAAATCAGCGGCCATCGCGTCGCCGATGTAGGTCTTGACCAGAGCCTCCAACCAGGTGCTCGGCGTGGTCAACCGGTGATAGTTCTCCAGTGCGTACGCGTACTTCGTCATGGCCGGCACGACGTCGACGCCGCGGCGCTCCAGCGCGTCGCGCAGCAGCTCGTAATGGTTCATCTCCGCGGCCGCCATGCTGGCCATGTTGATGCGTCCGACCAGGTTGGGGGCCATGCGGGCCTCTTCGGTGAGCCGGTAGAACGCGGCCACCTCGCCGTAGGCCAACAGCGCGAACAGCTCATTGATCCCGGGGTGATCGGACTGGATGGGTGAGGCTGCCGCGGGGGCTTCGGCGTCCCCGGTGACCGGCGCGGAGGGCGGCGAGATCGGCGGCGAAGTCGGCCTCGAAGTCATGGTGCAACTCTAGACTCCGGCGGTGTCGACGATCGCCGCGTGCGGCTTTCGGGGCTTCGACCCGTTACCATGGAACGCGGTGTCGGCGTCCATGTCGACAGATCGCATACCGGGTCCCGCCGACAGTTCATGTCGCAGACACCTTGGCAATGTGCGTGCACGTGCGGCCCGCCCCCTCAGCGCTGGGCCCCGCGAAGTTCTCTTCACAACTCGTGCGCGCGTGGAAACCGCATGAGGACAGATCAGTGAAAGGCTTCGTCCACCCAGCATGACTGCAACTACACAAACCACCCCTTCCTTCGCCGAGCTCGGCGTCCGCGACGAGATCGTGCGGGCGCTGGCCGAGAGCGGCATCACCAACGCGTTCGCCATCCAGGAGCTGACCCTGCCGCTGGCCCTGGCCGGCGAAGACCTGATCGGTCAGGCCCGCACCGGCATGGGCAAGACCTACGCCTTCGGCGTCCCGCTGCTGCACCGCATCACCAGTGACGCCGACCGGGCCCTGACCGGCATCCCGCGGGCGCTGGTCGTCGTCCCGACCCGCGAGCTGTGCATCCAGGTCCACGGCGACCTGGTCGCCGCGTCGAAGTACCTGCAGGCCGACGAGAACCGCAAGCTCACCGTGACCGCCATCTACGGCGGACGGCCCTACGAGCCCCAGATCGAGGCCCTGCAGAAGGGTGTCGACGTGGTCGTCGGCACCCCCGGCCGGCTGCTCGACCTGGCCCAGCAGGGGCATCTGCAGCTCGGCGGGCTGTCCACCCTGGTGCTCGACGAGGCCGACGAGATGCTCGACCTCGGGTTCCTCCCGGACATCGAGCGGATCCTCAAGCAGATCCCCGACCAGCGCCAGGCGATGCTGTTCTCGGCGACCATGCCCGACCCGATCATCACGCTGGCCCGCACGTTCATGACCCAGCCGACGCACATCCGTGCCGAGGCCCCGCATTCCGCGGCCACCCACGACAGCACCGAGCAGTTCGCCTACCGCGCGCACGCGCTCGACAAGGTCGAGATGGTGGCCCGCATCCTGCAGGCGCAGGACCGCGGCGCGACGATGATCTTCACCCGCACCAAGCGCACCGCCCAGAAGGTCGCCGACGAACTCGGCGAGCGCGGCTTCAAGGTCGGCGCAGTGCACGGCGACCTGGGCCAGGGTGCCCGCGAGAAGGCGCTCAAGGCGTTCCGCACCGGCGACGTCGACGTGCTGGTGGCCACCGATGTCGCGGCACGCGGCATCGATATCGACGACATCACCCACGTCATCAACTTCCAGATCCCCGAGGACGAACAGTCCTACGTGCACCGCATCGGCCGTACCGGCCGCGCCGGCAAGACCGGTATCGCGGTCACTCTGGTCGACTGGGACGAACTGCCCCGCTGGGCCATGATCGACAAGGCGCTGGGCCTCGGCATCCCCGAGCCCGTCGAGACGTACTCCAGCTCGCCGCATCTCTACGAAGAGCTCAACATCCCCGCCGACGCGAGCGGGTCGATCGGCCGGCCGAAGCGCACCGCGGACAAGGAGCCGCCGGAGCCGCGCGAACGTCGCGAGAAGCCCGCCCGCAACCGCAACCGTCGCCGCACCCGCGGCGGCAAGCCGGTCAGCGGGCACCCGGACACCGCGGACGCGGCCAAGCCGGCCGACGGCGAGAACGCCGAGAGCGCCGACGCCACCGGTGAGGCGCGCTCCACGTCGGGTCGGCGTCGTCGGCGCCGCCGCCCCAGCAAGACGGCCGCGGCTCCGACCAGCTAACCGTCCCGGCGCTCGATGGTCGAACCCGAACGCCGCACCCGCGCGGATCTGTTGGTGGCAGCGGCGCTCATCGCCGTCATCGCGCTGGTCGCGTTGGTGGTGTGGTGGAACAGTGACGTGCGCGCGACGACCAGCCGTCCCGCAGCCTCCCCCGTGGCGTCCCTGGAGGACGCCGGGGCGGTCCCCGACTCACTGACCCCGCTGTGGACCGCGCCGAGCGCGAAGACCACCCGTGCGCTGGTCGTCGCCGGCGCGGTGGTCACCGGTGACGGTTCCACCGTCGACGGCCGCGACCCCGCCACCGGGGACGTGCTGTGGACCTACGCCCGGGACCGGGAACTGTGTGCGGTGAGC
Organism: Mycobacterium sp. pV006; assembly: GCF_041287115.1. Lineage (NCBI taxonomy): Bacteria > Bacillati > Actinomycetota > Actinomycetes > Mycobacteriales > Mycobacteriaceae > Mycobacterium > Mycobacterium sp. pV006. Next base: position 68,573 of record NZ_JBGGKT010000019.1, on the reverse strand, counting down.
TGGGTCTACAGCTACGCCGTGGCGGTGTACCCGGATCGGCGCGGCTGCGGCCAGGTCAGCACCGTCGACGCCGAGACCGGGATGCGCGGTCCGGCGCGCACCAGCTACGCCGACCGCGAGGTGCACCTGTCCGCCGACGGCACGACGGTCCTGTCGTGGGGATCCTCGCGTCTGGAGCTGTGGCGCTCGGACATGGTGCGGATGCTCAGCTACGGCGCGCTCGACGCACCGATCAAACCGGACGTGCCGGTCGAACCGCTGTGCCGGCTGGTGTCGGCGGGCGCGAGTTCGTCGATGGTGTCGGTGCTCGAGGCGTGCGGCAACCAGTCCGATCTACGGCTGACGTTGTTGCGCCCCTCCGACGAGGAGGACGTCCCGGAGATCCAGTACGTCCAACAGAACGGGGTTCCCGACGGCAGCGGCGCACGCGTGGTCGCGGTGGCCGGAACGACCACGGCGGTGTACGTGTCGACCCCGGCACCGCGCGTCGACATCATCGACAGCACCGGCGTGACGATCGACAGCACGGTGGTCACCACCCCGGCGTCCCCGCACGCCACCGCGTCCCGGGTCGGGGACCTGCTGACGTGGTGGACCGGCGACACCCTGATGGTGTTCTCCGCCAACGATCTTCAGTACAAGTACAGCGTCGCCGCGGCCGGGGACAACGCGCCCGTGGGTCCCGCCACGATCATGGCCGGAAAGCTGATGGTGCCGGTCACCGGCGGATACGACGTGTTCGATCCGCTCACCGGCGCCGGTGACCGCCACATCCCGGTGCAGCGTGCCCGCGTGGACGGTCCGGTGGTTCCGGCCGTGGCCGGTACGACGGTAATCGAACAGCGGGGCGACGAGATCGTCGCGCTGGGCTGATCCGCCTCAGATCTCGGGGGCGAACGTCGGCAGCGGCTTGCCGGTCTTCCAGTGCTTCACCAGCGCGTCGGCCAGATCACGGTAGGCCAGTGCACCCTTGTTCTTCCGGCCGGTCATCACCGACGAACCCGACGCACTGGCCTCGGCGAACCGGATCGTGCGCGGGATGGGCGGGGAGAGCACCGGCAGGTTGTAGCGGTCTGCGACATCGAGGACCACGTCGCGGCTGTGGGTGGTGCGGGCGTCGTACAGCGTGGGAAGAGCGCCCAACAGCTTCAGATCGGGGTTGGTGATCGCCTGCACGTCGGCCACGGTGCGCAGGAACTGCCCCACGCCGCGGTGCGCGAGCGTCTCGCACTGCAAGGGGACGATGACCTCGTCGGCGGCGGTGAGACCGTTGAGCGTCAACACCCCCAACGACGGTGGGCAGTCGATGATCACGACGTCGTAGGTGTCCTCGAGCTTGGCAAGTGCGCGCTTGAGGGCGTGTTCGCGGCCCGCGCGCATCAGAAGCATCGCCTCCGCACCCGCGAGGTCGATGTTGGCCGGCAGCAGCGTCATCCCCTCGGGTGTCTCGACCAGCGCGACGTCGGGTTCGACCTCACCGAGCAGCACCTCGTGCACCGACACCGGCAGCTTGTCTGGGTCGTGGCCGAGGGAGAACGTCAACGACCCCTGCGGATCCAGGTCCACCAGAAGGACGCGCTTACCGAGCTGCGCCATCGCCGCACCGAGCGACGCCACCGTCGTCGTTTTGGCGACCCCACCCTTTTGATTGGCGACCGCAAGTACTCGCGTCACACCGACCATCTTGACATGCCCGGTCAAAAGTCGTCCGCCGACAGACCCGCGTGGCGCGCGTGAGTGCGGGGGTGCGGCACAATCGGTGGGCGTGGGCCTTCTGCAGCACCGGCTGATCCTGCTCCGCCACGGCGAGACGGAATGGTCGATCACCGGTCAGCACACCAGCCGCACCGACCTCGACCTCACCGACCGCGGCCGCCGTCAGGCGCGCGCCGCCGCCGACGTCCTCGAGCATCTGAACCTGCAGCAGCCCTATGTCGCGTGCAGCCCTCGGCGCCGCGCGGTGCAGACCGCCGAGTTGGCGGGATTGCGTGTCGACGCCCTGGATTCCTCGATCGTGGAATGGGATTACGGCGACTACGAAGGCCGCACCACCGAAGAGATCCGGCAGACGGTCCCCGACTGGCTGGTGTGGACGCACGGGTGTCCCGGCGGGGAGACCACCGCGCAGGTCTGCGCGCGCGCCGACACCGCGGTCGCGTCGGCGTTGGCGCACCTGCAGACCCGCGACGTGGTGTTCGTCGGCCACGGACATTTCTCCCGCGCGGTGATCACCCGCTGGATCGAACAACCCGTCTACGAGGGCATCCGGTTCGCGATGCCGGCGGTGTCCGTCGCGGTGTGCGGTTTCGAGCACGGTGTCCGGCAACTCAGCGCCCTGGCGCTGACCGGCGACCCGGATCCGACGTGACCCGCGAGCCGGCGTTCGTCTTCGCCGGACCCGAGGGGGTGGTCGTCGGCGACGGTGTGCAGACGGCGTTCCCGACCATCGCCGATGCGCGCGCGGCGCTGGCCTCCGGTAGCGCGCCGATCATCGTGGGCGCGTTGCCATTCGACCTGTCGTCCCCGGCAGCACTGATCCGGCCGCAGAGCGCGCAGTTCACCGACCGGCTGCCGGACTGGCCGCTGCGCGAACTACCCGCGGTGCAGGTGGCGGGCATGTCTCCCGACGCCGACGAGCACCGCCGCCGGGTCGCCGCGGCCGTCGCGCGTCTGTCGGATCCTGCGGCCGGGCTGCAGAAGGTCGTCCTGGCCCGATCCCTGCATCTGGCCGCCGATGCACCCGTCGACGCCCGTACCCTGTTGCACCGCCTGCACGGCGCCGACGCCGAGGCGACGAAGTATCTGGTCGACCTGTCGGCGGCCGGCGAAGGCTATTCGGGCGTCGCCATGGTCGGCGCCAGCCCGGAATTGCTGGTCGCTCGCCGCGGTCAGCGGGTGTGGTGTCGCCCGTTCGCGGGGTCCGCACCCCGCTCCCCCGATCCCGAGACCGACACCGGAAACGGTGCCGCACTGGCGGATTCGGCCAAGAACCGACATGAGCACCAACTCGTCGTCGACGCGTTGCGCCAGACGCTCGAACCGCTGTGCACCGATGTCTCGATCGCACCCCAACCGGAGCTGAGCAAGACCGCGGCGGTGTGGCACCTGGCCACCCCGATCACCGGCACCTTGCGCGAATCCTCCACGACCGCCCTGGATCTGGCGGTCGCGCTGCACCCGACCCCGGCGGTCGGGGGAACCCCGACCGACCGGGCGACCGCGTTGATCGCCGAGGTGGAGGGCGACCGCGGGTTCTATGCGGGGGCGGTCGGGTGGTGCGATCAGTGCGGCGACGGGCGATGGGTGGTGTCGATCCGCGGGGCACAGTTGTCGGCCGATCGGCGTTCTGCGGTGGCACATTCCGGGGGCGGGATCGTCGCCGAATCCGACCCCGACGAGGAAGTCGCCGAGACCACCACGAAGTTCCGGACGATCCTGTCGGCGCTGGGAGTGCAGCAGTGACGGAGACCATTCGCGTGGCACGACCCGGCGACGAAGCCGAGCTGGTCGCGATGATCGGCGAACTCGCCGAGTTCGAGCACGCCGCCGACGAGTGCACGGTGACCGAAAACCAGTTGCGCGACGCGCTTTTCGGTCCCGACCCCGTGCTGTTCGGTCACGTCGTCGAGGTGGACGGCCGGGCGGCGGCGTGCGCGTTGTGGTTCCGCAATTTCTCCACGTGGGACGGCGTGGCCGGCATCTACCTCGAAGACCTGTTCGTGCGTCCGCAGTTCCGTCGGCGGGGCCTGGCGCGCCGACTGCTGGCGACGCTGGCCCGCGAGTGCGTGGATCGCGGTTACAGCCGGCTGACGTGGGCGGTGCTCAACTGGAACGTCGACGCCATCGCACTCTACGACGGCGTCGGCGGGCAACCGCAGACGGAGTGGACCACCTACCGGGTGTCGGGGCGGCGGTTGGCCGAGTTGGCCGAATCGGTGTCCGGCCCGGGCTGAATCAGCCAGTGCAACGCCGACCGGCTGAACAGCAGGCCGAGCACGGCGACCGACACGGCCGCCACCGCCACCGCGTACGGCAGCCGTCCCGAGCTGAACACATACCAGGCCACACCGAGCAGGCACAGGTTGGCGAAGATCGCGATGCCGCGTCCCCAGCGTCGCCCGGTCAGCAGCGCCCAACCGGCGGCCAGCACACCCGAACCCATGATCACGAACCAGCCGGCGGTGCCGTAGCCGCTGATCGCCACCTCACGGTGCCCGTTCATCTCGCGCACCGTCAGCACCACGGCCATGACGATGCCCAGAAATCCCTGCAGCGCCACGATCGCGCCGGCGAGGCGTACTGCCGGAGGCATCAGGTCGCCAACCGATCCGCCAGGTAGTGCACGGCGAAGTCGTATCCCAGGGGGCCGGCACCGGCGATGACGACCTCGGCCACCGCCGAGACATACGAGTGGTGCCGGAACGTCTCACGGGCGTGGATGTTGCTCAGGTGCACCTCGGCCACCGGCAGCCCCACCGAGCGCAGCGCGTCGGCGATCGCGATCGAGGTGTGGCTGTAGGCGGCGGGGTTGATCACGATGCCGACGCAGTCGGTGCGGGCCTCCTGGATCGCATCGACGAGCGCGCCCTCGTGGTTGCTCTGCACGGCGCGCACTGCGAAGCCGGCGTCGGCGGCCACCCGGGTCACCCGCGCCTCGATCTCGGCGAGCGTGGTGGTGCCGTACACCTCGGGCTGACGGGTGCCCAGCAGGTTCAGATTCGGCCCGTTGACGAGCAGGAGTCGGCGTTCGGTCACCGTTGTACGGTACCGGCGCCTGTGTCCGGCCGGTTAGGCTCAGGCCCCGTGCGTGCCGTGCTGATCGTCAACCCCAACGCCACATCGACGACCCCGGCCGGCCGCGACCTGCTGGCCCACGCCCTGGAGAGCCGCGTCGAGCTCACCGTCGCGCACACCGACCATCGCGGGCACGCCATCGAGTTGGCCCGCGAGGCGACGCGCGCCGGTGTCGACGTGCTGATCGTGCACGGCGGGGACGGCACGGTGAACGAGGTGGTCAACGGCATCCTCGCCGAGTCCGGAACGTCCGGTGTGGGTCCCGCCGTCGGCGTGGTGCCGGGCGGCTCGGCGAACGTGTTCGCGCGTGCCCTCGGTATCAGTCCCGACCCGATCGAGGCCACCAATCAGCTCGTCGATCTGCTCGGCGAGCATCGGCACACGCGCACGTGGCGGCGCATCGGACTGATGGACTGCGGCGAGCGGTGGGCCGTGTTCACCGCCGGGATGGGTGTCGACGGCGACGTGGTGGCCGCCGTCGAGGCGCAACGCGCCCGCGGCCGCAAGGTCACCGCGTCGCGCTACATCCGGGTCGCGATCCGGGAAGTCCTGGCCAGCGTGCGCAAGGAGCCCACGTTGACGTTGCATCTGCCCGACCGCGAACCGGTCGACGGCGTGCACTTCGCGTTCGTGTCCAACTCCAGCCCCTGGACCTACGCGAATGCGCGACCGGTCTGGACGAACCCCGACACCACGTTCGAGACCGGGCTGGGGGTGTTCGCGACCACGAGCATGAGCGTGTGGGCGAACCTGGGTCTCGTACGGCGGATGCTGTCGCGGAAACCGGTGATCAAGGCGCGCCATCTGGTCCGCGACGACGACCTGCGCTGGCTCAAGGTGACGAGCACCACGCCGGTGGCCTGCCAGATCGACGGAGATTACGTCGGGATGCGCGAAACCATGCACTTCTCGGCGGTCCCGGACGCGCTCGCGGTGATCGCGCCGCCGGCAGTCACGTCGACGAAGAGGCCCTGACCAGCGTCTACGGCGATTGCAACTGATCTCACACCGGCATTTTGGGCGCAAGGTGAGATCAGCGTAGTACAACGGAGTTATGGGTCGGCCAACGGTCCACCACAGTGAGATAGAACACGAGTTGAACAACTTCTATTGACATCCGTCGAGCCTGTGAAAACATCGGATGCAACAGCGCAGAAACATTCTGTGCGCTCGTGTTAACAGCCAACGTTTTGTTCGTGCGCCCCCGTGCGCATACGAAAGGAAGTTCATAGTCATGGATTGGCGCCACAAGGCCGTCTGTCGCGACGAGGATCCGGAGCTGTTCTTCCCGGTCGGAAACAGCGGTCCGGCGCTCGCGCAGATCGCCGATGCCAAGCTGGTATGCGCCCGCTGCCCCGTCACCGCGGAGTGCCTGAGCTGGGCACTTGAGTCCGGCCAGGACGCCGGCGTGTGGGGCGGTATGAGCGAGGACGAGCGTCGCGCGCTCAAGCGCCGCAACGCCCGGACGAAGGCCCGTACCGGAGTCTGATCGCCCCGCGAGTTAAAGCAACGGCCCCGACACAAGTCGGGGCCGTTCTTCTTTTCCGCCATTCGGTGATATTTGCGTCACATTTCCAGCAAAGTGTCACTGACTGCCGAAATCGATTCGGCAAATGGCAGAATTCGTCAGTATTGCGCCGCGCGGGGCCGCCGCCCCAGCGGAACCCGCAGCACCACATCGGTGCCGCCGGCAGCTCCTTCGTGCATCCCGAGAGAGCCGTCGAGTTCGGCTGACACCAGGGTCCGCACGATCTGTAGGCCGAGCCGGTCGGACTTCTCCAGGCTGAATCCGTCGGGCAGGCCGCGTCCGTCGTCGTGGACGACGACGTCGAGCCAGCGCGCGGACCGTTCGGCGCGGATGGTCACACACCCCCGACTGGTCGACGAGTCGAATGCGTGCTCGATCGCGTTCTGCACCAACTCGGTGATCACCATGATCAGCGCGGTGGCGCGGTCGGCGTCGAGGACGCCGAGCTCCCCCACCCGGTTGATGCGGATCGGCGCGTCGACGGTGGCGACGTCGTTCATGATCGGCAGGATCCGGTCGACGACCTCGTCGAGGTTGACCTCCTCGTCCACCGACATCGACAGCGCATCGTGGACCAGGGCGATCGAGGACACCCGCCGCACGGATTCGATCAGTGCCTCACGGCCCTCCGGGTTCGTGGTGCGCCGCGCCTGCAGCCGCAGCAGGGCGGCGACGGTCTGCAGGTTGTTCTTCACCCGGTGGTGAATCTCGCGGATGGTCGCGTCCTTGGACAGCAACGCCCGGTCCCGGCGTTTGACCTCGGTGACATCTCGGATCAACACCGCCGCGCCCACCGGTTCGCCGTGCACGACCAGCGGCAGGGTCCGCAGCAGGACAGCGGCGCCGTTGGCGTCGACCTCCATGCGAGTACTGGAACCGCCGGTCAGGGATTCCCTCACGTGCTCGGCCAGTTCCTGCGCCTCGAACGGGTCGGAGATCAACGGTCGCGTGACGGCGACCATGTTGTGCCCCTCGAGTTCGGCGGTGAAGCCCATCCGGTGGTAGGCCGAGATCGCGTTGGGACTGGCGAAGGTCACCACACCGGTCTGGTCGAGTCGCATGAAACCGTCGCCGGCGCGGGGCGTCGAACGCGAGATGGCCAGGTCGCCGACGTTGGGGAAGGTGCCTTCCGACAGCATGTGCAGGAGGTCCTCGGCGCAGTCGACGTAGGCCGCTTCCAGCGGGCTCACCTGGCGCGGCGCCAGCGACGTCTGGTGGGTCAGCACGGCCACGACGGTGTTCTCGTAGCGCACCGGGACGGCTTCCACCCGCAGGCCGTGATCGCCGTCCTGGCCATCGACGATGATGCGGCCGATCGTGCCGGACCGGAACGCGTCGGCGACGATCGGCAGATCCTCGGGTTCGGCGATGGTCCCGACGGCATCGGCGAGCAGCACGGTGGGCGCGGTGTTCGGTCGCACCTGGGCCACGCACACGAGCATGCCGTCATCGCGGCGGACCCACATCAGGTAGTCGGCGAACGACAGATCGGCGAGCAACTGCCACTCGCCCACCACGGCGTGCAGATGGTCGACGGCGTTGCCGGGCAGGACGGTGTGCTCGGCGAGGAGATCACCGAGGGTCGACATGACGCGAGGGTGGCCTGCGCAGTGGCCGGCTAGTCGATGACGGCGATCAGGTCACCGGCCTGGATGACGTCACCCACCGACACGTTGACCTTGCTGACGGTCCCGGCCACCTCGGCGAGCACGGGGATCTCCATCTTCATCGACTCGAGCAGCACCAGGGTGTCGCCTTCGCCGATCTGATCGCCCTCGTTGACCACGACCTCGAGCACACTGGCCACGATTTCCGCGCGAACGTCCTCGGCCATCTTCACCCACTCTCTTGCCACCGGTGCTTGAGCGTCTATCGAACCACAAGGGTCATGCGCGGTCCTGCACCGCCGCCGCCGGCGGGGAAACAATCGTTGTCCGAGGGTCGTGCGACAATGGACCGCAACCGACCCGCCTCGGCGGGTTCCCCACCCACGACCTGTTGGAGGTTCATCATGGCCAAGCGTGGCCGTAAGAAGCGCGACCGCAAGCACTCGAAGGCCAACCACGGCAAGCGTCCCAACGCCTGACCTGAGTGCCGCGGCTGCGATCCCGCCGGGATCGCAGCCGGCACGTCAGCCGCGGATGATCGTGGTGCGGCTGATCTCGATGCGTAACCGCTCCCGCAGTCTGTCGGGAGCCTTCTCACTGCACTTGGTGGCGAGCAACCGTTTGACCCGCTCCTCGATGCCGTAATGGCGGAGGCAGGTCGGGCACTCCTCGAGATGCTGCTGCAGCTTCTCGCGCGTTTCGGGAGTGCATTCGCCGTCCAGCAGCATCCACACCTCCGCGATCACGGCGGCACATTCGGGATGTTCGGGGTCGATCGGCCCAACCGGCGGACGCCACTCGTCCTCGGAGCGCGGCTCCTGCGGCGACATATCGCTGTCACTCATGACGTGACCCCTTCGGCCGCCTGCTCCCCCCGAAGGAACCCGCGATCGCGGGCCACTTCACTCAACAGCTCACGAAGTTGGCGCCTGCCGCGGTGCAACCGCGACATCACCGTCCCGATCGGTGTGTCCATGATTTCGGCGATCTCCTTGTATGGGAAACCCTCGACGTCGGCGTAGTACACCGCCATCCGGAAGTCCTCGGGCAGCGCCTGCAGCGCTTCCTTGATCTCGTTGTCCGGAAGCAGCTCCAACGCCTCGACCTCGGCAGACCGCAGGCCCGTCGACGAATGCTCTGCGGTCGCGGCCAGCTGCCAGTCGGTGATCTCGTCGGTCGGATACACCGCAGGTTGACGCTGCTTCTTGCGGTAGCTGTTGATGTAGGTGTTGGTCAGGATCCGGTACAGCCACGCCTTGAGGTTGGTGCCCTCACGGAACGAGCGGAACCCGGCGTAGGCCTTGATCATCGTTTCCTGCAGCAGGTCCTCGGCGTCGGCCGGGTTGCGCGTCATCCGCAGCGCGCCGCCGTAGAGCTGATCGAGCAGCGGTATCGCGTCGCGCTCGAAGCGCGCTGTCAGCTCTTCGTCGGTCTCTTCGTGCGCGGGTGCGGTTCTGTCGTCGCGGGCCGTCTCTGTGGCCAGCCCGTCGGAGTCGGTCATCGTGGGGAACACCGTCCCTTCTGTCGCGGCGCCTCCGTGCCTCGGCCATAGCGCCGAGTCGTGCGGGGCCATCAAGGCCAATGCAGGCACCGTCAATCCCCTTCTGCCGATCCTAGAGGCTGCCGGTGACACCTTGCCCGGCAGCGACGCACCGCTTCGTGCGCGCAGTGAGGTCAACACCGACATCCGGGCCGCTTGTTCCCGCCCGTCTACGCTGTGGCGATGGCACGCGCGGCAACCCCGGCGATCGCCGCACTGGTCAGCGCCGGTGTACCGCACACCGTGCTGCAGTACCGCCACGATCCGCGCAGCGACTCCTTCGGCGGTGAGGCGGTCGACGAACTGGCCCGCGACGGCGTGGTGGCCGAGCAGATCTTCAAGACCCTGGTCGTCGCCCTGCCCACCGGGTTGGGTGTCGCGGTGCTGCCGGTACCGGCGAAGTTGTCCCTCAAAGCCGCGGCATCCGCACTGGGCGCCCCGAAGGCCACGATGGCCGATCCGGCGGCCGCCCAGCGTGCCACCGGCTACGTCGTCGGGGGCATCTCGCCGCTCGGCCAGCGCAAGGCGCTGCCCACCGTCGTCGACGCCTCCGCGCTGCACTGGGACCGGGTGCTGTGCAGCGCCGGCAAGCGCGGTCTGGAGGTCGGCCTCGACCCGCACGATCTGGTGCGATTGACCAACGCAGCCGTCGCCGACATCCGCGCGATCTAGTCTGAGCTCATGTCGCTCGCGGGAAAAACCATGTTCATCTCCGGCGCCAGCCGGGGCATCGGCCTGGCCATCGCCAAGCGGGTCGCCGCCGACGGCGCCAACGTCGCGCTGGTCGCCAAGACCGCCGAACCGCATCCCAAGCTTCCGGGCACCGTCTACACCGCCGCCAAGGAGATCGAGGAGGTCGGCGGGCAGGCCCTGCCGATCGTCGGTGACATCCGAGACGGCGACTCGGTAGCCGCGGCGGTGGCCAAGACCGTCGAGCAGTTCGGCGGCATCGACATCTGCGTCAACAACGCCTCGGCGATCAACCTCGGTTCGATCGAGGAGGTGCCGCTGAAGCGGTTTGACCTGATGAACGGTATCCAGGTGCGCGGCACCTACGCGGTGTCGCAGGCCTGCATCCCGCACATGAAGGGCCGCGACAACCCGCACATCCTGACTTTGTCGCCGCCGATCCTGCTGGAGTCGAAGTGGCTGCGGCCCACGCCGTACATGATGGCGAAATATGGGATGACGTTGTGCGCGTTGGGGATCGCCGAAGAGATGCGTGAGGCCGGCATCGCGTCGAACACGCTGTGGCCGCGCACCATGGTGGCCACCGCCGCGGTGCAGAACCTGCTCGGCGGTGACGAGTCGATGGCAAGGTCGCGCAAGCCCGAGGTGTACTCCGATGCGGCGTACGCGGTGCTGACCAAGCCGTCGACTTTCACCGGCAACACGCTGCTGTGCGAGGACGTGCTGGTGGACTCCGGGGTGACCGACCTGTCGGTGTACAACTGTGTGCCCGGCGCCGAACTGGGCGTGGATCTCTGGGTCGAGAGCGCCAACCCTCCGGGCTACACGGGCCCGTAGCCGACGCGAGAGTGTCGCCACGGTAGTCGGTGGGCGACCCGGACTACGGACACGGCGCTTTCGCGAACGGACGTCCTACGCTCACCTTCGTGACTATCTGGTCTTCGGGACGCTATGACGCCGTCGGCGACCGCATCGCACCGATCGCCGAGCAGGTTGTCGAAGCCGCGGCACGACGACACCCGCTGCGTGGCGCAGAGGTGGTGGACCTGGCGTGCGGCACCGGCAGCGCGGCGCTGGCCGCCGCCGCCACGGGTGCGCGCGTCACCGGGGTCGACTACACGCCCGAACTGGTCGCGATCGCCGAGCAGCGCAGCGGCGCCGACGCCGTCACGTGGCGGGTCGGCGACGCGTCGGCCACCGGGCTGCCCGCCGCGGCGTTCGACGCGGTGGTGTCGAACATGGGCATCATCTTCGTCGACCCGGCCGCTCAGGTCGGTGAGATCACCCGGCTGCTGAAACCCACTGGCGCGCTTGCCTTCTCGGCGTGGGTCCGCGACACTGCCAACCCGTTCTTCGATCCGGTGGTGGCCGTGCTGGGCCCGCCGGCGGCGTCGGGCTTCTCCCCCGACCAATGGGGTGACGCCGACATGCTCACTACCCGCCTGGCTCCACACTTCGACGACCTCGACATCCGGCGCGGCGAACACCGGTGGGAGTTCGCGTCCGTCGCTGCCGCGCTGCACTTCCTGCGCGAGGAGTCCCCGGTGCACGTGGAGACGTTCCGCCGCGTCGATCCTGCCCTACAGGAGGAGCTGGCCGCGGAGTTCGAGACGACGCTGGCCCAGCACACCGTGGACTCCGGTGCGGTGGCTTTCACCGCGCCCTACGTCGTCGTCAGCGCCGTCTACCGCGCCTCGTAGAGGATTCCGCGGCCGATCGCTTCGCGCACCACCGGCAGCGCCGCGACCGCCAGGGCGTCGGCGTCCACACCGTGATGGGCCGCCAGCAGATCGATCAGCATGCCCAGCGGAACCTCACCGCGGCACCCGGCCAGCAGCGCCCGCGACACCTCGTCGACGCCGAGCACCGCTCCCGGTGCGCCCGGCCGCCGCACCGCCGCGCCGACCACCTGCCACCCGTCCGGCCCGGGCAACGACTGCTCCTCGAGGAACACCGGGGCCGTCGTGAGCCGCGCGGCCAGCAGCTGCTCGCCGCTGGTCTCGTACAGGTACTCGCGGCGGGTGAAGAACACCTCGACCTCGGGGCCGGTGAGCGCCTCCCCGGCCCCGGTAATCTCTTCGAGCACCACGTCGGGCGACCGCGTCTCACCGGCCCGCGGTGCGCGCAGGTTGATCATGCCCATCCCGACGCCGGCAATGCCCTCTTCGGCGAACCAGTCCAACCACTGCCCGCCGCGCCGCGCGGCATCCTGCGGAAGTTCACCCGCATCGGAGGTCCACAGCGACACGTAGCTGATCGGGTCGGCGAACTCGCGCTGCACCACCCAGGCGTGCAAGCCGGTGCCGGCGAGCCAGCCGCCGACCCGGTCGCGCCAGTCGTGGCCGTCCCGCACGATCCAGTTGGCCATGATCTGCGCGGTCCCGCCGGGCCGCAGATGATCGGCGACCTCACCGATGAGCTTCTGCGACAACGCATCGCCGGCCATCCCGGAGTCCCGGTACTGGTAGTCGAGGCTTCCGGTACCCACCACGAACGGCGGGTTGGACACGATCAGGTCGAAGCGTTCCCCGGCCACGGGTTCGAACAGGCTGCCGCGCCGCAGATCCCAGGACATGCCGTTGAGCCGTGCGGTCGCAGCCGCCAGCGACAGCGCGCGAGCGTTGGTGTCGGTGGCGACGATGTGATCGCAGTGCGCGTCGAGGTGCAGCGCCTGGATACCGCATCCTGTGCCGAGGTCCAGTGCGCGTTCGACCGGTGTGCGAATCACCGCGTGCGCGAGCGCCACCGACGCGCCGCCGATGCCGAGGACGTGGTCGTGGCGCACCGGCCCCGGACGCAGCGCGGCATCCTGGTCGGAGACCACGAGGAAGTCGCGGGCCCCGTCGCCGTGCGGGCGGATGTCCAGGACGGCGCGTACTGCTCCGGTCGCCGCGGGTTCGACGACGCCGCCCGCGAGCAGCGCGTCAACGCCTGTGGTCGGCAGCGTCGCAGAAACCCGCTCGCGGGGTTCGTCGGTGCCGAGCAGGAACAGCCGCACCAGCACCGCCAGCGGCTGCAGCGCGGCATCCGCGCGCTCGGTGGCGCGCAGCGCCGACCACCACAGACCGCGGCTGAACGCGGCGCTGGCGTCGGCGCCGAGCAGGTCGGTGACCCCGTCGGTGGTGTAACCGGCGGCGCGCATGTCGGCAGCCAGGGCGTCGACCAGCGTGTCGGGCAGCTCGCTCAAAGCAGGGTGCCTTGCTCGGCCTGCGGCTCGGCCGGTTCGATCAGCTCGGGCCCGTTGTTGCGCACGCTGTTGACCAGCCGGGAGACTTCGCGGATCTGGATGCGGTCCAGGTCGCCGTGCCCCCGCAACAGACCTTCGTCGATCGGTGCGTCCGGATCCAGCCAGCGGTCGAAGTCTTCGGCGCTGATGGTCAGCGGCATCCGGTCGTGAATGGGCTCGAGCGGCCCGGCGGCGTCGGTGGTGATGATCGTGCAGCTCAGCAGCGGGGCGCTGTCCTTCGGAGCGTCTTTGGGTCGCCAGGTGGTCCAGAGCCCAGCCATGAACAACGGCTCGCCATCGGCGGCATACATGAAATAAGGGGTTTTGGCGCCTTTCTGGCCCTGCCATTCGTACCAGCCGTCCATCGGCACCAGGCACCGCTTGCTCTTCGCCGAACTGCGGAACGCCGGCGACGTGGTGACCTTCTCGGAGCGCGCGTTGATCAGCAGCGGACCCTTGTTGTCGGGGCTGCCGTCCTCGGTGGCCTTGGTCCACGGCGGGATCAGTCCCCACCGCATCAGGCGCACGCGGCGCGTCGACTCGTCGTCGGGTTCGGTATGCCTCTTGACGACGGTCGCGACGGCGGTGGTGGGTGCGACGTTGTAGTTCGGGGCGGGTGCGTCCTTCGTGTTGGTCTCGTCGATGGCTTTGATCTTCTCGGCCAGCAGCGCCGGGTCGGTCGTCACCGCGAATCGCCCACACATACCGTCCATCGTGGCAGAAACCCGGCGGTCGTCGCCCCCGCCGATTCCGCGACAGGGAACAATGAACCGGTGAGCACCTGGCCGGCCCCGTCGACGTCCACCCCCATCCATGCGACCGTGACGGTCCCCGGATCGAAGTCGCAGACCAACCGTGCCCTGGTGCTGGCCGCGCTGGGCACGCGGCAGGGCACCTCCACGGTGCGCGGCGCGCTGCGCAGCCGCGACACGGATCTGATGATCGGCGCCCTGCAAACGCTGGGTGTCGAGGTGTCCGCGGCCTCGAACGACGACACCGATCTGACCGTCAGCGGCAACCTGGGCGCGGCCGCCGGCGCGCGGGTGGACTGCGGGTTGGCCGGCACGGTATTGCGGTTCGTCCCGCCGGTGGCGGCGTTGGGCGCCGAACCGGTGATCTTCGACGGCGACGAACAGGCCCGGGCCCGGCCGATCTCCCCACTGTTGGACGGACTGCGCGCGCTGGGCGTGGACATCGACGGGGACGGTCTGCCGTTCACCGTCCGCGGGGCCGGAGGGGTGCGCGGCGGCACCGTCGAGATCGACGCGTCGGGGTCGTCGCAGTTCGTGTCGGGCCTGCTGTTGTCCGGCGCCGCGTTCGACGAGGGGTTGACCGTCGTGCACACCGGTTCGGCGGTGCCGTCGATGCCGCATGTCGCGATGACCGTGACGATGCTGCGCGACGCCGGCGTGGAGGTCGACGACTCCGCACCCGACCGCTGGCGGGTCGCCGCGGGTCCGGTGGCCGCCCGGGATTGGGTGATCGAGCCCGACCTGTCCAACGCCGTACCGTTTCTCGCCGCCGCGGTGGTCAGCGGCGGCCTGGTGCGGCTCACCGGTTGGCCGACCGTCAGTACGCAGCCGGCCGATGCGATCATCCGCATTCTGAAGGACTTCGGCGCGACGGTGCGGACCGGCCGCGCCCATCTGGAGGTGCAGGGCGCGACGGTGTATGAGGGCATCGACGTCGATCTGCGCGATGTCGGCGAGTTGGCGCCCTCGGTGGCCGCGCTCGCAGCGCTGGCCGCCCCGGGATCGGTGTCACGGCTGCGTGGCATCGCCCACCTGCGGGGGCACGAGACCGACCGACTGGCGGCGCTGAGCGCCGAGATCAACCGGGTGGGTGGTCAGTGCGAGGAGACCGACGACGGGCTGACGATCACCGCCCGACCGCTGCACGGCGGGGTGTGGCGGTCCTACGCCGACCACCGCATGGCGACCGCCGGCGCGATCGTGGGACTTCGGACCCCGGACATCGAGGTCGAGGACATCGGCACCACCGCCAAGACGCTGCCGCAGTTCACCGAGCTGTGGACGCAGATGCTCAGCGGCCAGACCGACGACGTCGCGGGCTGATCCTTGGTCCACCGCGAGTACGACGAGTCCGACGTCCGGGTGCGGCCCGGCCGCGGCACCCGGCCGCGGACCAAGAACCGTCCTGACCACGCGGATGCCCAAGCGGCGATGGTGGTCACCGTCGACCGTGGCCGGTGGGGCTGCGTGGTGGGCCGCGATCCGCAGCGGCGGGTCACCGCGATGCGGGCGCGCGAGTTGGGCCGCACCCCGATCGTGGTGGGCGACGACGTCGACGTGGTCGGCGACCTGTCCGGCCGCCCCGACACCCTGGCACGGATCGTGCGCCGCGGTGAGCGCCGAACGGTGTTGCGCCGCACTGCCGATGACACCGATCCGACCGAGCGGGTGGTGGTCGCCAACGCCGACCAGCTGCTGATCGTGGTGGCGCTGGCCGACCCGCCCCCGCGGACGGGTCTGGTGGAGCGCGCGCTGATCGCCGCATACGCCGGCGGCCTGGCGCCGATCCTGTGCCTGACCAAGACCGACCTGGCTCCGGCCGAAGACTTCGCCGAGCAGTTCGCCGACCTGGACCTGGTGGTCACCACCGCCGGCCGCGACGATCCGTTGGCCGACGTCGAAGCGCTGCTGACCGGCAAGGTCACCGCGCTGCTCGGCCACTCCGGGGTCGGGAAGTCCACGTTGGTGAATCGTCTTGTACCCGAAGCGGATCGGGCGACCGGAGAGGTGACCGACATCGGGCGCGGCCGGCACACGTCCACGCAGTCGGTGGCGTTGCCGCTGGAGTCGGGCGGCTGGGTGATCGACACCCCCGGCATCCGGTCGTTCGGCCTGGCCCACATCGAACCCGACGACGTGGTGCTGGCGTTCTCCGATCTGGCCGAGGCCATCGACGACTGCCCGCGCGGGTGCGGACATATGGGGCCACCCGCCGATCCCGAGTGCGCACTCGACGAGCTGACCGGGTCCGCCGCGGCCCGGGTGGCCGCCGCGCGCCGCCTCCTGGCCGCCCTCAGTTTGCGCGACCGCGCGAGTCTGCCGCTCGACACGCCGTAAAACCCCGGCAGTATCAGCGCGCTCGCGCCCCGCGAGCGCGCACTTATGACGTCATGTTTGCGTCCACCTCGGATGTGGCACGCTGGGAAAATGACTGACGTACCTGCGATCGAACTCAACGACGGCACCCGCATCCCGCAACTGGGCCTCGGTGTCTATCAGGTCCCGCCGGACGACACCGCCGCCACGGTCCGAACCGCCTTGGAGATCGGCTACCGCCACGTCGACACCGCGCAGATGTACCAGAACGAGCGGGGGGTCGGTCAGGGCGTGCGCGACTTCGGCATCGACCGTTCCGAGGTCTACATCACCAGCAAGCTCAACAACGGGTTCCACCGGCCCGACGATGCGCGTCGCGCGTTCGACAGGACGCTGTCCGAACTCGGATTCGACTACGTCGACCTGTTCCTGATCCACTGGCCGCTGCCCACGCTGTACGACGGCGACTTCGTCTCGACCTGGAAGACGTTGGAGGAGTTCAAGAACGACGGCCGGGCCCGCAGCATCGGGGTGTCAAACTTCAAGGTCGCGCATCTACAGCGCCTCGCCGAGGAGACCGACACGGTGCCCGTCGTCAACCAGGTCGAGGTGCATCCGTACTTCGGCAACGACGAGGTGCGGGCCTACGGGCGAGAGCACGGAATCGCGACCGAAGCGTGGGCGCCGATCGCCCAAGGCAAGGTGCTCGACGATCCGGTGGTCACCCGCATCGCCGAGTCGCTCGGCAAGACGCCGGCCCAGGTGGTCCTGCGCTGGCACATCCAGCGCGGCGACATCGTGTTCCCGAAATCGGTGACAGAGCAACGGATCCGGGACAACTTCGCGCTGTTCGACTTCACCCTCGGAGACGAGGACTTCGCTGCGATCTCGGCCATGAACAAAGGTGAGGCCGGGCGTTTCGGACCGGATCCGGACGTCTTCGACTGGGTGCCGGAATAGCCGGCAGAAGGCAAAGGCTGCGTTGAGGGCGGAAGAGCGGGGCCCGTCCTCAACGCAGCCTTCGGGTCTAGGCCGCCAGGCGCAGCGCGGCTTTCTCGGCCTGCCGGGCGCGGCGGCGCGTGCGCACCGCGGCGATGGCCGATTTCAAACCGCGCCGTTCCTCGGCAGGCAGGTCGGCGAACATCGCCTCACTGCGGGTCTCCGGGGCGTCGTCGGCGGTGTCGCGCAGGAAGCGGTCCGGCAGCGACAGTTTCGTGATGGTGCGCCACGACTTGCCGTACTGCACCAGGAACGATCCGGTGGTGTAGGGCAGGTCGTACTTCTCGCACAATTCCTGCACCCGCAGCGAGATCTCGTACAGCCGGTTGCTCGGCAGATCGGGATACAGGTGATGCTCGATCTGGTGGCACAGGTTGCCGCTCATGAAGCGCAACACCGGACCGTTGTCGAAGTTCGCGCTGCCCAGCATCTGACGCAGGTACCACTCACCCTTGGTCTCACCGACCATGTCGGTCTTGGTGAATTTCTCTGCGCCGTCGGGGAAGTGGCCGCAGAAGATCACCGCGTTGGACCAGATGTTGCGGATGATGTTGGCCACCGCGTTGGCCTTGGCCGTGGACTTGAACGTCGCGCCCGGTGACAACGAGGTCAGGGCGGGGAACGCCACGTAGTCCTTGAACACCTGGCCTCCGGCCTTGGCCAGGAACTCGCGGATACGCACCAGCGTGGCCTTGCGGTTGTCCCGGCCCTTGAAGATTTTGCCGATCTCCAGGTGCTGCAGGCCGACGCCCCACTCGAAGAAGGTGGCCAGCATCGTGTTGAACGGCAGGTTCAACAGGTTGACCGGCTTCCACTTCTGGTCGCGGGTGACACGCAGCAGGCCGTAGCCCACGTCGTCGTCCATGCCGAGGATGTTCGTGTACTTGTGGTGCATGAAGTTGTGGGTGAAGCGCCAGTGCTTGGACGCCCCGCTCATGTCCCATTCCCACGTCGAGGAGTGGATCTCGGGATCGTTCATCCAATCCCATTGACCGTGCATGACGTTATGCCCGATCTCCATGTTCTCGATGATCTTGGCCACGCCCAGCGTGGTCGCGCCGGCCCACCAGAACGTCCGCTTCGAGCTGCCGGCCAGCAGCAGCCGGCCGGTGATCTCCAGGGCGCGTTGGAAGGCGATGGTGCGGCGGATGTAGCGCGCGTCGCGCTCCCCGCGGGAGTCTTCGATGTCCTGCCGGATCGCGTCCAGCTCGTTGGCCAGGCTCTCGATGTCGGCATCGGTGAGATGCGCGAATTCCGGTACGTCGGTGACTGCCATAGGGTTCAGCCCTCCTCTCGCTTGCCTACGCTAGCGTAACCTACGATCCCGTAGGTTACTACCCAGTAAACCTCACACATCGAGTACGCAATCACCCGATGCCGCGCTCACGCAGGTCTGCACCCGGGAGCCGGGTTCGTGCTCCACACCGGTGCGCAGGTCGCGCACATGGCCGTCGACCAGCGCGACCACACACGACTGGCAGATCCCCATCCGGCAGCCGAACGGCATCTGCACACCGGCGTCCTCGCCGGCCTCCATCAGGGATGTCGCTCCGTCGATCACGGCGGTCTTGCCCGACCTCGCGAACTCGACCGTGCCTCCGCTGCCGTGCCCGGCGCTGCGCACCGCGGCGAACCGCTCCAGATGCAGCTGGTCGGTCAGCCCTGCGGCAGACCAAGTCCTCTCGGCGGCTTCCAGCATCGCCGCGGGGCCACACGCCCACGTCTGCCGCTGCCGCCAGTCGGGGACCGTCTCGTCGAGCCGGGACAGGTCCAACCGGCCTTCCGAACGGGTAGCCCGGATCGTCAGCCGATAACCGTCGTGCCGGTCCTGCAACGCGGCCAGCTCCGAGCCGAACAACACGTCGGCCTCGGTGGGCGCCGAGTGCACGTGCACGATGTCGCCGATCTGGCCGCGCCGGTCCAGCGTGCGCAGCATCGACATCACCGGCGTGATCCCGGACCCGGCGGTGAGGAACAGCACCGACGCCGGGGCGGGATCGGGCATCACGAAGTTCCCTTGCGGCGCAGCCAGTCTCACGATCGTGCCGGGCGCCACCCCGCCCACCAGGTGGGTGGACAGGAACCCCTCGGGCATGGCTTTGACCGTGATGGTGATGGTGCGCGAGCCGCGGCTGGAGAGCGGACTGGAGGTCAAGGAATACGACCGCCACCGCCACCGCCCGTCGACGAGCAGACCGATGCCGATGTACTGACCGGGCTGATAGTCGAACGAGAATCCCCAGCCCGGTTTGATGACCAGGGTTGCGGAGTCCTCGGTCTCGCGCCGGACCTCGACGACCCTGCCGCGCAGTTCGCGGGCCGACCACAGCGGGTTGGCAAGCTTGAGGTAATCGTCGGGGAGCAACGGCGTGGTGACGCGGCTGGCCACAGTCCGCAACAGGTGCAGACCGGGACGATCCTTGGCGCCGGCCACGGTAGGCCGGACGGTGTCGACCACTCGGGCCGAGTTTTTGACGGTGTTCTTGGCCATGACGGCTCCTGCTCGGGTTCGTATGACGAGTGAATACCCGCAGATGCCTACCTACGGTACCGTAACTTACGCTACCGTACCCAACGTCACAGCAGGTCCAGCAGGAACGGCAACTCCTGTTGCGCGTACCACGCCAGGTCGTGGTCCTGCGCGTCGCCAACGGTCAGTTCGGCGTCCTCATCCCCCAGGTCCGCCGCGTCGATCACCTCGACCGCGGCGCGAACAGCGTCCTCGGCGGCGGAATTGTCGACGTATGCGGCGATCACCTGAGTCAGCGCGACGTCGCCGGACAACCGAACCACCGCGTCGTCGAGGTCGGGACGCAGCTTCACGTCGGCGTCGTCGGCGTCGACCTCGAGCACCGCGCGGCGCGGCGGCACCTCTGCTCCCGCGTCGTCGAGCAGGCGCAGCGACGCCAGCGCGGCTTCACGCAGCGCGACGTCGGCGAGTTCGTCGTCATCGCCCTCGGCGTAGGACTCCCGCAAGGTGGGCGTGACCGCGAACGCGGTACCGCCGACCGGGCGGAGGGATCCGTCGGCGACCAGCCGTTGCAACAACGCCAAAGTGGCGGGGACGTAGACGCGCACCAGGTGAGACTAGCCGCGCAGGCGCCGCGCCACTCAGCGCGAATCGGTCGGTCTGTGGTTCGGGTCCCGCTCCACCGCCAGCACGAAGTTGTCGCCGTGGCGGGTGACACCGGCGATCACCGCGCTGTTCACCGCTTCCACGGCGTAGGCCCGGCGCACGATCTTCGGGTCCCGGCGCAGGTCCCGTACCAGGGCGACGGCCATCGCGATCATCACCAGCAGGAACGGCAGCGAGGCGATGATCGTGATGGACTGCAGGCCATTCAGCGCGTCCTCCCCACCAACGAGCAGCATCACCGCGGCGACGGCACCGGTGGCCACACCCCAGAAGACGACGGTGCCCCGGCTGGGCCGGATCGTGCCGCGTTGCGACAGCGACCCCATCACCAGGGACGCGGCGTCGGCGCCGGAGACGAAGAAGATCGCGACCAGGATCATCACGATCACACTGATGACGGGCGCGATCGGGTACTGCTCGAGCAGCGTGAAGAGCTGCTCCTCGACGCCGCCCTCCCCGGCCAGGTCCGTGCCGTTCTGTTGCTGGTTGATGGCCGCACCGCCGAACACCGCGAACCAGATCAACGACACCAGGCTGGGCACCAACAGCACCCCGGCCACGAACTGGCGGATGGTGCGCCCGCGCGAGATGCGGGCGATGAACATGCCGACGAACGGCGTCCACGACACCCACCACGCCCAGTAGAAAATCGTCCAGGATTGCAGCCACTCGTCGACGGCGGCACCCTCGGCGCCTGTGCGTGCCGACATCTCGGCGAGCTCGGCGGCGTAGCTGCCCAACGCGGTCGGCAGCAGGTTGAGGATGAACATCGTCGGCCCGACGACGAACACGAAGAACGCCAGGCCCACGGCCAAGACCATGTTGATGTTGGACAGCCACTGGATGCCGCGCGCCACCCCGGACACCGCCGAGAGGACGAACCCGACGGTGAGCACGACGATGATCACGATCAGGATGGTGTTGCCGGTCTCACCGATGCCGCCGACGATCTGCAGTCCACTGCGGATCTGCAGCGCACCCAAGCCGAGGGACGCGGCCGAGCCGAACAGGGTGGCGAAGATCGCCAGCATGTCGATGACCTTGCCCCACGGCCCGTTGGCCCGGTCGCCGAGCAGCGGTTCGAACGCCGCGCTGATCAGTTGCAGCCGTCCCTTGCGGTAGACCCCGTAGGCGATGGACAGGCCGACCACGGCGTAGATCGCCCACGGGTGCAACGTCCAGTGGAACAGCGTGGTGGCCATGGCGCTCTGCACACTGGGCTCGGCATCCATGCCGGACCCCGGGGGCGGTGACGTGAAGTGCGACAGCGGCTCGGCGACGCCGAAGAACATCAGGCCGATGCCCATACCGGCGCTGAACATCATCGCGACCCAGGAGATCCCGTTGAACTCGGGGTCCTCGCCGTCGCGGCCCAACGGGATGTTGCCGTAGCGGCCCAGCGCCAGGTAGAGCACGAACGCGACGAAGCTGGTGCTGGTGAGCACGAAGAGCCAGCCGGCCGTGTCCATCACCCAGGTCAGGGCGGTGGCGGAGGCGCTGGCCAGGCTGTCGGTGCTGACGAAGCCCCAGACCAGGAACGACACCGCGATCGCGGCGGTCACTCCGAACACGACCCAGTCGACGCTGCGGCGACGGGTGATCCGGCCCTCCTCGATGGGGACGTCGAGCACCGGATGCGGCACCGGTGTCACGGCGGGCTGTTCCAACGGGGTCTCTCCAGATGCGGTCATCCCGACCATTCGACCCCGGTTACCACGGGCCGTCAAACACCTGGTGTTTGCCGGGGCATCAGCGTGCCGCGTTGACCAACTCGTCGAGCGACTCGCGCATCAGGCTCGGCAGCATGTCCACGTCGCTCATCGCATCGCGGTCGGCGTTGATGCCGAAGTACAGCATCCCGTTGTAGGACGTCACCCCGATGGCCAGCGCCTGGTTGTGCAACAGCGGCGGCACGGCGTAGGTCTCCAGCAGTTTGGTGCCCGCGACATACATCTGCTTCTGGGCGCCAGGCACATTGGTGATCAGCAGGTTGAACAGCCGCGCCGAGAAGCTGGTCGCCACGCGGATTCCCATGGCGTGCAACGTCGGTGGCGCAAAACCCGACAGCGTGACGATCGAGCGGGCGTCGACGAGGCTGCCCGCGGTCGGATGAGTCTCCGTGGCGTGGGCGATCTGGGACAGCCGCACCACGGGGTTGGCTTCTCCCACAGGCAGATCGACCAAGAACGGGGCGACGTCGTTGATCGCCTGTCCGGGTGCGGTCGACTCCAACTCGGCGTCGGCGTACACCGACATCGGGGCCATCGCGCGCACCGTCGAGGTCGCCGTGACGGGTTCGCCCCGGGAGAGCAGCCAGTTGCGCAGCGCGCCGGTCACCACGGCCAGCACCACGTCGTTGATGTCGCAGTCATAGCGGGACTTCACCCGGCGGAACTCGTCGAGGGAGCCCGAGGCCACCGAGAAGCGCCGGTTGCGCGACACGGTCGCGTTGAGCGGGCTGTTCGGTGCGGTGCCGCGGGCGACGGTCCGGGCGGCGTCGACGACCCGGCGGCCCAGCTCGACGAGTTCCCCGGTGTTGGTGACGGTTTCGGTGACGGTGGTGCGCAGCGCGGCAGCCTGCGCGGTGGGCCGGGTGATCCACTCACCCAGCGCGCCGATCAGCAGCGCACGGTCGCTGGGCTCGCGCGCGGGGATCCAGATGTCCTCGCCGAACTCCGGGGGCTTCTGGGTGTGGTCGGCGATGACGTGCCCGATCTCGAGTGCGGTCATGCCGTTGACCAACGCCTGGTGTGACTTGGTATAGATCGCGAGGCGGTTCTTCTCCAAGCCCTCGACCAGGTACATCTCCCAGAGCGGCCGCGACTTGTCCAGCGGTCGCGCAGCCAGCCTGGCGATGAGTTCGTG
The DNA here is from genome assembly GCF_041287115.1 of Mycobacterium sp. pV006. Classification (NCBI taxonomy): domain Bacteria; kingdom Bacillati; phylum Actinomycetota; class Actinomycetes; order Mycobacteriales; family Mycobacteriaceae; genus Mycobacterium; species Mycobacterium sp. pV006. The sequence continues at coordinate 45,120 of NZ_JBGGKT010000019.1, read as the reverse complement.
CAACTGGGCGTCGCTGCCCGGCGACGGCAAAGCTGAACGCCGAATGTGGTAGGTGATGTCGAAGTCGCGGTCGTCGATCCAGACCGGACGGGCGAGGTCGAACTTCACCTCGCGCACCTTCTGCCGGTACCGCGGGATCAGCGGCAGCCGCTGCTCGACGGTGTTGAGCAGGGTTTCGTAGCTCAGACCGTTGCGGGGTTTCCGCAGGATCTGCAGCGAGCCGACATACATCGGCGTCGACGAATTCTCCAGCCGGTAGAACGACGCGTCGGCCGCCGACAATCTCGTCACCACCGGACCCGCCGCCTCCTTCTCGAAAGATCACCCATGACAGACCCTGACACGTTACGGGTACCCGCGCGGTGTTCGCACCATTGAGTGCTCGGGAGGGTCACAGTGCCGTGCCATCATGGGATGGTCTGCCACTCTCCAGCAGATTTCCGGCCCGTCGTCGTCCTGTTGGAGAGCCATGTCCGCATCACCCTCTGTCACTGTTTCCCCGGTCATCGATTACGAGCCGGCGCCCCTGACCACGTCGCGGATCGGGTCGCGGTCGGTGCTGCACCGGCTGTCTCCGCGACCGGCGCGCCGCCGGCCGGGCCGCTGCGAACCGGTGCCCCCGAAATCGGCGGTGGTGTTCGCCGAGACCGCGGTACGCCAGCTCCTCGAGGTCATCGACCGGCGCCGGCCCGTCGCTCAGCTGCGTCCGCTGATGACGCCGGTGCTCGTCGAATGGGTGATCGCCCAGGCCGCGGAGGCACGCACCGGCAGCACCACGGTGCTGAGGGTGCGTACCCGGGCCGTCGACAGCGCCGGTGACGACGTCGGCGCCGCCGAGGTCTTCGGTTCGTTCCGCCGCGCCGGACGGGTGCACGCGATCGCCGCACGCATCGAACGGCACCGCGACGGGTGGCGCATCGTCGCGCTGCAGATCGGGTGAGACGCGTCAGCGCCGCTTGGCGTGCTTGCCTCCGGCCTTCTGCTGGCGGGCGGCCTCGCGACGCTCACGCCGCGACCCACCGGCCGGCTTGGCGCCACCGGTGCGCTTGATCTCCACGCCGCCGTCCTCGGACGGTCCGGAGTACGTGAGCGGCTGCTGCTGGTCGTCGATGCCCTTGGCGCGCACTGCGGGTGCGGGCCGCTCCTTCGTGGCCACACCGCCACCCTGCTGAGCGGCTGCGGCGGCGAACTCGGCGAGCCCGGACGGCGGCGCCACCGGGGCCACGGCTGGTTGAGGCGCGGCTTCGACCTGCACGTTGAACAGGAAGCCGACCGACTCCTCCTTCATGCCCTCGAGCATGCCGACGAACATGTCGTAACCCTCGCGGGCGTATTCGACCTCCGGACGCTGCTGGGCCAGCCCGCGCAGGCCGATGCCCTCACGCAGGTAGTCCATCTCGTAGAGGTGCTCACGCCATTTGCGGTCGAGCACGTTGAGCAGCACGTTGCGTTCCAGCTGGCGCATCGCGCCCTCGCCGGCGATCGCGTCGATCTCGCGTTCCCGCTCGGCGTAGGCGCGCTCGGCGTCTTCGAGCAGCGCGGTGAGCAGTTCGTCGCGGGTCAGCTCGCCGGGCTCACCGATGGCGTCGGAATCGAGCAGATCATGGTGATCGATACCCACCGGATACAGCTGCTTGAGGCCTTCCCACAGCTTCTCCAGATCCCAGTCCTCCGAGTAACCCTCGGCGGTGGCGCCGTCGACATAGGCAGTGATGACGTCGCGCAGGATGTCGCGGGCCTGTTCGGCGAGGTTCTCCCCCTCGAGGATGCGGCGACGCTCGGCGTAGATGACCTTGCGTTGCTGGTTCATCACCTCGTCGTACTTGAGAACTTCCTTACGGATGTCGAAGTTCTGCTGCTCGACCTGGGTCTGGGCGCTCTTGATGGCGCGCGAGACCATCTTGGCCTCGATCGGCACGTCGTCGGGCAGGTTCAGCCGCGTCAGCAACGTCTCCAGGGTGGCGCCGTTGAAGCGGCGCATCAGCTCGTCGGCCAACGACAGGTAGAAGCGGGACTCGCCGGGGTCACCCTGACGGCCGGAGCGGCCACGCAGCTGGTTGTCGATACGACGCGACTCGTGGCGTTCGGTGCCCAGCACGTAGAGGCCGCCGGCGGCGATGACGTCCTTGGCTTCGGCCTCGACCTCGGCTTTGACGTGCGGCAACTCCTCGTGCCAGGCCTGCTCGTACTCGTCGGGGGTTTCGATCGGATCCAGTCCGCGCTGACGGAGTCGGCGGTCCAGCAGGTAGTCGACGTTGCCGCCGAGCACGATGTCGGTACCGCGACCGGCCATGTTGGTGGCGACTGTGACCGCACCGAGGCGACCGGCCTCGGCGATGATGCCGGCTTCCTGCTCGTGGTACTTGGCGTTGAGGACGTTGTGCGGGATGCGCCGCTTCTGGAACTGGCGCGACAGGAATTCCGACCGCTCGACGCTGGTGGTGCCGATCAGGACCGGCTGGCCCTTCTCGTAGCGCTCGGTGACGTCGTCGACGACCGCCATGAACTTGGCTTCTTCGGTCTTGTAGATCAGGTCCGACTGATCCTGACGGATCATCGGCTTGTTGGTGGGGATCGTCACCACGCCGAGCTTGTAGATCTCGTAGAGCTCAGCCGCCTCGGTCTCGGCGGTGCCGGTCATGCCGGCGAGCTTGTCGTAGAGCCGGAAGTAGTTCTGCAGGGTGATCGTGGCGACCGTCTGGTTCTCCGCCTTGATCTCGACGTGCTCTTTGGCCTCGATGGCCTGGTGCAGGCCCTCGTTGTAGCGGCGACCGACCAGCACGCGACCGGTGAAGTCGTCGACGATGAGCACCTCGCCGTTGCGGACGATGTAGTGCTTGTCGCGCTCGAAGAGCTCCTTGGCCTTGATCGCGTTGTTGAGGTAGCTGATCAGCGGCGAGTTGGCCGCCTCGTAGAGGTTGTCGATGCCGAGCTGGTCCTCGACGAACTCGACGCCGAGCTCGTGGACACCCACCACGCGCTTCTTGATGTCCACCTCGTAGTGGACGTCTTTCTCCATCATCGGCGCCAGGCGGGCGAACTCGGTGTACCAGTTCGAGCCGCCGTCGGCCGGACCGGAGATGATCAGCGGCGTACGGGCCTCGTCGATGAGGATGGAGTCGACCTCGTCGACGATCGCGAAGTTGTGGCCGCGCTGCACGCAGTCCTCGAGCCGCAGCGCCATGTTGTCGCGCAGGTAGTCGAAGCCGAACTCGTTGTTGGTGCCGTAGGTGATGTCGGCGTTGTAGGCCGCCCGACGCTCGTCGGGCGTCATCTGGGACAGGATCACGCCGACGTCGAGGCCGAGGAAGCGGTGCACGCGGCCCATCTGCTCGGCGTCGCGCTTGGCCAGGTAGTCGTTGACCGTGACGATGTGCATGCCCTTGCCGGCCAGCGCGTTGAGGTAGGCCGGCAGCACGGCGGTCAGGGTCTTGCCCTCACCGGTCTTCATCTCGGCGACGTTGCCGAAGTGCAGCGCCGCACCGCCCATCACCTGGACGTCGAAGTGACGCTGGTTGAGCACCCGCCAGGCCGCCTCGCGGGCGACGGCGAACGCTTCGGGAAGCAGATCGTCGAGGCTTTCGCCCTTCTCTACGCGGGCCTTGAACTCGTCGGTCTTGCCGCGCAGTTCGGCGTCGGAAAGCTTCTCGACGTCGTCGGACAGGGTGTTGACGTAGTCAGCCACCCCCTTGAGGCGCTTGACCATGCGGCCTTCGCCGAGTCGGAGCAACTTCGAGAGCACGTGCTTGATCCTCTTAACTTCGTGGATGTGTCCGGTTTCAGACGTTTCAGACCGACACCATCGTAGGGGACTGCACGTAATCGCTGGTCATACACAGCACGAGTCCCCCGGATTCGTGCGCCGGGGGACTCGTGGTGGCGGTCAGGCGAGCCGGATCAGGCCGTAATCGAAGGCGTGGCGGCGATAGACCACCGTCGGCTTGTCCGTCTCCTTGTCATGAAACAGGAAGAAATCGTGGCCGACGAGCTCCATCTCGTAGAGGGCGTCATCGACGGTCATCGGGGTTGCCGGATGTTCCTTGACGCGGACGATCCGGCCCGGAGTGTGGTCGTCGAGGTCGGCGTGGGTGTCGGTGGCCGTCTCCGAGTTCTGGGTCGGCGGAGCGAAGGCACGCTCGAGGTGTTCCAGCGAGGTGGCCTCGGCCAGCGACAGCGGGGTCTTGTCCCCATAGTGGATCTTGCGACGGTCTTTGCTCTTGCGCAGCCGGGCCTCGAGTTTGCTCACGGCAGATTCGAAGGCGGCGTAGAAGCTGTCGGCGCAGGCTTCGCCGCGGACCACGGGGCCCCGGCCGCGCGCAGTGATCTCGACGTGTTGGCAGTTCTTGCGCTGGCGCCGGTTCTTCTCGTGGTCGAGTTCGACGTCGAACAGGTAGATGGTGCGGTCGAACCGCTCCAGGCGGGACAGTTTCTCGGACACGTAGACCCGGAAGTGGTCGGGGATCTCCACATTGCGACCCTTGACCACCACTTCGGCGTTCGGGGTCGGCTGCGACGGTTCTTCGTCGGCCACCATGGTGGTCTTGGATTCGGCGGAATACCTTGACATGCTTGGCAACTCGATCCTCTTTCGCCCGTGCACGACGTTGCGTGCAGTGTGATCTAGATACGAAATCGCACCGACGAGGCCCTACCTGGTTTTCGCCGCCCGCCGGTGCAAGGTGTCGACTACTCACCTCCTATCGCAATTGCGATACCGGCGTCTCGCGTCGTGAACGCCGCCGTGAGATGTTCACGGACTGTTGGTGCCGACGGTAGTCCGTAGTTCGCAACTCGGCCACTGATTCGGCCTACCTGTTTTCAGTTCTTCATGCCGGGTTGATCCCGGGGTAATGGTTTACGCGTGCGCCAGCGCCACTACCGCGGCGACATTGGTACCGGACGTTTGCAGGACGCGGACCGACTCCGTGGCCGTGGCGCCGGTGGTGACGATGTCGTCGACGACGATCGCCTGGCCGATGACGGGTGCGACGCACCGAATGCGTCCGGCGATGTTGCGTTGACGATCGGCGCTGGACAGGCCGACCGAATCGCGGGTGAAGGCCTTCAGGTGCAGCGCCGGGGTGACCTGTACGCCGGGCAGGTGTTGGGCGGCGGCGTGCGCGATCCGGGCGACCGGGTCACCCCCGCGTCGTCGCGCGGCGCTGCGGCGGGTCGGGGCGGGGATCACGGTGAGCGGAATGTCCAGCACGTTCCAGGTCAGCAGCTGGTCCAAGGCGTCTTTCAACGCCTCGGCGAGCACCGGGACCAAGTCGGCGCGGCCGTGCTCCTTGAGCGCGACGATCGCGCGTCTGCGTGAGCCCGCGTACCGCCCGAGCGACAAGACTGGGACGCCGGGATCGACTCGCGGGGTCACGACGTGCGGCTCGTCGAGTCTGACGGCGAGTTCCTCGGCGCAGCTCGGGCACCATTTCGTGCCGGGCGCACCGCAGCCGCCGCACTGCAGCGGCAGGACGAGGTCGAGCATGTGGTCAGTGTGCGTTCAGGCTCGGACAATCGGTGCGGGGCTTTGGCGTTGTTGACTCCGTGAAGCGTCTGCACCTCGTCATCGGCCAGCGCATACGACCACGCGCGGATTCCACGCGGCGGCCGCCGGTTGGCCCAGATGACCTCCGCTGGCCATCGCCGGTCGGTCCATCTGGCGCCGTGCATGGCGGCCGCCGACCGGCCTGCGACGACGCCGTCGCGACCCGTCCACAGCCGGGCTGCCTTCGCCCGCGTGATCGCCGTGAATGGCGCCTCGGGACGCAGGTAGACGTCGGGGTAGATCGCGCGGAAATCAGTTCGCAGCCGGTGCCTCGTCAGACGGCCCGCTCTGCGGGCTTCGCTACCAAGGAACGACTCGGTCATGGCCGAAGTGTGCAACCGAGGACCGACAGGTCTTGACCGACAAATTGGTGCCGACCAGCCCTCGCGCGCTCCGGTAATCTCGACGCCGACTGCCGTGACGAAAAGGGGGACCCGTGGGCGATCCACCACCGTTGAAGGTCGATCCTCCCGCTCTCACCTGGGATCCTGCCGTTGTCAATGTGCCGCCGTTGCCAGTCATCCCGCCCGGTGGCGATCCGATGAGCACTCTCATTTCGTCCGTCATGCCGGGGCTCGCGGCCGAATTGGCCACCCACGTCGCCGAAACGCACGCGCGTGAACAGCGCTTCGCCGGCAATCTCGCGGGGGCGCGCGCCGCTTACCAGTCGACCGACCAGTCCGGTGGCGAGGAAATCCGCACCGTGGCCGACACCCAGTTGGCCCCCTCTGCGGCCGCCCCTCCGACAGCAGGCGCGGGTGGTGCAGGAGCTCAGGGGCAGATGGGCCAATTCATGAGTACCGCCATGCAGATGGGCAGCCAAGCGGCGCAGGCGCCGGCGCAGATCGGCGGCATGATCGCTTCCGCGCCGCAGGCCGCGATGCAAGCCGGCCAAGGTGCGTTTCAGCAGATTTCGCAGATCGCCGGGCAGTTCGAAAAGTCTGAGGGCGGCCAAGACCCGATCCCGCCGGTTGACCAGGTCGTCGAGCAGAGTGACGACGAGTCACGCGAGTCCGAGCAACAACCTCCTGTCGAGCAGGGAGCTGAAGCCGGCGATTCCGCCGTCGAGCGTGCCCCGGAAACTGAGCGGGACGAAAAAGCTGAGCGGGACGAAGAACGTCTCGACCCAATTGACCTGTAGCTGAGGGCTTCAGCTACTGGCCGGGGCGGTCTCCAATGCCTCGGCGATGAGGCTGCTTTCGTGTTGCCAATAGACCCAGTCGGCGATTGCGGTTCGCTGCTCGCCGGCGTTTGTCGCGGTCTGCGCCTTGTGCAGCGCCAGCTTCATCGCGTGGTCGGAGTAGGTGCGCATGGCGGCGAGGTGCGCGGCGCCACGGGCTGTCGAGGTACTCATGAGGGGTTTGCAGACTTCGAACCACAGCACGGCTGAATTGTCTTCGGGCGCACTAGCATCCGCAGGGGCGACGGGGAGCAGTTGTGGGAGCTTGTCGTCGGCAGTGGCGGCGAGTGTCGCTGCGGCACCCGGGGCCAGGATCTCCAGCCGGGAACGGCCCTGCATCGTCCCGTCCTCGGGCATGTCATCAGGTTGCAGAACGATCTTCGCCACGCCGGCGTCGAATCCCTCGAACTGCTCTGCCGTAGCGATCACTACACGCAACTTCTGATTATGGTGCTGCGCCCATCCCTGCAGGGCGAGGATCGGGTAGGTCGCCCAGCGCCCGCGCTCGGCCGAAGGTATCGAATCATCGGCGGTGGCCATCTGAACACCTTGCGGCAGCTGAACATTCGCTGGGATGTAACCGATCCCGAAGCTGTTGGCCACGACGATGGTGCCGTCGGCAGTCAGGCCGGTGACCCAGAAGAAACCGAAATCGAAAATGTTGACGTTCAGAGCTGCCGCGATTCGGCGGGCAAGCTGCGTCGGGTCGTTGCCTTGGTGCTGACGCCGCAGGGCTCCTGCCGTCGCCGCCGTCGCGACGGCATCGCGTTCGGCACGGGCGGCCGAAACCGGAACCGGCGCGGGCCCAGCCGTTGACGATGTTGCGCTCGTCGAAGCGGGAGCGACACCGGGTCCGCCCGGCGGGGCGGCGGGAGCAGCACCGGCTGTCGGACCTCCCGGCCCGACAGGCGCGGGCGGACTGGGTGTGGTCGGCGGGCCCAACGGAACCGGTGGCGCAGGCGCGCCACCCACTGGGGCGCCACCAGTGACCGGCGCTCCACCGAAACCACCCGACGAGCCGCCCGAGAAACCTGGTGCCGATATCCCGGAGGCCGCAGCCGGGGCAGTCGGAGCGGGAGGAGGAGTGGGTGCCGCCGCGGGAGGTGGCACACTCAGCGGTGCGGGCGGTGGCTGGGAAATCGGCTGGGCCGTCGGCATTCCCGAGCCTGCCGTGCGGGCGGCACCAGCTGCGGACTTGTCAGCGCCGGCGCCAGTTGCTGCCGGGGATGTAGACGTGGAAGAGCCTCCAGTCCCGCTGGCACCGTTGCCCTTTACCGTCGACCCGGATCCGGTGCTCGAGCCGCTTGCAGAGGATGAGCCGGAAGACGATCCCATCGAGGAACTGGATGAGCTGCCGCTGCCTCCGCCAAAGCTCGATGACCCGCCGCCGCTTCCAGAACTCGCTCCTTGGCCCGATCCGCCCGGCTGGGCTGGCTGCCCCGAGTAGATGCCATCCGGGGACGGATGGGCCGGCGCTTCGGGAGCTTTCGGCAGTTGGGAACCTTGACCTGCGGAGCCGGTTACGGCGTTATCACCGCTCTTCCCGCCGGTGTCCGGAGCGTAGTACACCGGGTTGACGTACGGCGCTTGACTCGACTGCGTCACGTCACGCTCACGGCGTCCCCACGATTTGTCGTCAGTGTTCGACGCCTCCGCGCCGTCAGTTACAGGGCCAGCTCCACCTGTAATCCCGGCTACTCCAATGTTCCCCGCAAGTTCTGCTGCATTTGAGGAAACGATTTTCACGTTCTCGGACAGTCCAGCTGCGACTCTCGCTTCAATGAGCGCCTCGGCAGCCGAACGATCCTTGACAGTCCTATCCGTCTCGTCGCAGTCACGTTGAGTTTCTTCGGCATTGGCGTTTACGGCGATCTTGGTCTTGGTAACCGAGTTCTCCATGGCACGAAGCTTCTTTGAAACGCTGTCGGCGAGGTTTGCGTTCTTTTCGTGCGCGTCGATGATCGCACTTGCCTCTGAAAGGGCGGCGTCGCTAGCACCACCCTCCCACGCGTCGGCAAGCGACATCATCTGAGTTCGAAGCGCAGGAATCGTGGAGTGCCGAAGATGATCTCGGAATGATTCGAAGCTCAAGGCGGCCTGCGAAAGCGCGTCTTCATCTATCTCAGGCCAACCAGGTGGCACTACAGTTTGGCCACCGTACCTACTTGCATTGCGTTGTGTACTCCACCAACTCACAGCTGAGCCTCACATGCGGCTCCGAGGCCGCCTCCAAGAAATGTCGCGACTTTCCATAATTGATGGTCGTCCGGTTCGTAGGTGGGCAATGCATCCGCGAACGCGTTCATATAGGCCACGTACGTCTGTACCAAGTCAGCGAGCACTGGATTAGTGGAGGTCTGCGCGATAGCTACTGCCCGCTTACCATCCTCTACTAGTACAGGTATCGCCGCTTGATTTAGCCTTCGCTCGTCCGCGCTCCATTCGGAAGCCCGTTTTGACGGGTCGCCGTCTGACCAACCACGGAGAATTCTGTCTTGTCGGTCCATCAGTGCGGTGAGCTCGTTACAACTGGGCTCGGTGTCGCGTATGAATGCTGACAGTTGAGCGGGCGTTTCAGAGGACGCGGGCACGGCCTCAGATATAAGGTCTCTGCCTAAAATAATTGGAACAGCGGTGCACATGAATGTCGCTGCTGAACCGAAATTCCCGGCCGTTCCAGCCAGCATCGAGTCTGCCCGAACGTAATTCGGGACCCGGTCGACGAAGGCGCGCCAGTACACGATCGTTTGTGCGATGAGTTCCTGTAGTGCAACATCGTTGGCCATCGGCAGTATGGACTCGAATTGATCGGCAGCGGACCTCATTGCATCAGCGGCGCGTTCGACGATATCTCGCTGCTCGGGACTCCAACCCGCGGCGGATATTGTCTTGTCGATTGCGTCCCATTCTCTCGTTTCCTCTGCCAACTCGTCCGCGTACTTAATCCAGTCGTCGCAGACCGGATCCTTCTCGGTAAGCAGACCCACGGTCCGATCCACACCGCCATCAGCTGATGGCGCCCCTGATCCATCCCCGCCCGACCTCGACTGCCACACCAACAACCCGACGACGAGCGCGACCACGGCTGCAAAGGAAAGTCCGACGATGATCCAGCGGCGGCGATTCGAATCACCGGACGGATCCGGCCAGACCTGATCGCCACCTCCGGGCGGCATCGGGGGCAATGACATGCGCTTATCCGAGCCTGTCAGCTGTCAGCCCACACCCCATGATCGGTCATGCTACCGGCCGCCCCGGCACGGCCAGCGCACCAATTTTGTGAAGCCATCCCCGACTCTCACCCCGGCAGCACCGGCAGCGCCCCTTGAACCATCAACGGCCGCACCTCAACCCAGCCCGCCTCCCCATCGGCATCGGACGCGGCCAGCTGCAGCACGCCCCGCTGATCAGCGACATACACCGACGACGGATTCGCCGCCACGGTCTTCACCGGCATCAGCAGGTTGCGGCTGGGCCCGTCGGAGTTCACGCCGTCGAGGTTGACGTAGGACACGGGATTCTGCGGGTCGGTGCGGGTGACGACGATGTCGTCGCCGGTCCGCCATGCCAGTGACACCACGCTGTTGCCCAAGCCGTAGCCCAGCCGGCGCGGGTAGGTCAGCGCGTAGCCCCCGTCGGGCGTCTGCTCGACCCCGGCGAGCACGACGCGCCCGTCGATCACCAGCGCGGCGCGGGTGCCGTCCCGCGAGAGTTGCAGTTCGCCGATCGCGCCGGGGAACCGTGTCGACACGGGCGAGGAATCCACCGGGATCCGCGCGGGCTGCCCCGACGCATCCTGTATCACCCGCACCACGTTGATGCCGTCGACCACCACCCAGATCGCGTCGTCGAGCGCCCACGACGGTCGGCTGAGGGTGCGTCCGTCCATCACCTGCGCGGCATTGCCGCCGAGCGGGCCGACCCACAGCGAGGACGCGACGTCGGGTGCGCCGGGCCGCAAGGTGACGACCGATGCGACTTCCTGACCACTGCGCGACAGCGACGCCGCGACCTGCTCGGGAATCTGGCCGAAGGACCCCGGTACGCGCGGTGCGCGAGAACCGTCCAGCGACACCAGCGACCCACCCACCAACGCATGCAGTCCAGCCGCGGCCCCGGCCGCCGCTCCGGGATCGGTGCCGGCCACGTCGACGGTGTCCCAGCCGTCGGCGAAACGATCGTCGAGGGCGGCACCGTCGGCGTTGATCACGTACGGTCCGTTGATACCGGCCCGCGACAGCGTCCAAATGATCTGCGCGGCAAGCAATTGGCGACTCTGCGGATCAGTGGTCGATAGATTCTCCAAGTCCACCCGCGCTCCGCCGTATCCGCGGCCCACACCGGTCTTCCCGCCGTCGGCGCGCGTTACCGGCCCGCGCAGCCGCAGCGGCGGTGCGAGCAGATTGCGGACCGTCCTGGCCATTTCGGGACGCTGCCCGGCGATCAACTTGCTGACCAGTTCGGTGGCAAGCTGATCGGCTTCGGACACCGCAACATAGCGCGGGTCGGGCACGACGGTCTTGCCCGTCGGATCCGCGAAGTACAAGGTGTGCCGCTTGTAGGTGGACTGGAACTGCTGCCAGTCCAGGAACACTCCGTTGGGCAGACGGTCGATGCGCCACCCGTCGGGCGTTCTGACCAGTTCGATCGGTCCCGGATCGGGCAGTGCGCCCTCACCGGTCTCGAAGACGCCCATGTCGGACAGCGAGCCCAGAATGTCGGCCTTCATCGTGACCGAAACCCGTTGCGGCGTCCGATTTTCAACGAACACCACGTTGTCGATCAGCAAGGCGCTGCCCGCGTCGTCCCATCCACTCGACGCCGACTCGGTGAGGAACTGCCGCGCTGCGAGATGTCGGTTCGAGGGATCCGCCGTGGCCTTGAGGAATTCCCGCAGCAGCACATCGGGATCCATGCCCGGCGTGGGCTTGGGCAGGCTCGGCGGCGCGGGGCGCTCCACGGTGCCGATCGCCTGCGGCGACGACGAACTCGGCACACCGGCGCACCCGGACAGCGCCACCACAAGACACAGCAGGCAGGCCGACGCCAAAGCACGCATCACACGCGCTCCCCCGCGGGTTCACGCGCAGACTTCCCGCCGGTGGGCTCGTCGATCGGCTTGACCGGCAACGGACTACTGGTCACCTTGTGCCCACGCACCAGCGGCAGGGTCAGGCGGAAGCAGGCACCGTTGCCGGGTTCGCCCCAGGCTTCGAGCCGGCCCTGGTGCAGCCGCGCGTCCTCGATGCTGATGGCCAGACCCAGTCCGGTCCCGCCGGAACGACGGACCCGCGACGGGTCGGCGCGCCAGAACCGGCTGAAGACCAACTTCTCCTCGCCGGGCCGCAGGCCGACGCCGTAGTCGCGGACGGTCACCGCGACGGTGTCCTCGTCGGCGGCCATCCGGATGCGTACGGGTTTGTGTTCGGCGTGGTCGATGGCGTTGGCGATCAGGTTGCGCAGGATCCGCTCGACGCGGCGCGGGTCGACCTCGGCGATCACCTCGTCGCCGGGGAGGTCGAACACCAATTCCACGCCGGCGCCTTCGGCGAGGTGGCCGACGTTGTCCAGCGCGCTCTGCACGATGTTGCGCAGATCGACGGCCTCGACGGCCAGCTCGGCGACGCCGGCATCGTGACGCGAGATCTCGAGCAGATCGTTGAGCAGGGACTCGAACCGATCGAGTTCGTTGACCATCAGCTCGATCGAGCGCCGCAGCGACGGTTCGAGATCTTCGGAATGGTCGTGGATCAGATCGGCGGCCATCCGCACCGTCGTCAACGGGGTGCGTAGCTCGTGGCTGACGTCGGAGGTGAAGCGCCGCTGCAGATTTCCGAACTCCTCGAGTTGGGTGATCTGTCGGTGCAGGCTCTCGGCCATGTCGTTGAACGACATCGCCAGCCGGGCCATGTCGTCCTCGCCACGCACCGGCATCCGCTCGGTCAGGTGCCCTTCGGCGAAACGTTCGGCGATCCGCGAGGCCGACCGCACCGGCAGCACGATCTGGCGCGCCACCAGCAAAGCGATCGCGGCCAGCAAACCGAGCAGCACCACGCCGCCGGTGGCCATCGTGCCGCGCACCAGCGCGATCGTCGACTCTTCACTCTTGAGCGGGAAGATCAGGTACAGCTCGAGATTGGTGACCGACGACGACGTCGGGCTGCCGACGATCAGCGCCGGACCGGAAAAGCCGTCAGTGTGCACGGTGGCGTACTGGTAGCTGACCTGGCCGGCCTTGACGAACTCGCGCAGTGTCTCCGGAACCTGGGCGATGGGTCCGGCCGCGGTCGCCGCCCGCGGTCCGTCGCCCGGGACGATCAGCACGGCGTCGAACGAACCGGCCAGCCCCGCCCCGGCTTCGGCCTTGCGATCGATCAGGGTGTTGCGCGCCAGCTGCAGGCTGCTGTCCAGCGAGCGCGTCTCCTCGCCGCCGACGATCCCACTGACCGTGGTGCGAGCGCGTTCGATCTCCTCGGTGGCCGCGCCGACCTTGACTTCAAGGATGCGGTCGGTGATCTGGCTGCTGAGCACGAAGCCGAGCACCAGGATGACGGCGAGCGACAAGCCGAGGGTCAGCGTCACCACGCGCAGCTGCAAGGAACGGCGCCACGCCAGGCTCAGCGCACGTCCGAGCGCGGTCAGACCACGAACCAGCGGTGCCGAGCGGCGGTGGATCCGCCGCCGCGAGCCGAAGATCACGGGGACCGCCGGGACACAGAGACGGTGAACCGTCCGATCACGACAACGGTGAACCGTCCAATCACGACGACGGTGAACCGTCCGATCACGGAGGTCCGGCCTTGTATCCCACTCCTCGAACGGTCAACACCACCTGCGGGTTCTCCGGATCCTTCTCGACCTTGGCCCGCAGCCGCTGGACATGCACGTTCACCAAACGGGTGTCCGCGGGATGCCGGTAACCCCACACCTGTTCGAGCAGCACATCACGAGTAAACACCTGCCGCGGTTTGCGTGCCAGCGCCACCAACAGGTCGAACTCCAGCGGCGTCAGGGAGATCTGCTCGCCGTTGCGGGTCACCTTGTGTGCAGGCACGTCGATGTCGACGTCGGCGATGGACAGCATCTCGGCGGGCTCGTCCTCGTTGCGGCGCAGCCGTGCCCGCACCCGCGCGACGAGTTCCTTGGGTTTGAACGGCTTCATCACATAGTCGTCGGCGCCCGACTCGAGGCCGAGCACAACGTCGACGGTGTCGGTCTTGGCCGTCAGCATCACGATCGGCACCCCGGAATCGGCGCGCAGCACCCGGCACACGTCGATGCCGTTCATGCCGGGCAGCATGAGATCCAGCAGCACCAGATCGGGGCGCAGTTCGCGCACAGCCGTCAGCGCCTGGGTACCGTCGCCGACCACCGCGGTGTCGAAGCCCTCACCACGCAGCACGATGGTGAGCATCTCGGCGAGCGAAGGGTCGTCGTCGACGACCAGGATCCTTTGCCTCATGGTGTCCATGGTGGCACCGAATTGCGATAAACCGGTGCTACCACACCGGGTGTTTCACGTGCTAGACGCAAAATGCTCGGCAAACGGCAGCCGGAGCTGTCACTAGAGTTCTGTCATGGAGCACCGCTACTTCGTCAATTCGGTCGATTCGTTCCTCAGCGACGCACTGCGCGGGTTCGTCGCCGCCAACCCCGGGATCACGTGGCATCGCGACCCCGGTTTCCTCGCGCGGGAGACGGCGACGCCACCGGGACGCGTGGCTCTGGTCTCCGGGGGCGGCTCCGGTCACGAGCCGATGCACAGCGGTCTGATCGGCGAGGGTCTGCTCGACGCGGTCTGTCCCGGGCTGATCTTCACCTCGCCGAATGCGTTGCAGATCGCCGCGGCGACCAAGCACGTCCACTCCGACGCCGGGGTGTTGCACATCGTCAAGAACTACACCGGCGACGTGATGAACTTCCGGATCGCGCGCGACATGGCCCGCGACGAGGGCATCGACACCGACTTCGTCCTGGTGGCCGACGACGTGGCCACCGAATCCGACGACGGCTCGCCCGGGCGTCGAGGCACCGGCGCCACCATCGTGGTGGAGAAGATCTGCGGTGCAGCGGCCGCGGAGGGCGCCGCGCTGGGCGACCTCGCGGCGTTGGGCAAACGGGTCGCCGATAACGCGCGCAGCATGTCGGTGGCGTTGACGGCGTGCACGGTGCCGGGCGCCGACGAACCCTCGTTCGACCTCGGTGACGACGAGATGGAACTCGGGGTCGGCATCCACGGTGAGTCCGGCGCCGACCGGACCCAGTGGCGCCCTGCCGGCGAGATCGTGCACGCCTTGATGGAGCGGATCAACGCGTCGTTGCGACTGTCCGCGGGTGACGACGTGCTGGTGGTTGTCAATGGTCTGGGCGGCACGCATCCGCTCGAACTGCATCTGGTGTTCGGCCACGTTCTCGACGAACTGGACAAACTCGATGTGCGGGTGACGCGCAGCCTCGTGGGCACGATGGTCACCGCGCTGGACATGCGGGGCGCGTCGGTGACGGTGGTGCGCGTCGACGACGAGATGGTCCGGTTGTGGGATGCGCCGACCGACGCGCCGGCCTGGCCGCGGTTGGTCGCTGCGGCGCCGAACCCGCTGACCGACACCTCGTTCGCCGACCCGCACGACACCGCTGATTCCGGACCGGAATGCGGGTGGCTGTCGGCGTTCGTCGACCGGGTGCGCGACAGCATCGACGATCTCACCGCGCTGGACCGCCAGGCCGGTGACGGCGACTTCGGTGTGAACATGTCGGCTGCGCTGCAACACTTCTCGTCGCCGCTACGCGGGTCCGACGCCGACGTGCTCGACGCGATCTCGCAGTCGTATCTCGTCCGCGCGGGCGGGACGTCGGGTGCGGTGTTCGGCACGCTGTTTCGGGAACTGTCCAAGGGCTTCGCCGACCACGACGATTTCACCGCCGCGTTGACCGCCGGCACGCAGGCCGCCCTGGACGCGATCGTCGAACTCGGCGGAGCAGAAGTCGGGGACAACACGGTCGTCGATGCTCTGTATCCAGCGAATGATGCTCTGCAGCAGGGGGATTCGCTGCAGAAGGTCGCCGAGGCCGCGACCGAGGGGGCCGAGTCGACGAAGGACCGGGTGGCCCGCAAAGGCCGCGCCAGCTACGTCGGCGACGCCGGTAAAGACGTCATCGATCCTGGCGCGTTGGTGGTGTCCTGGCTGTTCGAAGCGGCGGCCTCAGCCGGCTAGCCGGGTCTGGACCGGGTGAATGACGTTGTGCTGCTGACGGATCGACTGCAGCACCTCGTAGGCGATCTGCCGGATGCTGGCCGCGACCGGGTTGCTCGCGCGCAGCGACGCGCCGCTCCCTGCGTTCCGCTGTCCCGCTACATGGAGCACCAGTTGCTCACGCGAGTACTCGACGCCGTCGGTGTCGCGCAGCACAGGGTTGGTCCACCAGTGCTCGAACGAGATCCGCGAGCCGCGATCGATGTGACCGCCGTCCCGGGTGCGGATGGGCGCCGGTGGATACAAATTCATCTTCGGCACGAACTCACCACCGCGCCGCGCGCGGTTACCGACCTTCATCAACGTCAGGCACGCCGTCGGGCACTGCGTTTTCGGGTTCGGCACCCCGGCGGTGTCGACCCAGGCGAGCCGGTCCGCCACCCCGAGCGCGCCGATCAGCGCATCGTCGCCGTGAAGCAGTTCGCGAAGGTGCGCGGCAAGCACCACAGCCTGGTCGTAGTCGCCCTGGTCGAATCGCTCGCCGGCCGATCTCAAGCCGGCGACGACGTCGTCGAATCGCGCGATGAGTTCAATTCGGACTGCCATCTGTGTCCCCCGTAGCCCATGTCGCCGTAGCGACTCCCCTCAGGACGAGAGCCTAGACCTTCCGGTGGAGATATGTGTCACAACAAGCGTCCGGCCAGCTCGTGAGCGTCGATCTCGGGCGGCACAACCTCCCAGCGGCCGCCCCAATCGGCCTCGGCCAGCTGGGCGTAGACCGCTCCGGTCCGGCGCTGCAGCCCGTCATCCCGTTCGTAGGCGTCGCGGGCCCGGTCGACCTCAGCCGCGGCCCGGCTCACCGCGCGCTGCGCCGCCAGCTCGATGGGCACGTCGAGCAGGATCTGCCGGTCCGGGGCAGGGAGCTGCAGCCGTCCGTACTCGAGTTCCCGGACCCAGGTGACGACGTCGCCGTCGACGTCCTGGTGCAGCCGCGCCGCGCTGTAGGCGGCGTTGGAGGCGACGTAGCGGTCGAGGATCACGACGTCGTGCTCGGAACACAGCCGGTCGATGTCGTCGCGGGCGCCGGCACGGTCCATCGCGAACAACACCGCCATCGCGTACACCGAGTCGGCGAGGTCACCGTGGCCGCCGTGCAGCGCCTCGGCCGCCAGGTCAGCGTGCACGGACACGCCGTACCGCGGGAAGGCCAAGGTGGCCACCGACTTTCCGGCGGCGTTGAACCCTGCGCGCAGTCCGTCGGTGAGCGTGCGCTTGCCCGCGCCGTCGACCCCTTCGATCACGATGAGCACCGGGTGAGCTTAAAGCTAGCGCTCCATGCGATAGGACTGCAGCACCACGGTGTTGTGCTGCTCGTCGAGAAACGCCCGGGTGCTGGCCTGGTTGGCGCCGAAGATGATGTTGAGGTCGACGCCGGTGCGGAACGGTCCCGGCGGGACGGCCGGTTCGAGCACTTTCTGCACCGCGGGCTGCTGGCCGGACAACTCGGTGAAGTTGTCGGCGACGAGGTCGGTCATCGTCTCCGGCGCGATCTCGACGACGGCGTCGATCCAGACGACCCGGGTCGTCGAGGACTCCTCCGAAGAGTTGTCCCATTCGATCCACGACGCCGAGACCGGCGTGCCCAGCGCAGGGAATGCACGGGCCAGCGGTTCGGTGTCGTGACGGACTTCCAGAACCGGCCGAGTGGCGGTGGCCTCGGTGTCGTCCTGCTGTTGCTGTTGGCACGCCGTCAGCGTCAGCAGCAGGCCGAGTGCCACCGCCATCGAACCGATCTTCATCAGTAGCGGTAGTGCTCCGGCTTGTACGGGCCTTCGACGTCGACGCCGATGTACTCCGCCTGCTCCTTGGTGAGTCGGGTCAGGGTGCCGCCGAGGGCCTCGACGTGGATCTTGGCGACCTTCTCGTCGAGGTGCTTGGCCAGGCGGTAGACCTCGTTGTCGTACTCGTCGTTCTTCGTCCACAGCTCGATCTGCGCGATGACCTGGTTGGAGAAGCTGTTGCTCATCACGAACGACGGGTGGCCGGTGGCGTTGCCCAGGTTCAGCAGACGGCCCTCGGACAGCACGATGATCGCCTTGCCGTCGTCGAAGATCCACTGATCGACCTGCGGCTTGATATTGATGCGCTTGGCGCCGGAACGCTCCAGGGCGGCCATGTCGATCTCGTTGTCGAAGTGACCGATGTTGCCCAGGATCGCCTGGTGCTTCATAGCCTTCATGTGCTCGAGGGTGATGATGTCCTTGTTGCCCGTCGAGGTGATGACGATGTCGGACTCACCGATGGCCTGCTCGACGGTGACGACGTCGAAGCCGTCCATCAGCGCCTGCAGCGCGTTGATCGGGTCGATCTCGGTGACGGCCACGCGGGCACCCTGACCGGCCAGCGACTCGGCGCAGCCCTTGCCGACGTCGCCGTAGCCACAGATCAGAACCTTCTTTCCGCCGATCAGCACGTCGGTGCCGCGGTTGATGCCGTCGATCAGCGAGTGGCGGGTGCCGTACTTGTTGTCGAACTTGCTCTTGGTGACCGAGTCGTTGACGTTGATCGCCGGGAACGCCAGCTCGCCGGCCGCGGCGAACTGGTACAGACGCAGCACGCCGGTGGTGGTCTCCTCGGTGACACCCTTGACCGACTCAGCGATCTTGGTCCACTTGGTCTTGTCGGTCTCGAACCGCTCACGCAGCAGGTTCAGGAAGACCTTGTACTCGGCGGAGTCGTTCTCGTCGGCGGGCGGCACCACGCCGGCCTTCTCGAACTGTGCGCCGCGCAGCACCAGCATGGTGGCGTCGCCACCGTCGTCGAGGATCATGTTGGCCGGCTCGTTCGGCCAGGTCAGCATCTGCTCGGCGGCCCACCAGTATTCCTCGAGGGTCTCGCCCTTCCACGCGAACACCGGGGTGCCCTTGGGCTCCTCGGGGGTGCCGTGCGGGCCGACGACGACGGCCGCGGCGGCGTGGTCCTGGGTGGAGAAGATGTTGCAGGACGCCCAGCGGACCTCGGCGCCGAGCGCGGTCAGCGTCTCGATGAGCACGGCGGTCTGCACGGTCATGTGCAGCGAGCCGGAAATGCGTGCGCCCTTGAGCGGCTGCACCTCGGCGTATTCGTCGCGCAGGGCCATCAGGCCGGGCATTTCGTGTTCGGCCAGGCCGATCTCCTTGCGGCCGTATTCGGCCAGCGAGAGATCGGCGACCTTGTAGTCGATGCCGTTGCGGACATCGGCGGTCAGTGCGGGTCCAGTCATGGAGAGCCCCTCATATGTCGTTCGTCATTGCCTAGGAGCGCACAGCTGTGCGTGGCGACACCGGTAGCCTGCGGGCTCGCGGGACAGGCGCTCTGGCGTGATCGCTAGCGCTCTGACAGCTACGGGGTATCGATAACACCGTAGCGTTCGGCGAACGGGGTCATCAATCTGGCCAGGTCACGTGCGACATCATGATCGGCTTCCGGGGGCATCGACACGTAGCTCATCGCCAGCCGGACGATGGCGCGAGCCAACACGCCGGCGTCTTCCTCGCTGGCCCGCACCCAGCTGTTCATGAAGGACTCGGTCAGGCGCGCCGAGCTGCGGGTGATGATCGGTGCGCTGTCGGTGGTGATGATCTGCAGCAGGTCGGGCTTGGAGGTGCCGGTCAGCAGTGAGATGACCAGCGGGTCGGCGGCGGACTCGGTGAAGAAGTCGCGGAAGCCCTGCAGAAATGCGGCGTAGACGTCGCCGACGTTGTTGCCGATGGCGTCGTTGATCTGGTCGACGAGGCGGTCGGCCAGGCGCAGGGCATATCCCTGCGCCAGGCCTTGCCGCGATCCGAATTCGTTGTAGATGGTCTGGCGGCTGATGCCTGCGGCCTTGGCGACGTCGGACAGCGTGATCTGAGACCAGTCGCGGGTGAGCAGCAGTTCGCGCATGCCGTCGAGGATCGAGTCGCGCAGCAGAGCCCGCGACGCCTCGGCGTAGGACACGCGCTGGCCCGCTGGCTTGCTCACCTGCGTGACATTAGTGCCCGCCCCGTTTGGCCGAGGGCGCGTGTCTGCACCTCCCCCACCCGGCGTGTCGCCGACATTCGCGCTCGCTCGCCGGCCACGACCGTGATGTTGCCGTCGGTCGACCTCGGCGACCGTCACGGGCGGGCAATCTCGACCATGTCGAAGTCCGACTTCGCCGCGCCGCAGTCCGGGCAGCTCCAGTCCTCGGGGATGTCCTTCCAGCGGGTGCCGGGGGCGATCCCGTCCTCCGGCCACCCCTTGGCTTCGTCGTACTCGAAGCCGCACTGCACACACACGAACAGCTTGTAGTCCATGAATCTCTCCTCTGTCTGGCATCGAGACTGCGCTCAGGGCGGGCACCACTCGAGCTTTGGCGCCGTGAGCGCAGACTCAACGGGGGTCTGGCATCGAGACTGCGCTCAGGGCGGGCACCACTCGAACTTTGGCGCCGTGAGCGCAGACTCAACGGGGGTCACACCGGTTCGAAGTCGACCTTCTCGCGGACCGCGCAGTCCGGGCAGCACCAGTCCTCGGGGATGTCGCCCCAGCTGGTCCCGGCCGGGAAGCCTTCGCGCGGTGCACCTTTGGATTCGTCGTAGACGTAGTCGCAGCCAGGGCAGCGGTAAGCGGCCATCAGCGCTCACCCCCGTGACGGGCCAGCACCTTGTCGCGCACCCTCGGATGGATGTTCACGCGGCTGAGATCGCCGTCGTAGTGGTCGAGCACGCGGTGGTCCATGACCTTGCGCCACAGCGGCGGGAAGTAGGTCAGCGCGATCATCGACGCGTAGCCGCTGGGCAGGTTCGGTGCACCCTCCATGCTGCGCAAGGTCTGGTAGCGCCGGGTCGGGTTGGCGTGGTGATCGCTGTGGCGCTGCAGGTGGTACAGGAACAGGTTGGTCACGATGTGATCGGAGTTCCAGCTGTGCTCCGGCGCGCAGCGTTCGTAGCGTCCGCTCGGGGTTTTCTGTCGCAGCAGCCCGTAGTGCTCCAGATAGTTGACGGTCTCCAGCAGCGTGAACCCGAACACCGCCGAGATCGCGATGTAGGGCACCAGCGCCCAGCCGAACACCGCGATCAGCGCGCCGTAGAACACCACCGACATCGCCCACGCGTTGAGCACGTCATTTGACGGGTGCCACTTGCTCTTTCCGGCACGCTCCAACCGTTTGGCTTCCAACTCCCAGGCCGAGCGCAAGCTGCCGAACACGCTGCGCGGCAGGAATTCCCAGAACGTCTCACCGAAGCGGGCCGACGCGGGATCCTCGGGGGTGGCGACGCGCACGTGGTGGCCGCGGTTGTGCTCGATGTAGAAGTGCCCGTAGAAGGTCTGCGCGAGCGTGATCTTGGCCAGCCAGCGTTCCAGCGAGTCCTTCTTGTGGCCCATCTCGTGGGCGGTGTTGATGCCCACCCCGCCGAGCAGCCCCACCGACAGCGCCAGGCCGATCTTGGCCGGCCAGCCGAGTCCGCCGTCGAAGCCGAGCCAGCCCAGGTCCGACGCGGTGAACAGGTAGGCGCCGAACACGACGCTGGCGTACTGGCACGGGATGTAGAGATAGGTGCAGTAGCGGTAGTACTTGTCGTTCTCCAACCGCTCCATCACCTCGTCCGGCGGGTTCTGTCCGTCCGGCCCGAACTTCAGATCGAGAGCCGGCAGCAGGACGTAGAGAAGGATCGGTCCGATCCAGAACGGCACCTGCGCGGCGCCGTGCCATCCCCACTGATTGAACGCGTAGACCAGCGGCATCATCACGAACAGGGCGGTGGGCGCGATCAGCCCCATCAGCCACAGATAGCGCTTCCGGTCGCGCCACTGTTCGACGTCGATGTGCGGTGTTTCCTGCATGGTCACGATGTGCCTCCTCGCTGTGAGTGTGATCACCCGTCGAGGTTGACTATAGGCCACTATTTGTCGCCTGTCTAGACATAGACCATAGATTTGTAAACAAGCTATTTCCGAAGGAGTAAATACCGGAGCAACGGGTAACAGAACGTCATCGTCGGAAAGGAGCAGCAAATGCCTGCGATGTCTTCGGGTCTGGCGGGTTCGTCATGTTGTCCCGCGTGCGGTTACCCGACGTTGAACGCGAGTCTGTGCCATGTGTGCAGCCCGGTTGCTGCTCAATTCAGCCGCGCGACACCCCGAGCCGACGTGCTCGGTACGGCGGCCGCAACCGCCGGCGTGTCAGCGCTGTAGCGTGCCGCGCTTGCCGAGCAGCGAATGCCGGCGACCGTAGAGGAAGTACACGACCACGCCGATAGCCATCCAGATGCCGAACCGGATCCAGGTCATACCGGAGAGGTTCAGCATCAGCCACACGCAGGCGATGATCGACACGATCGGCAGCCACGGCACACCGGGCGTGCGGAAGCCGCGTTGCAGATCGGGGCGGGTGCGCCGCAACACGATCACCCCCGCCGACACCAACACGAACGCGAACAGCGTGCCGATGTTGACCATCTCTTCGAGGTTGCCCATCGGGAACACCGTCGCGGTCACCGCGACCACGGCGCCCACCAGCAGCGTGATGCGCACCGGTGTACCGCGACTTCCGGTGCGGGCCAGCTGCCGCGGCAACAGGCCGTCGCGCGACATGGCGAACAGCACGCGGGTCTGGCCGAGCACCAGCACGATGACCACGGTCGTCAGGCCGGCCAGTGCACCGATCGAGATGACGGTGGCCGCCCAGTCCACGCCGTTCATCGCGAACGCGGTGGCCAGGTTCTGGTTCTCTTCCTCACGCAGGTCCTTGTAGCTGACCATGCCGGTGAGCACGATCGCCACGGCGACGTAGAGCACGGTGACGATGGCCAGTGACGCCAGGATGCCGCGTGGCACGTTGCGCTGCGGGTTCTTGGTCTCCTCGGCGGTGGTCGCGACGATGTCGAAGCCGATGAACGCGAAGAACACGATCGACGCGCCGGCCAGCAGGCCGTACCAGCCGTAGTTGCTGCCCTCGGCGCCGGTGAGCAGCGAGAACAGGGACTGTTCGGCGCCGCTGCTGCCCACGCCGCTCTCGGCGGGCTCGGCCGGCGGTATGAACGGGGTGAAGTTTGCGGCTTTGACGTAGAACGCGCCGACGGCCACGACCAGCAGCACCACCGCGACCTTGACGACCGTGATGGCCAGACTCACCCCCGCGGAGAGCTTGGTCCCGAACGCCAGGATCGCGGTGACGAACGCGATGATGATCAGCGCGCCCCAGTCCACCTCGATGCCGCCGACGTCGGTGACCGCGCCCCTGAACCCGAACACGGTGCCCAGGTAACTGGACCAACCCTTGGCCACCACGGCCGCGGCGACTGCGAATTCGAGGATCAGGTCCCAGCCGATGATCCATGCGACGAACTCGCCGAACGTCGCGTAGGAGAACGTGTAGGCGCTGCCGGCGACCGGCACGGTCGAGGCGAACTCAGCGTAGCACAGCGCGGCGAGGCCACAGGCGACCGCGGCGAGGATGAACGAGACCGAGATCGCGGGACCGGTGATGTTGGCCGCGGTGGACGCGGTGATCGTGAAGATGCCCGCGCCGATGACCACCGAGACACCGAAGACGGTGAGGTCCCACCAGCTGAGGTCCTTGCGCAGTTTGGTGTCGGGCTCGTCGGTGTCGGCGATCGACTGCTCGACCGATTTGGTGCGCCATCTGCCGTTGCTCGGCGCGGTCGACTCAGCGGTCACACCCGTCCCCTTTTCGTCATGGTCCTTGCGGAATGTACCGACTACCGTGACCCCATGGGGCGCACTCTCAAACACGTAATCGTGATTGGGGCCAGCCTCGCCGGGTCGTGCGCGGCCCGGGTCCTCTCCGAGGTCGCCGACGAGGTCAGCGTCCTGGACCGCGATGCCCTCCCCGACCAGCCGAAGCAGCGTCCGGGGGTGCCGCAGGGCCGGCACGTACATCTGCTGATGGCCCGCGGTGCGCAGGAGTTCGAAACGCTGTTTCCCGGTCTGCTCGACGACATGGTCGCGGCCGGTGTGCCGATCTTGGAGAACCGGCCCGACTGCATCCACTTCGGCGCCGCCGGCCATGTGCTGGGCACGCAGCACACGCTGCAGGACGAGTTCACCGCGTACGTGCCGAGCCGCCCGCACCTGGAGTGGCAACTGCGCACCCGGGTGATGCGCCTTCCCAACGTGACGGTCACCCACTGCGGTGTGGATCAGCCGGTGTTCGACAGGCGTCGCGTCGTCGGGGTACGCACCGACGGCGGTGCGACGCTCCGGGCCGATCTCGTGGTCGACGCCACTGGTCGCGGCACCCGGCTGCCGGTCTGGCTGGAGCAGTGGGGCTTTGCGCGCCCACCGGAGGAGACGGTCCAGGTCGGTATCGCCTACGCCAGTGTGGCACTACAGATTCCCGACGGGTCGATCGCCGGGAAGGTGGTGGTGGCCGGCGCTTCCCGGGACCAGCCGCTGGGATTGGGCATGTTGTGTTACGAGGACGGCACCTGGGGTCTCACGACATTCGGGGTCGGGAAAGTCTTGCCGCCCAACGACTTCGAGGCCATGATGGACCTGGCCGAGCAGCTCTTGCCGACGCACATCGTTGCCGCACTGCGGCAGGCGCGTCCGGTCTCGGATAGCGCGATGCACAAGTACCCGACCAGCCGGTGGCGCCGCTACGACAAGCTCGAGCACTTCCCGGACGGGATTCTGCCGTTCGGTGACTCGGTGGCCAGCTTCAACCCGACGTTCGGGCAGGGCATGACGATGGTGTCCTTACAGGCACACCCGCTGCGGCAGGCGCTCCAGGGCCCGCCTGACGAGATGGCGACGACCTTCCTGCGCGCCACCGCGAAGACGACGTACCCGGTGTGGATGATGAACGCGATCGGCGACCTCACGCTGCACCGCGCCGAGGGCGCCGCGCCCTGGTGGTACCAGCCGGTCGGCGCGCTGTTCGACCAGTTCCTCGGCGCCGCCGAAACCGATCCCATTCTCGCGGAGTGGTTTCTACGCCGGTTCAGTCTCCTCGACAGCCTCTACATGGTGCCCTCGGCGAAGTTGATCGCCCGCACCGTCAGACACAACCTCGGGCTGTGGGCGGCAGAGCGCAGACCGATTCCGGTCTAGAACCCGACGGTCACGCGGAACAACCGGGTCGGCTCGTGTGCGGACAACCGGATCGGGCTCTCGTCCGCGGCTACCCACGCCGCGGCGCCGCGCTGCATGGTCACCGAGTCGCTCTTGGCGTACACCGTCACCGACCCCTCGGCGCACAGCAGGATCTGCGGACCGTCGTGCGTCGTGGGCGTGTCGATTTCGTGGCCCAGGCGCTCACCGTCGATACGCAGGACCGACACCGCGAATTCCGGTGCAGGCGTGCGATAGACCAGTTCCGCTCCGTCGCAGCGCTTTTCGGTGGGCACCAACGGGTCGCGGACCGGTTCGAAGTCCAGGATGCGCAGAAGTTCGGGGACGTCGACGTGCTTGGGGGTCAGCCCGCCGCGCAGCACGTTGTCGGAGTTGGCCATCACCTCGACACCCATCCCGTGCAGGTAGGCGTGCAGGTTCCCGGCCGACAGGTAGATCGCCTCACCCGGTTGCAGGGACAACCGGTTGAGCAGCATGGAGGCCAGCACCCCGGCGTCTCCGGGATAGCGCTCCCCCAGTTCCAGCACCGTCTTGGCTTCGCGGGCGAATTCGGTGGCGCCGGAGCGGACGTAGTTGATCGCGCCGTCGATCACCGCGGCCACCAGCACCTCGAGATCTGGTTGCGGGCAGGTGATCCACGTGGTGAACAACGCCCGCAATCCGTCGGCGTCGGTCTGACCTGACAGGAGATTGATGTACGGGTCGAGTTCGGGCACCTGCAGCGCGCGCATCAGCTCGACCGAGCGGGCGGCGGGCGCGAATCCGGCGAGCGCCTCGAACGGCGTCAACGCGACGATGATCTCCGGTTTGTGACTGCGGTCCCGGTAGTTGCGGTTGGGTGCGGTCACCGGGATGCCGAGGCGTTCCTCGCGCTCGAATCCCTCGACGGCCTGCGCGGTGCTGGGGTGTGCCTGCAGCGACAGCGGCTCGTCGGCGGCCAGCACCTTCACCAGGAACGGCAGGGCGTCGCCGAACCGGTCGCGCAACTCCGCGCCCAGTTCGCCTTCGGGGTCGTCGCGTACCGCGTCGAGCAGGGAACGCTGCCCGTCGTCGGTCAGCAGATGGGCGGGGTCCTGCGGGTGCGCACCGAACCACAGTTCGGCTTCGGGATGCGGGGTGGGGCTCGGGGCCCCGGTGAATTCGGCGATCGCGGTGCGCGAACCCCAGGCATAGGTCCGCACCGCTCCCCTCAGCAGATGCACTCGTCTCAACCTCGGATCAAGCGCTGGTAGACCGCCGCCATCTCCAGGCGGAGCGCCAACAGCGCCACTTGTTGTTCAGGACGCGCGGAGACGGGCATCGCTGCTGAACCCGGCGGCTCCTGATTCCCCCTCGTCACCTCGACGTCGGGGACGTCGTAGGCATTGATCACGTCGACGTCGTCGAATCCGCGCAGCCGTGCCGAGACCTCGAACCGGTCGGCATCGGAGGTCAGCACCAGCGTGCGGGTCCGGGCGGCCAACGGCCCGTCGATCTCTTCGTCGTGAAAGATCGACGGCGCCACACCCTCGCTGCGACCCCAGCCGGTGCGCAACGCGGCCAGGACATCGGAGAGACCCGCCGCGGTGACGGTCTGGTTCCCGACGCGCAGCATCACCGTCGCCGCGTGCCGGGCCAACGCACGCATCGCGGCGGTGTCACCGGCGAACACCACGTCGCGACCCACCATCCGCTGGGCCAGCTCCTTGGCGGGGTTGGTGAAAACCTCACGCGCAGCGCTGTTTCGGACGGCTTCGCCGTCGAGTTCGTCGGCCAGCGCCTCCAGATCGAAGGAGTACGCCGCGATCGTGGCCGTCAGCACCGCCAACCCGGCCGCGAAGAACCGCACCATGGTGAAGTCGTCGGGCACCGCGAGCCGCGGTGGCAGGGCGACCGCGCGCCCGGCCGTCGCGTCGCGCAGTGGACCCTCGTACGGGGCGACCACCACCACGCGGGCGCCGCGGCGCACCCCGACCGCGGCCGCAGAGACCAGGGCGGGGTCGCCGGGGTCGTCGCCGGCGACGACGAGAACGTCCAGGGCGCCCAACCACAGCGGCGCTTCGGAGGCGACGACCAGCGGTGCGCCGACGGTCGCCCCCACGAGCGCGGCCAGCATCGTCGCGGCGGTCTCGGCGTTGCCGCGCCCGGCCACCCACACCACGGTGCGGGGCGGGCCGTCGGCGCGCAGCGGCTCGAGAACGCCCTCGTCGAGCGCGGCGGCGGTGGCGCGGACCTGCGCCCCGGCCATCGACGCGGCGCGCAGCAGGCCGTCACGGTCGGCGTCGAGCAAGCCGGCGGTGTCGTCGAGATCCACCACGGCAGCCGACAGTGACCCGGCGTTCACGTCAGTTCCTTTGTCCCCGAGGTGATCTGGGCGCCGATCTCATCGACGAGCGCGGCGACGTCCTCGGTGGTGCGGGCCTCGACGTTGAGCCGCAGCAGGGGTTCGGTGTTCGACATCCGCAGGTTGAACCAGCTGCCGTCGCCGAGGTCCACGGTCACCCCGTCGAGGTGGTCGATGCCCTGCACACGGCTGCTGAAGGCCTGCAGCACGGAGTCGACGATCGCGGGCGCGTCGGTGACGGTGAAGTTGATCTCCCCGGAGGCCTCGTAGCGCTGGTAGTCGCTCATCATGTCCGACAGCGGCCGGTGCTGCTCGCCCAGCGCGGCCAGCACGTGCAGCGCGGCGAGCATCCCGGAGTCCGCACCCCAGAAGTCGCGGAAGTAGTAGTGCGCGGAGTGCTCGCCGCCGAAGATCGCGCCCGTCTCGGCCATCAGCCCCTTGATGTAGGAGTGGCCCACCCGCGAGCGCACCGGGGTGCCCCCGCGTTCGGTCACCAGCTCGGGCACCGCGCGCGAGGTGATCAGGTTGTGGATGACGGTCGCGCCGATCTCGCGGCCGAGTTCGCGGGCGGCCACCAGCGCGGTGACCGCCGACGGGGACACCGCCTGGCCCTTCTCGTCGACGACGAAGCAGCGGTCGGCGTCGCCGTCGAAGGCCAGACCGATGTCGGCACCGGTCTCGAGCACGTAGGACTGCAGATCGACGAGGTTGGCCGGGTCCAGCGGGTTGGCCTCGTGGTTGGGGAAGGTGCCGTCGAGTTCGAAGTAGAGCGGCTTGAGGGTGATCGAGCCGATCGCGCCCAGGACGGCCGGCGCGGTGTGGCCGGCCATGCCGTTGCCGGCGTCGACGGCCACCGTCAGCGGGCGGGCCGCGCCGATGTCGACCAGCGAGCGCAGGAACCGGCCGTAGTCGTCGAGCACGTCGCGGTCGGAGATGCTGCCGCGCGGGCCGTCGTAGCCGGGGACGCCGGCGATGATCTCGTCGCTGATGGTGGTCAGCCCGGTGTCCTTGCCGACGGGTTTGGCCCCGGCGCGGCACAGCTTGATGCCGTTATAGGCCGACGGGTTGTGGCTGGCGGTGAACATCGCGCCCGGGCAGTCCAGCAGTCCGGAGGCGAAGTACAGCTGGTCGGTCGAGGCCAATCCGATGCGCACCACGTCGAGGCCCTGGGCCAGCACGCCGTCGGCGAACGCGTTGGCCAGCCCCGGCGAGCTCGACCGCATGTCGTGGCCGACGACCACCTGGGTCGCGTCTGCGCGGACCAGCCGGGCGAATGCGGCGCCGACTTCGCTGACGAACTGCTCGTCGATCTCGGCGCCCACGAGTCCACGCACGTCGTAGGCCTTGATGACGCGCTGTACAGCCTCAGCGGGCCGGGACATAGTGCTCCTTGGACTCCGGACGTGGTTACGTCCAGCCTAGCCGGAACCGATCGAGAAGAATCCGCCATCGACGCCGGTACACGCTACGGCTTGCACCGATAGCCTCCGATGACCGGCCGTTTCATTGCCGGCGTGCTAAATTGCCGCCAAAGGCCCAGGTGGGCCCCTCGAACCTAGCGCTGAGTGAGTGGCGAGCGATGTCTCCATCAACGTATGAATCCGGCGAGTACTTGCTTAAAAATCCTGACTGGCACGAAGGGGACGCCCCGACGAAAGCAGCCTGGATCCTCGACATTCTGTCGCGAAATGCTCTGGCGCCGGCACATGTCGTTGAGGTCGGAGCAGGCTCCGGCGAGATTCTTGCTCAACTTGCGGCGAAGTTACCGGACGCGACGTTCGATGGCTACGACATATCACCCCAGGCATACCAAATAGCCAGTCCTAAGAGGACCGATCGCCTGACCTTCCACCACGAAGATTTTCTCGCTGCCGACACCTCGGGGATCGACCTTCTGATGGCCATCGATGTCTTCGAGCACGTCGAGGATTACATGGCGTTTCTCAAGGCCCTTCGGCCGCGTGCAGAGTTCAAGTTGTTTCACATACCGCTCGACCTCTCGGTTCAGACCGTTCTGCGGTCGAAGCCGATCCTCGGCGCCCGCGAACAACTCGGCCATCTGCACTACTTCAGCAAAGACACCGCGTTGGCGGTTCTCGGCGGCTGCGGTTACGAGGTCCTCGATTGGAATTACACGCACGGCGCCGAGGAGCTTCCGGACCGCGCGACACGAACGCGAATCGTCAACTTGGCGCGCCGAAGCCTGCGCGCACTCCATGAGGACTTAGCAGTCCGATTGATGGGGGGGTCCTCCATCATGGTGCTGACGAAGTAAGCCCTTAGTCGGTCGGGTCGGGCAGCACCCGCAGATGTCCGCGCCGGCGGCCGTTGGTCTCCGGGCGGCGGGCCGGCGGGGCCATCAACGCGCCGCCGTGCGCTCCGCTGACCGGGTCGCTGAACCCGGCGGTGAAGCCGTGCGCGGGCGCCACCCCGTCGCGGCCCTCGCGCACCGCGTCGGCCAGCGCGACCAGGTCGTCGTCGTCAGGGTGCGACGGCAGCGGGCCGGCGTGGCGCACCAGCTCCCATCCGCGCGGGGCGGTGATCCGGCCGGCGTGCATGACGCACAGGTCCCAGGAGTGCGGCTCAGACACGGTGGCGAGCGGGCCCACAACCGCAGTCGAGTCGGAATAGACGAAGGTGAGCGTCGCGACCGCATAGTGAGGGCACCCTGGCCGGCAGCAGCGACGGGGAACATTCACGCTCGGAAGGTTATCGTGGCTCGTCGCCGGGGTCGCGCCGGACACGCGCAGCCGGCAGGCCGCCGAAGCCCAACCGTTACGATCTTTTTCGTGACCGTGCGCAGGCATCGGGGCTCGCGGCGGGGCCGGGAGATGCGGGGACCACTGCTTCCGCCGACCGTTCCGGGCTGGCGCAGCCGCGCCGAACGCTTCGACATGGCGGTGCTGGAGGCCTACGAGCCGATCGAGCGGCGCTGGCACGACCGGGTCTCGGCGCTCGATGTCGCCGTCGACGAGATTCCGCGGATCGCCCCGAAGGACCCGGACAGCGTGCAGTGGCCACCGGAGGTGGTCGCTGACGGTCCGATTGCGCTCGCGCGTCTCATCCCGGCCGGTGTGGACGTCCGCGGCAACTCGACGCGGGCTCGAATTGTGCTGTTCCGCAAGCCGATCGAGCGACGGGCCAAAGACACCGTCGAGCTGACCGATCTGTTGCACGAACTACTGGTGGCTCAGGTGGCCACCTATCTGGGAGTGGAGCCGTCGGTCATCGATCCGACGATCGGTGACGACTAGACGATCTGTTGGGTCAGGGTCGCCGGCGGGGCCGGCGCGCGGTCAGATGATCCCGCGCTTGAGGCGACGGCGCTCGCGTTCGGACAGGCCGCCCCAGATACCGAAGCGCTCGTCGTTTGCCAGGGCGTACTCGAGGCATTCGTCGCGCACCTCGCAGCCCTGGCAGATGCGCTTGGCCTCGCGGGTGGAGCCGCCCTTCTCGGGGAAGAACGCCTCGGGGTCGGTCTGCGCGCACAGCGCACGCTCTTGCCATTGATCTTCGGTGAGATCCGAATCTTCGGTGAAATCCTCGATCCGGTCGGGCACCACGCTCAGTTGCGGGCGTCCGTTGGTTGCAGGTGTCGGTCCGGTCTGGATGTGCGTCGCACTTCCCACCGAGCCGAGGAGCCTGATGTCGAAATGGTCCGATTCGCCGAAATCGGCCTGTTCAAATGCCATGTTTCCCCTCCTCACAGTCTCGTACAGTCTCGTAGATCCGGTTGCTGCCAGCCGACACTATTGCTCTGTGTGGCCACCCAATTCGAACAAGTGATCGAATCTCGGTCTGCGACACCGAATCCGGTGGGAAACCGCGAATGACACTGGTGTGATTACACACGCGATCACTACCTCGGTCAAGCGCTAGAACAGGAATTCATACCATTTCGTGATGACAATTCGGCGCGTCGCGCTGTGGTGTGTCTGTCACTCCCCACCCGACACGGGTCCGGACCGCACGGCCTAGTCTCGTTCCCTGTGAAGGTGACGGTTCTGGTCGGCGGCGTCGGGGGCGCACGATTCCTGCTCGGCGTGCAGCATCTCCTCGGCCTCGGCCAGTTCGGCGACAATGCTAGCGACCACGAACTGACCGCCGTCGTCAACGTCGGCGACGACGCGTGGATGTTCGGGGTGCGGATCTGCCCGGACCTCGACACCTGCATGTACACCCTCGGCGGCGGCATCGACGACGAACGCGGCTGGGGTCATCGCAACGAGACCTGGCACGCCAAGGAAGAGCTCGCCGCCTACGGGGTGCAGCCGGACTGGTTCGGTCTGGGTGACCGCGATCTGGCCACCCATCTGGTGCGCACCCAGATGCTGCGCGCCGGCTATCCGCTCTCGGCGGTCACCGAGGCGCTGTGCCGGCGCTGGAACCCCGGCGCCCGGCTGTTGCCCGCCAGCGACGACCGCAGTGAAACCCACGTCGTGATCAGCGATCCGGAGACCGGGGAGAAGAAGGCCATCCACTTCCAGGAGTGGTGGGTGCGCTATCGGGCCCAGGTGCCGACGGAGAGCTTCGCGTTCATCGGCGCCGATCAGGCCAAGGCGGCGCCCGGGGTGACCGAGGCGATCGAGGACGCCGACGTGGTGCTGATAGCCCCGTCGAACCCGGTGGTCAGCATCGGCACCATCCTGGCCGTCGGCGGCATCCGGGCCGCGCTGCGGGCCACGTCCGCGCCGGTGATCGGATACTCCCCCATCGTCGGCGGGAAGCCGTTGCGCGGCATGGCCGATACCTGCCTGTCGATCATGGGGGTGGCCAGCACCTCCGAAGCGGTGGCCGCGCACTACGGCGCCCGGTCGGCCACCGGCATCCTCGACGGCTGGCTGGTGCACACCGGCGACACCGCCGCCGTCGACGGGATCTCGGTGCGGTCGGCGCCGCTGTTGATGACCGAGCCGGCGGTCACCGCGCACATGGTGCGCGCCGGACTGGAGCTGGCCGGGGTCTCGTGGTGACCGATCACGGCACATCGGCCCGGTTGGAGATCCTGCCGGTCGAGGGACTGCCGGAGTTCCGGCCCGGCGACGACCTGGCGTCGGCCATCGCCGAGGCCGCGCCGTGGCTGCGCGATCACGACGTCGTCGTCGTCACCAGCAAGGTGCTGTCCAAGTGCGAGGGCCGGATGGTCGTCGCGCCGTCCGACCCAGAGGAGCGGGATGCGCTGCGGCGCAGATTGATCGACAGCGAGGCGGTCCGCGTGCTGGCCCGCAAGGGCCGCACGCTGATCACCGAGAACGCGCTGGGTCTGGTGCAGGCCGCCGCCGGGGTGGACGGATCCAACGTCGACGCCAACGAATTGGCGCTGCTGCCGGTCGATCCCGACGGCAGCGCGGCGGCGTTGGTGTCGTCTCTTCGTGAGCGACTGGGCGTGCGGGTCGGCGTGGTGGTCACCGACACGATGGGCCGGGCCTGGCGCACCGGCCAGACCGACGTGGCGATCGGCGCGTCCGGGCTGACCGTGCTGCACGGCTACGCCGGCGAACACGACCAGCACGGCAACGAGTTGATCGTCACCGAGATCGCGGTGGCCGACGAGATCGCCGCGGCCGCTGATCTGGTCAAGGGCAAGCTGACCGCGGTGCCGGTGGCGGTGGTGCGCGGGCTGACGCTGCACGACGACGGATCCTCGGCGCGGTCGCTGGTGCGCGCCGGCGAGGAGGACCTGTTCTGGCTGGGCACCGAAGAGGCGCTCGCGCTGGGCCGTTCGCAGGCGCTGCTGATGCGCCGGTCGGTGCGGGCATTCAGCGCCGAACCGGTCGCCGCAAGCGTGATCGAAGACGCGGTGGCCGAGGCGCTGACGGCCCCGGCACCGCACCACACCCGGCCGGTGCGGTTGGTGTGGGTGCAGGACTCCGCGTTACGCGTGGAGCTGCTCGATCGGATGAAGGAGCAGTGGCGTTCGGACCTGCTCGGTGACGGTCGCGATCCCTTGGCTGTCGAGCGCCGGGTGGCGCGCGGCCAGATTCTCTACGACGCACCGGAGTTGGTGATCCCGTTCCTGGTGCCCGACGGGGCGCACTCCTATCCCGATGCGCGGCGCACCGCGGCCGAACACACCATGTTCACCGTTGCCGTCGGGGCCGCGGTGCAGGGACTGCTGGTGGCGCTGGCGGTCCGCGGGGTGGGCAGCTGCTGGATCGGGTCGACGATCTTCGCGCCGGAGCTGGTGCGGTCGGTGCTGGATCTGCCCGAAGACTGGGAGCCGTTGGGCGCCATCGCGATCGGTCATCCTGCTGAGCCGCTGGCGCCGCGCGACCCGGCGGCCGTCGGTGATCTGCTGGTGCGGCGATGACGCTGCACGAGTCGGCGGTCGAGGTGCTGAGCGCGTGGAAACCCGCTGACCCGGCGCTGGATTCGACGCGGTATGCGCTGCTGGCGTTTCTCGATGCGCGCCCGGACGCGTGCCTGCGCTCATGCGTGCCCGGCCACATCACCGCGTCGGCGCTGGTGCTCGACCACGGCCGTCGGCATGCGCTGCTGACGCTGCACCCGCGGATCGGGCGCTGGCTGCAACTCGGCGGCCACTGCGAACCGTCCGATGAGACCCTGGTGGCCGCGGCACTGCGCGAAGTCACCGAGGAGTCCGGGATTGCGGGCCTGACGATCTCGCCGCTGCCCGCCGCCGTGCATGTGCACCCGGTGACCTGCTCGCTGGGCGTGCCGACGCGCCACCTCGATGTGCAGTTCGTCGCCTATGCCCCGGCCGGCGCACAGTTCGAGCGCAGCGACGAGTCGCTGGACCTGCGCTGGTGGCCGCTCGACGCGCTGCCCGGCGAGTCCGACTTCGGCCTGGCCCAGCTGGCCCGCGCCGCCCTTCTCTGACCCCGCGCCCGCCCGCGAAAGTGCCCTCACAGTAGTCATGCCGCGCGCGGAGCTACCCTCAGCGCACTCTCGCGGAGAGCCCGGGCTCGTCGGACCCGATCGACGATCTCTTCGGGTGTGTCTTCATTGATCACTTTGATGTGCAGCCAGTTGAGCTGTTCGATCTTGCGCAGACGCTGTATGTCGAATTGGTACTGATCGCGTTCTCTGTGGTGATCGCCGTCGTACTCCACTGCGATTTTGAGGTCCTCCCAGCCCATGTCCAAATACGCGAAAGCCCACCCGTCTGCGCGGGAAACCGGGATCTGAGTTCTCGGCCGCGGAAAGCCCTTCTTGATCAGGAGCAGGCGCAGCCAGGTCTCCTTCGGCGACTGGGCGCCGGCGTCCATCAGCGCGAGCGCGCTGCGTAGGTTACGTGTGCCGCGGGCGCCCCGGTAGCGCTCGATCAAGGGCAGGACGTCGTCGGCCCGCAGACCCGTCTTGTTGGCCAGTGCGTCGAGGCGCTCCACCGCGCGCTCCACTGAGGAGAATCTGCCGAGGTCGAACGCGGTGCGTTGAATCGTCGCGACGGGCAGCCCATATCGGACAATTCGCTCGTCTTCTCCGATCCGCTCATTTCGCGTGACAACCCCGGCGGGCGGGCGCTTGCAGTCGTAGATCATTTCGATCGGCACGGACGGGTCGATCCACTTCGAGCCGTGCCAGGCGGACGCTGCCAGTCCCGTGATCACCCCTCTTCGTCCGCTCCATAACCATGCGCCGACGGTCCGGACGCTCAGCGACGGCATGTCGTCGACTGTGTACACGTTGGGGAACAGGCGGTGGTACCGGTAGCGGAGTTCGCCGGGCGTCGCTGCACCGCTCGAGATCGCTTCAGTGCCGAGAAACACTCTTCGCATGCCGGAAGCGTGCGGCCGCAGGCCGACAAGATGACCGCTGCCGGAGCAGGTTATCCACAGGCTGCCTCCGCGAAAGTGCGCTCACCGCAGCGACAACGCGACTGCGACTACGCTCAGAGCACTTTCGCGCGAAGAAAGCTAGACGTCGGTCGAGAAGCGGATACCGCCGTCGGGGATCACCACGCCGGGCCAGACGCGGGCACCACGCAGCAGCTCACAGCGGGCGCCGATCTCCGCGCCGTCGCCGATCACACCGTCGCGAATCAACGCCCGCGGCCCGATGCGCGCACCGAAGCCGATGATCGAGCGCTCGATCACCGCGCCGGCCGCCACCGTCACGCCGTCGAAGATCACCGCGCCGTCCAGCCGAGCGCCGCCGGAGATCTCGGCGCCGCGGCCGACGACGGTCCCGCCGATCAGCAGCGCCCCGGGGGCGACCGACGCGCCGTCGTGCACCAGCTTCTCGCCGCGCTGATGCGTCAGCGCCGGCGACGGCGCGATGCCACGCACCAGATCCGCGGAGCCACGCACGAAGTCCTCGGGCGTGCCCATGTCGCGCCAGTAGGTGGCGTCGACGTAGCCGCACACCTTGAGCCCCTCGGTGAGCAGCCGCGGAAACACCTCGCGCTCCACCGACAGCGCCCGCCCCTTCGGGATGTCCTCGATCACCGAGCGCTTGAACACATAGCAGCCGGCGTTGATCTGATCGGTCGGCGGATCCTGCGTCTTCTCCAGGAACGCCGTCACCCGGCCCTCGGAATCGGTGGGCACACAACCGAAAGCGCGCGGATCGCCGACGCGCACCAGATGCAGCGTCAGGTCGGCGTCGCGCTCGAAGTGCGACGACAGCAACTCCGAGAGATCGCAGCCGGACAGCACGTCGCCGTTGAACACGATCGCGGTGTCGTAGCGCAACCGGGACGAGACGTTGGCGATGCCGCCGCCGGTGCCCAGCGGCTCGTCCTCGACGACGTACTCGATCTGCAGCCCGAACTTGGAGCCGTCCCCGAAAGTGGATTCGAACACCTCGGCCTTGTAGGACGTGCCCAGGATGACGTGCTCAATTCCGGCGTCGGCGATCCGCGACAGCAGATGGGTCAGGAACGGCAGCCCGGCCGTCGGCAGCATCGGCTTCGGCGCCGACAACGTCAACGGCCGCAATCGGGTGCCCATGCCACCGACGAGGATGACTGCATCGACTTCGGCTGGATTGACCATCACCGCCGCCCTTTCCGTTGCGAACGTCGGGACTTCAACGAACTGCGCACCACCAACCGTGAGCGCGCCCCCAAGGCCCCCCGAAAAGCCCACCGTAACGGGGCCTGCCAGCGTCGCGGGTACCGATCGGCCAGAAAAGTGTAGGTGCTGACGTGGTGGGCGGCCAGGTTGCGGGCGGGATCGCGCCCGGTGGAGTGACCCTTGGCGTGCAACACCTCCGCCGAGGGCACGTAGACGTTCTGCCAGCCGGCCTTGCCCAGCCGGTCGCCGAGGTCGACGTCCTCCATGTACATGAAGTAGCGCTCGTCGAATCCGCCGATCTCGGAGAACGCGCCGCCGCGCAGCAACAGGCACGACCCGGACAGCCAGCCCACGGCGCGTTCGCTGGGGTCCTCGCGTTCCTGCCGGTACACCGCGGTCCACGGGTTGGACGGCCACACCGGCCCGACGACGGCGTGCATCCCGCCGCGGATGATCGAGGGCAGATGCCGCGCCGACGGGTACACCGAGCCGTCGGGGTCGCGGATCAACGGGCCCAGCGAACCGGCCCGCGGCCAGCGAGCCGCGGCGTCGAGCAGCAGGTCGATGCTGTGCGGCCCCCACTGCACGTCGGGGTTGGCGACGACGAACATGTCCTGCGCGGTCAGGTCGTACTCGGCGACGGCCCGGTTGATCGCCGAGCCGTAGCCCAGGTTCGCGCCGGTGCGCAGCAGCCGCACGTTGTCGTAGCGCGTGACGGCTTCTTCCGGCGCGCCGTCGGTCGACCCGTTGTCGGCCATGATCACCGTCACCGGCCGCTCGGTGGCATGCGACAGCGACGCCAGGAATCGGTCCAGATGCGGTCCGGGCGAATAGGTCACCGTCACGACAAAGAGTTCGTCGCTCACCGGCGGGCTGCCCATCTCACGGCCTAGAGGGTAGCGGCCAGCGCAGCGGTGACCGCCTCGCGCCATGGCCGCAGCGGGGTCAGCCCCGCCGCGGCGGACTTCTCGGCTGCCAGTGCCGAGTACGCCGGGCGCGGCGCGGGCCGCGGATGCTCGTCGCTGCCGACGGGCCGCACCCGTGCTGGATCGGCACCGAGCTCGGCGAACACCGCCTGTGCCTGGTCGAAGCGGCTGACGGCGCCGACGTTGGCGGCGTGCAGCAGCGGCGCGCGGACACCGTCGGCGATTTGCAGCAGCGCCGCGCACAGGTCACCGACGTAGGTGGGTGAGCCGATCTGGTCGGCGACGACGTCGACGGTGCCGTCCCCGAGCGCGGCGCGGCGCATCGCGGCGGCGAAGTCGCTGCCGTCGCGGCCTTCGTAGATCCAGGCGGTGCGCACCACGGTCGCGTCGGGCAGCGCGGCGTGCACGGCCTGCTCGCCGGCGAGCTTGGTGCGGCCGTAGACGCTGAGCGGTCCGGTGGCGTCGTCGATGTCGTAGGGGCGCCGCAGCGCGCCGTCGAACACGTAGTCGGTGGACAGGTGGATCAGCGCCGCGCCGGCGCGGGCGCACACCTGCGCGACGTTGCCGGCGCCCACGGCGTTGACCAGGTGTGCGCGATCGGGGTCGGCTTCGGCGGCGTCGACCTTGGTGTAGGCGGCGCAGTTGACGACGACGTCGCCGGCCCGCACCACGGACGCGCCCGCGGCCGGGTCGGTGATGTCCCACTGCGCAGAAGTGAGCGTCACCACATCGCGGCTCTGCTGGGCGGCCTGACCTGCCAACACGCGTCCTACCAGGCCGGCCGCGCCGGTGATCACGATTCGGGCGCTCACGTCACGATATTGGCACGCCGGTCTCAGCTCCCCCGCATCGAGGCTGTTCGCAGATAGCCTGAACTAATGCCTGCTGCTCCCCTGACCCGTGTCGTCTCGGCGGTGGTGGCGTTGACGGTGGTGATCGGCACCGGGGTGGCGTGGAGCAAAGTCCGCTCCTTCGAGTCCGGTATCAACCACATCAGTTCGGTCGCGCTGGGCGACGGCGGCGAGGACGGCGCGGTCGACGTGCTGCTGGTCGGCATGGACAGCCGCACCGACGCGCACGGCAACCCGCTCAGCCAGGAGGAACTGGCCACGCTGCGCGCCGGCAACGACATCTCGACCAGCACCGACACCATCATCCTGGTGCGCATCCCGAACAACGGGCGCTCGGCCACAGCCATCTCGATCCCGCGCGACTCCTATGTCGAGGCGCCCGGGCTGGGCAAGATGAAGATCAACGGCGTGTACGGCGACGTGCATCTGGCCACGATGAAGGAGCTCGTCGAGCAGCAGGGTGAGGACCCAACGGTCGCGCAGCAGGAGGCCGCCGAAGCCGGCCGCGAGGAGCTGATCAAGACCGTCGCCAACCTGACCGGGGTGACGGTCGACCACTACGCCGAGATCGGGCTGCTCGGCTTCGCGTTGATCACCGACGCGCTCGGCGGGGTCAATGTGTGCCTCAAAGATGCGGTCTACGAACCGCTTTCGGGGGCGGACTTCCCGGCCGGGTGGCAGAAGCTGAACGGGCCGCAGGCGCTGAGTTTCGTGCGGCAGCGCCACGACCTGCCGCGCGGCGACCTGGACCGGGTGACGCGTCAGCAGGCGTTCATGGCTTCGCTTGCCCACGAGGTGATTTCGAGCAAGACGCTGTCCAGCCCGGCGACGCTGAACCGCCTCGAGGACGCGGTGCAGCGCTCGGTGGTCCTCTCCGACGGCTGGGACATCATGGATTTCGCCGAGCAGCTGCAGAAGCTCGCCGGCGGCAACGTGGCGTTCGCGACCATCCCGATCGTCGAGGAAGCGGGCTGGAGCGACGACGGCATGCAGAGCGTGGTGCGCGTCGATCCGAGCGAGGTGCGCTCCTGGGTGGACGGCCTGCTGCACGAGCAGGAGCAGGGCAACACCGAAGAGGTCACCTACAGCCCCGACAAGACCACCGTCGAGGTGCTCAACGACACCGACATCAACGGCCTGGCCGCGGCGGTGTCGCATGTCGTGACCAGCAAGGGCTTCAAGCCCGGACCGGTCGGCAACAACGAGGGCGACAAGGTGATGACGACACAGGTGCAGGCCGCCAAGGCCGACGACCTGGGCGCGCAGGCGGTCGCCACCGAACTCGGCGGCCTCAAGATCGTCGAGAACAGCGCGGTGCCCGAGGGCGCGGTGCGGGTGATCCTGGCCGACGACTACACCGGTCCCGGCTCGGGTCTGGACGGCACCGACGTGATGCTCTCGGCGCCGGTGACCGCGCAGGCCGGCGGCGAGGCGCTGCCGGCGGCGTCGCCGATCATCACCGCCGGCTCCGACGACCCCGAGTGCGTGAACTGACGTGACCAACGTCAGCTCGGCCGTTCTCGATCCGCTGCTGGCCACCAACCCGGCCGGGCCGCGGATCACCTACTACGACGACGCGACCGGTGAGCGCATCGAGTGCTCGACGGCGACGCTGGCCAACTGGGCGGCCAAGACCGCCAATTTGCTCCGTGACGAGCTGGGCGCCGGGGCAGGCAGCCGGATCGCCGTGCTGCTGCCGGCGCACTGGCAGACCGCGGCGGTGCTGTTCGGGGTGTGGTGGATCGGCGCCGAGGTGGTGTTGAGCGGGGAGGCCGACGTCGCGCTGTGCACCGCGGATCGGCTCGACGAGGCGGACGCGGCGGTCGGCATGGGCGAGGTCGCGGTGTTGTCGCTGGACCCGTTCGGCAAGCCGGCGCCGGATCTGCCGGTCGGCGTAACCGATTACGCGACGGCGGTGCGGGTGCACGGGGATCAGATCGTGCCGGAGGCAGTGCCGGGTCCGGCGTTGGAGGGCCGCTCGGCCGACGAGGTCCTTGCCGCGGCGCGGGCGTCGGCGGACGCGCAGGGCTTCACGGCGAGCGACCGGGTGCTGTCGACCCGGGCCTGGGACAGCGCCGACGACATCGTCGAACGGCTACTCGCGGTATACATAATTGGTGCGTCACTCGTGCAAGTGGCGAACTCTGACACCTCGTTGCTGGAGCGTCGGCGCGAAACGGAAAGATTGACTAAAACGTTACCGTGACCTTATCGTTTCCGTAGCCACACACTGCTCTCAGGATCGACGCGCACACTCGTACATGGCGGTTTGTGCAGTTTTGGCAAAGCTGGACCCTTTGAGAGACGCAGAGGGCCACGCCTGCGAGGAGGGCGCCGATGGATTCGACCATCACGGCAGTCGCCGTCGTCATCGTCCTTGCTGTCTGGCACGCCCATAACCGCCGCCACCCAGGCTGGCGCGCCAGCTCCGACGGTCGATTCAACATCTACTGCGGTTACGCGCTGGTCGCGATCGCGACCTACTGGCTGCACACCGCTCCTACGGCCACCGGCTGGGAATGGGCCGTCGGCAATCTGTGGGCGCTGGGCGCGATGCTGGCGTTCGTCACCGGGTTCGGCGCGCTGAACCGGGTGACGGCCGAGCACGCCCTCTCGGCTCAGCTGCTGGAATCCCTCGAAGGGTCGACCACTAACCTCTAGGCGTGCCTGCACCGCTGGATGTCGATCAATTGCGCGCGTCGGTCTCTGGGACGGGATGGCGCCGCGTCGACGTCGTCGAGGAGACCGGGTCGACCAACGCCGACTTGGTGGCGCGCGCCGCGACGGAGGACATCGCCGGGGCGGTGCTGCTGGCCGAACACCAGCGCGCGGGACGCGGACGCCATGGCCGCAGCTGGTCGGCGCCGCCGCGGTCGCAGATCGCGATGTCGTTCGGCGTCGACACCGCCGGGGTGTCCCCGGATGCGTGGGGCTGGCTGCCGCTGATCACCGGTCTGGCCGTTGTCGAGACCGTGCGTGAGCTGGGTGTCGACGCGGGGCTGAAGTGGCCCAACGATGTGCTGGTCGGTGACGGCAAGCTGGCCGGCATCCTGGCCGAGGTGGCCGGCACCGTGGTGGTGGTCGGCGTGGGGCTCAACGTCAGCCTCACCGAGGATGCGCTGCCCGACCCGCGGGCGGTGTCGCTGACGATGCTCGGGGTCGCGGTGGACCGCACCGTGCTCACCGGGCGTCTGCTCGTCGCGCTGGACCGGCTGGTGCAGCGCTGGCGGCGCTCGGACCCTGCCCTGGCCGACGACTACCGCCGGGTCAGCATGACCATCGGCTCCGAAGTGCGGGCACATCTACCCGGCAACTCCGACATCGTCGGTACCGCAACGGGAATCGACGCGAGTGGCCGACTGCTGATCGACACCGGCGAGACGACGGCGACGGTGTCAGCCGGCGACATCACCCATCTGCGGCCGGCCTGATCTCACTCGCGGCCGCTGCCGCTTCCACGAAAATGCGCTCAGCGAAGTCATTCGCCTACGCCAGCGACGCCGAGCTCACTCTCGCTCCCGATTCTGGTCGATGATCACACCGTTGACCAACCCGACGATCTGCCGTTGAACTGCGGCGGTCGTATCGAGCGCCGAGCATGAACTCGGCGAACTGGCCCTCGACATGCTGTAGAAAGTCGATGAGGCCCGCCGCAAGTCGGCGAAGTCCTCGCGCATCGCGTTGAAGCCGTGTTGGTGGCCCGGCGGAAGTGCACCCCCTCGTTAGCGATCGGGCGACTCCACCAACTGTAAAAGAACTTTCGCAAGCGGCTGCTACTTCAGCAGGGCGCGGCTCATCACCACGCACTGAATCGGGCTTGTGCTTTCGTAGATTTGGGTGATCCTGGCGTCGCGCATCATCCGCTCGACCGGGAAGTTGACCGTTGAGTTCGACGCCACTGAGTTGAAGGCCGCCGAAGTGGTGACGCACCGTGTGTGAAGCCGTGACCGAATCGTCTCCTTCGGGTGACAATGCTCCAAGGGTGGTTACGCATACTTTTGCAGTGGGCCGGGTAGGGTCCTGAGGTGAGAATTGGCCGTTGACGCCTACCGCATCCCTGACGCGAGGAGGGCCGCCGATGTTGTCTACCGCAGCGGCAATCGCTCTTGTCGTCGTGTTAGGGCTATGGCACATGCGCAATCGGCGGCACGCCGGTTGGCTTGCCAGTCCTGACGGGCGGTTTTACGTGCTGTCCGGTTATCCGTTGGTCGCAATAGCCGTGTACTGGTTGACCACCCGCACCTACGGCCACCACCTGGGAGTGGGCGCTAGGGAATGCCTGGGCGCTCGCGGCGGTGGTTTTTTTCGTGGCAGGTTTCAATGCGCTCAACCGGGTCACCACCGCCGGCCACGCAAAGAGGAGCCTGGACGTGAACAACCCTCGACCTGCAGGGAACAGAGGGCGGGACCGACACCGACACGATGGTTTGGCGGATCGGGAGTCGACCCGAAAGTAGTACTGCAGCCAGCTTTCTGGCCCCGACCCCGCGCTAGAATTGGTGCTCCGTTGTAGCGACAGCGACCGTGAGCAAGCGCGGCCACTACTATCGCTCTCGACTACTGCGACGCTAGGCGCCCGCCCCATCACGTATCGCGGGCCCCACTGATCGGCCCAGCCTGGACTCCTGCGAAACGCTCGCGTTCAAGCGCGGGGAGCGCACAGTAGGGTCAGCCGCCTCCTGTGTGACTCACCTCGCCTATCACGTCGCCACGCGGTCGATATCTACGGTCGCTCACGTCGGGGCAGCCCACACGATTTGCTGGCTGCCTCTGGCCAGACGGCGCGCGGCGCCTTTGCGCATGCCATCGTGGCAACGTCGCCAAACGAACCAAACAAGGGTTACTACTTCGTTCAAATTCCCTCGAGCGCTACTTCAGCAAAGTTTATACCTGTAACGAAAAATGTACTTTTCTGGAAAATACAGCGGCAAACGGAGTGGCTCTAGCAACGATTGTGAGAGGGCCTTTTAAATCGGCTGACACCCGTAACCCGGCGACGGTATCTTGAGCTCACAACACAGATTGCCGGGCATAATCACACTTTTCGGGCGGTGACCAATGACAGCACGATGCCGACGAACGCCTGTGAAAACGCTGGTGAATGGTGCATGTTTGCTACACAGTGCAGCGATAGCCGCTTCAAACAATGCATCCCACAGAATCGCGATTGAAGCAAATTTTGGTGGCGTGATTACTTCTAATCTTTAGTTATATTCGAATCTCTAATTTCCTCCCCGCAAAGTAAAATAAAAGGAAATCTTCCTGAAAGGGAGATGCCAGATGAAATACGCAAAGTCCGTCGGCAGAGTTGGCCCGCTAGCTATTGCGCTGGGCGTCGGAATGGTAATCGCGACATCTCCGGGTATCGCACTTGCAGCTCCTGCCGACGGCAGCCCGTCCCATGCCGCTTCGTCTCGCGACCGAAGTGCGTCATCGGCGCATAGTGACCGTTCGCTCGGCGACGAAGGAGCATCGACTGATCGGCGGTCCGATGCTGACGCCAGAGGCAACAATCCACCCCAGTGGCGAAGTGGCGCCCACCAAGCCCGGCGATTCGACCGCAACGAAGGTCGAGAGACGCGTGCCTCCGTGCGCACCGCCTCGGGCGCGACAGATGAACTTCGACCGGCCGACGAGTCGGAGCCGGCCCGAGGCTCCAAAGACTCGATATTGGATCGTCTCGACCGTGCTTCAAATCCCCATCAGCGCTACCGGGAGGACACCTCAGTAACAGGTGACCAGCCGGATGGTCTTCTTACAGACCACACCCTCGCAAGCACGAGATTTCAACCCACCGCCATTTCGACTGCTTCCCCGGACCAAACGAAGCCTGTGGACACTGACACCGATCAAACAGGCACCGTTTATACGAAGCGCAGCTCGGCAGTAGCCGACGCCGCGGTCCTCGAAACGGAGGCCCGTGCCGGCGCGCCGGATGATGCGCCGACGGGCCTTCCGACAACCACCGAGTTGATCACCGTGGCATCTGCAGTATCGGCAGACAATACGATGTACGACGAGCCAACTG
The DNA here is from genome assembly GCF_041287115.1 of Mycobacterium sp. pV006. NCBI lineage: Bacteria > Bacillati > Actinomycetota > Actinomycetes > Mycobacteriales > Mycobacteriaceae > Mycobacterium > Mycobacterium sp. pV006. The sequence continues at coordinate 996 of NZ_JBGGKT010000019.1, read as the reverse complement.
TGCCGCCGACGGAATCGCCGCTGCTACTGGCGATGCTCGCTTGGGGCCGTCGGCAGTCGCAGGGCCCTACCGCTTACACGAAGGGGATTGGCGCAGCCGATCGCAAAGTCGAACATGCTGCCGTCGCTAACACCTCACCGACAGCGTCGGTCACGGTCGGCTCACCTGATGCGTCGACCGGGGCGGTCCGTGGAATAGTGCACGTGCCTGTCTTCGACACCGGAGCGGTTACGTTCACCGTTGTTCGCACACCCACCGGCGGAAGCGTCAGCGTCGACGCCCTGGGCAACTTCACTTACACGCCCTCCTTGACCGCCCGGCTACGCGCCGGCACCACCGCCTCGGCCGACTTCGACTCGTTCAGCGTCTCGGCGAAGGACGGACAGCAGAGCACTCTCGTCGACATCGAAGTACCCGTGCTGCCAGGCTCACTCGCCAGCGGTTCAAGAACCGCCGTGGGCGCCAGACCTTCGCACATCGCGGTAAGTGATGACGGGTCGCGGCTCTATGTCGCGAATCGAGGCAGCAGGACGCTCTCGGTGATCGATACCGCAACCAGTGAAGTCACGGCCACCATTCCTGTCGTCTCAGCGCCCAATGCCGTGGCCATCAACGCGGCCGGAACGTTCGTCTACGTGGCAGGCGGCTATACCGTCTCGGTTGTCAGCACGCTCGACAACGAAGTGGTCCACACCGTGCGGGTGGGAAGTCTGCCAAGCGCGCTGACACTGAGTCCAGATGGGGCCCTTCTCTACGTGGCGAATCGTGGCAGCCGCAGCATCTCCGTCATCGACACCACAACCAACCAACAGATCGACGCCAATCCCAGCATCTTCTCCAAAACCATCCGAGTCGGGTCCTCTCCGAGCGCGATGGCTCTTAGTCCCGACGGCACTCGCCTCTACGTGGCAAATCGCGGCAGCCGCAGCATCTCCGTCATCGACACCACAACCAACCAACAGATCGACGCCAATCCCAGCATCTTCTCCAAAACCA